>CAZSDC010000001.1:0-1179 GCA_964605515.1 uncultured Chthoniobacter sp.
CGTAGTAGATCAGGCGCACGTCGAGGTTTCTCTCCCGCATGAGGACCGGGCGGTCCCGGATGATGTCGTCCACGCTGTTCGTGAGGCCGAGGAACATCGCCACCACGAGCGACAGGAAGAGATAGGTCGGAATGTGAAAGGCGGATGCAAAATCATAAACATCGCTCTCCGAATAGCGCAGGACCATTCCTGTGAGCAGCGCCAGCAGAGGGGCTTCGAGGATCGTCGTCAGGAGGTTCGCCGGATTCCGCAGCTTGCTGATAAACGCCCGCTTGAGCAGGACGACGAACTGGTGCCACTCCTCCCGCAGGCGGATCGGCTCGCGGCGCCGCGTGGGAGCCTGGGGTGGGGGAGCGGCCTCGCGCGGCGTGGCGGGCTGCTGCACGTCCTTCATCAGCCGGTAGGCCTCGTATTTATCGCGCCAATAGTCGGGCGAAAACCTTCTCGCGGGGACAAGCTGACCGCGGTTGTTCTCCTCGAAAATGATGTCGCCGCCGAGGTCGCGGAGCGGGGTTTCGAGCACATCAAAAATAAACTCCGGGCGGGTTGTGCCGCAGGCTTCGCAGGCCCCCAGCTCGGTTCCGAAATGCTGCTGGTGCTCGGCCTCGGCAAAATACTTCAGCATCTCCTGCGGCGTGCCGAAAAACACCAGCTTGCCGCCCCGGTCGAGCAGGACCGCCTTGTGGAACATCTGGAAAATTTTTGATGTCGGCTGGTGGATCGTCACGAGCACGATCTTGTTGTGCGACATCCCCCGGATGATCTCGACGACGTGCTCGGAATCCTTCGAGGAGAGGCCGCTCGTCGGCTCGTCGAAAAGGAAGACATCCGCCGAGCTGACCATGTCGAGCCCGATGTTCAGGCGCTTGCGCTCGCCGCCGCTGAGCGTCTTCTTGTGGGTGCTTCCCACCACGAAGTTCCTGCGCTCGTTGAGGCCGAGTTCGGCGAGCTTGCCGTCAATCCGGCGGAGGCGTTCGCGCCGGGAGAGGTGCGGCGCACGGATCGCCGCCGCAAAGTTCAGGTTTTCCTCGATTGTGAGGTGCTCGTCGAACGCGTCGTATTGCGGGACGTAGGTGACGTATTTCCGCAGCGCGTCATAGTTGGCGTAGAGGGAGCGGTTGTTGAAGAGGACGTCGCCCTGGTGCGGCGGAAACTGGCCGGAGAGCGCCCGCATGAGCG
>CAZSDC010000001.1:1189-72338 GCA_964605515.1 uncultured Chthoniobacter sp.
GATCGCGCACCTCGAGCGAGCGGATCACATTGCGTTCCTCCTCGATCAGCCGCTCGGTGAAGTTGCAGCGCAGGATCTGGCCGATGTCCACGCGGATCGTATCCCCGTCGGCCAGCGGCGCGGAATTCCTCACCGGCACCCCGCGCACGAGGATCGGACGGTCGGACTGCAGCACCTCCAGCCGGCCTTCCCGCCGGTCGTAGTCGCAGGAGATTTTCAGGAGCACATCCCCTCCGGTGCCGGGGGCGAGGAGGATGTCGTCCTCTTCAAGGAGGCCCGGGTTGTTGGAGACCAGGTATTCGTTCTTGGATGTCTTGAGCTGGAAGCGTCCGCCGTAAGATCGCGCACGCCTTCTCAAATCCCCGAGATCGAGCTCGCTGTCATCATGAAAAACGATTTTGTCCTCAAGCGTGGCAGACACCTCCACCCCTTGGTTGAGCCGTTTTCCCCGGAGCACCGCATCAACATTTTTCAGGGCCTTCACCTTGACCCGCAGGCCGAAAGTCACCTGGACACACGAATCCCGCGAGCGGTTCTTTTCCAGCCGCACCTCGTCGGACCCGCTCACCGCCACAAAAAGCTCCGGGAGCGTGACGTTCTTCTTCGCGTTGAAATAAAAGAAGATGTCCGAGTAGGCGAGAACCTGGTCGTCGATGAGGACGCGCTGGCCGTTGTAGAGGCGGGCGAAGTCGCCGGGTTTCAGCGCCCGCCCCTGCACGATGAGGTTCCTCCCGCTGAGGTTTTTTAGAATCACGAGATCCCCGTAGCGATACGCATTCAGCTTCTCCTCCGGCGCGAAGTCGGCCAGGGCGACATCCGAGTGCTCGGGATGCCCGAAGCTCACCATTTCGAGCGGCGAAGCTCCCGCCTGGTAGATTGCCACCTCCGACTGGTCGTCCGAGTTGAGCTGGTAAACGATGTCGATCGCCTGCGCCGCCATCCCGAGCTGCGACATGAACGAATAGTAGGCAATGACCTGGTCCTGCTTGAGCCCCGCCTTGGCAATCAGATCGTAGAGCTGGACGCCGAGAAGAATTTTCCGCTCATCGCCCAGTTGGCCGGCGAGTTTCTGCGCCATCTCATTCAGATCCTGCTTCTCGTGCAGCGCGTCCCGGAAGAGCTTCCGCAGTTCGGAATAAACGGCATCCGGATAATCGTAGCGCAGAAACCCCAGGCCGGAATCAATTTCCTCCTCGAGCAGTTCCCCGTCCGCCCTGGCAAAGGTGGCCAGAACTTTGATCAGTGTCGGAAGCAGGTTCGGCCCCTCGGTGACCGTCCGCGGCTTCCTCTGAAGCCTCCTGAGAAAATGCCTCGTGGCCGACCGGGCAAACGACACCGCGCGCAAAATACGCTCAATGCGTCGCTGCACACGTCCCGGCCCCACTGGTGTCGGCATGGTTTCCACTAACCTTCCATCCTAGCCCTCCCGCCCAACCAATGCAATCCGCGTGTGCGGCGCCCAGCTTCAGGATGACTTGGTCTAGTTTTTTGCGATGACCGTCACCGTTCACGAAGCAAAAACCCATCTGTCGCGAATCCTTCATGCCATGGAGGCAGGGGAGGAGGTTCTGGTCTGCCGTGGAAAACAGCTTGTGGCAAAAATTGTTCCTGCAAATGCGGTTGAAAAGAAAAACCCTCCCGTCGGGGTGCCGACATCTGCCGGATTTGAGATTCCTGCGGATGCCTTCGCTCCAATGAACGAACAGCAGAGGCCCGCAAATCAGGAAATCCTCGCGAATGAGAGGGACATCCAGCAGGAGGATACGGTCTGATTTTTTCCGGGTGAACTTTTCCAATCTCCCTCATTGTATTCGCGTTCATTGACTTTATTCGCAGGCAAATCCGAATTCGTGTTCTCAATTCCAAGGCGAACCAAAGAAAAATTCTCATTTTCGGATTTTGTCCCTACGCTATGGCAATGCACTGGCCGGGGCTCCTCAAAATCGCAGAGGCCGAGGTCGCCGCAACGATCTCCGAACTGCCCAGCCCGCTTCGCAAGGCGCTCCAAGATGTGCCGGTCCTTATCGAAAAACACCCGTCTCTCCAAGACGTCGAGGACGGCATAGAGCCCGACACCCTCGGATATTTCGACGAATTCCCCGCCGTCCGCATCCGCCTCTGGCTGGAAAATATTGAAGACTACGCCGAGGAGGAGGACCATTCTTTCGCCGAAGAAGTCCGCACAACCCTCCTCCACGAGATCGGTCATGTCCTCGGCTGGGACGAGCAGGATGTCGAGGAGCGGGGGCTCGGATAAGCCGGGAATTTCAAGAGGATCATTCGCTTCATTTTTTATTGAAAAATCAACCGGGTGCTGTAATTTCTCTGACAGATGAGTTCCATGACAGGAAATGCGGTTGAGGAAGAGACGCGCTTGAGCGAGTTGGATATCGAGGCGATCGAGATGTTCATCAGCTTTTTCAAGCTGATCGGCCTGCCCAAATCCGTCGGCGAGATCTACGGGCTGCTCTTCGTGGCAACGAGCCCTCTTTCAATGGAAGACCTGATGGATCGCCTGCAGATCAGTCTCGGGGCGGCCAGCCAGGGGCTGAAATTGTTGCGCTCCGTGGGGGCTGTGAAAGTGGTGTATGCGCCCGGCGAGCGGAGGGATCACTATGTGGCAGACCTCGAATTGAGCAAATTTGCGACATCCTTCATCAAGGAGGAATTGAAGCCCCGTCTGGAACGGTCTCTCCAAAGGGTTGAGCGGATGGAAAGCCTTGCGAATGAGATGGACCCGAAAGAGCGCAAAGCGGCCTTCCAAAGAATTGACCGGATGAAACACTGGATGGAGCGTGGCCAGAAGATGATGCCCTGGATCTTGAAGTTTTTGGTGAGTTAGAGCGCCAGCCCGGCGCAAGCCTGTGGAAAACAGGAAAAAAATCATAAAATCTGCATGGACCAGCGGAAAAATCCCGCTGATGACCAAAGGCGGCAGCCTGCCTACGCGCCGTTGGCGCGAATTTGGACGCATGGCTGCGGGGGCAGCTTGTGGGTGTTCCAGTCGGCCCACGGCCGGGATTGGTTAGCGATTTTCTTGCCACGAAGAGGCACAAAGATTCACAAAAAAAGCCAACCAGGAACGCAGAACAACGAACGCGCCTGCGGCCCTCCCTCATTTTTCGCCTTTCAGCTTTCCAGTTTCACGTTTCCGCCCCACCCATGTCTCCCCACGAACTGAGAGCCGAAGAACTCCAGAAGGAGTTGATCCGGAAAATGACTCCGGCGAAGCGACTAGCAACAGCCAGCGACCTTTATAAAACCGCGTGGGAAATCAAGAAGAGCGGACTCCGGGCATTGCATCCCGATTGGACTGAAGAAGCCATTCAATCCCGGCTGCGAAGGGTCTTCGTGACAGGATATGCAGGAGATTAATCTCATCACCCGGAAACTGGAATCTGCCCGGATTCCCTATTGCATTGTGGGTGGTCTTGCGGCCATTGCTTACGGTCGGCCCCGCCTGACGCTGGACGCCGATCTTGTTCTCGCCCTTGGGGCGGGTCATATCCGCTCACTTGTTAGCTCGTTTCCGATCGAGGATTTTTATCTGCCACCTGAGGAGGTTCTTCTCGCCGAAATTCAAAGAGAGTCCCGCGGCCATTTTAACATTATCCACCAACATAGCGCGCTGCGCGCGGACTGCTACCTGCCTGGAAAAAGCCCTCTTGCCCGCTGGGAACTCGCCAACCGCCGAAAGCTGGCCGGCCCGTTCGGTGACGAGTGGTTTGCGCCTCCGGAGGCTGTCATCCTCAACAAGCTGCTCTTTTTCCGCGAAGGCAAATCCCAGAAGCACCTTGACGATATCTCGGCAATGATCGATGCGGGGGCTATTCCCGACAGGTCCGAGCTTCTCCGCTGGGTGGGCGAACTCGGCCTGGAGCGCGAATGGGGCCTCGTCTGATTGCTTCAGCCTTCACATTTTATCTTGCCGCCTTTCGCCAACCCTTTTCCTTCGCTTCTCGACTCTCCTCCAGTCTTCAGATTGCATGCTCTTTGAGACCATGAGACTCCCTCCATCGACACGATCCCGTATCAAAGAAACCGTGCAGTCAGTGGTGCCTGACTCCGAATTGCTGCTCTTTGGATCTCGCGCAAACGATGCCGCGAAAGGAGGAGATATCGACCTGCTCCTCTTGACGAAAGAAAAACTCCCCTTGGTTCTTATCAGCAAAATCAGGAGGTTGATCCTCAATCAGATCGGCGAGCAGAAAATTGACATCGTGAACTTTTCCAAAACAAGCGACCATCCGTTCAAGGCCATCGCGATGGAATCTGCCATCAAGCTGTGAAGACGGACAACATCAGACGCTTTGTGGAAGCCAATCGCAGCCTGCTGAAGCAGGCGCTGCCTTCGTTTACCAGATCGTTGGAAAAATGCCGCCGAATCGATCTTTCAGCGGATTTTTCCTTCAATGAGGAAGAAGCTTTTGATGCGTTGACCTCCAAATTCTCGAGGATCTCGGACATTTACACGCAGAAAGTTCTCAAGTCGCTTGCCTTCTTGCTCAGGGAAGATGCGCCCACATTTATTGACCGCATGAATCTCTGTGAAAAGTTGGGCGTTCTGCCATCTGCGGAAGACATGATCTCGATCCGCGATCTCAGAAACCTGATTGCTCATGAGTATATCACCGAGAACTTGTTGGAGGTATATCGGGAGACGGTAACACTTTCCGACAAGCTTCTCGCAGCCATTGACCAGACGGATCGCCACATTGAAAATCTGAAGGCTGAGGGCTGAAATCTTTTTCAATCCTTCAATTTCCCACAACACATGAAAAAAGCACTCATCACCGGTATCACCGGCCAAGACGGATCGTATCTTGCGGACCTCCTCCTTGCAAAAGGCTATGAGGTTCACGGCATCATCCGCCGCGCCAGCACGTTCAACACCTCGCGCATTGATCACCTCTACCAGGATCCCCACGGCAACGGGGTTCACCTGCACCTGCACTATGGCGATTTGGCCGATTCGGTGAATCTCGTCAAATTGATCTACAACCTCAAACCCGACGAAATCTACCATCTGGGCGCGCAAAGCCATGTCCGCGTGAGCTTCGACATCCCCGAATACACCGGCGATGTGACCGGGCTGGGAACGGTGAGAATTCTCGAAGCCATGCGGGAAACCGGTGTCAAGTCGCGGTTTTACCAGGCATCCAGCAGCGAAATGTTCGGAAAAGTCCAGGAAGTCCCGCAGACGGAGACGACGCCCTTCTGGCCGCGCAGCCCCTACGGTGCCGCGAAGATGTATGCGTATTGGATCACCGTGAACTACCGCGAGAGCTACGGCATGCACGCCACCAACGGAATTCTTTTCAACCATGAGAGCCCTCGCCGCGGGGAGACATTTGTCACCCGCAAGATCACGCGCGCGGTGGCCGCCATCAAACTGGGGCGGCAGAAGGAATTGTATCTGGGCAACCTCGATGCCAAGCGCGACTGGGGCTATGCCGCCGAGTATGTCGAGGCGATGTGGATGATGCTCCAGGCTGACGCTGGTGACGATTACGTTGTCGCCACTAACGAAACCCATTCGATCAGGGAATTTCTTGAAGTCGCCTTCGGCCACGTGAATCTCGACTGGAAAGATTATGTGAAATACGACGCGAAGTATGAGCGGCCCGCGGAAGTGGACCTCCTCATAGGGGATCCCGCCAAGGCGAAACGCCAGCTTGGCTGGGAGCCGAAGGTCAAGTTTGCCGACCTTGCCAAAATCATGGTGGATGCGGATATGGCCGCCGCGCAGGGGCTCCCGGTTCCCGATCCGCTGACTCCCGCCTATTTTTCCAAATAATACCGATCCTAACTCTCGCTCGACCATGAACGATCCCAAACCTCTCCTCTCCATTCTTGTTCCCTGTTACAGGGATGAGACTGGTCTGGAAGAGCTTCATCGCAGGCTGACGCTTGTCTGCAAGGGCCTGGGCTGCACTTATGAGATCGTTCTTGTCGAGGACGGGTCGCCCGACAGAACGTGGGACGCGATCTGCAGGCTGGCGGCCTCGGATCCCGCCATTGTCGGAATCCGGCTTTCAAGGAACCACGGCCACCAGCTCGCCGTAACCGCCGGACTCCACAACGTGCGGGGAGAACGCGTGATGATCATTGACTCCGACTTGCAGGATCCCCCCGAGCTTCTTCCTGATATGATGAAGCTCATGGATGCCGGGGCGGACAATGTTTACGGCCAGAGACTCAGCCGTGAAGGCGTCCCGCTTTGGAAGAAGTTTTGCTATAAAGCGTATTACAAGCTCCTGAGCGCCCTGGCCGGTTGCCACATCCCTCCGGATACCGGCGACTTCCGACTGATCAGCAGGCGAGTCGTTAATCTCGTGAATTCCATGCCGGAACACCACCGGTTTCTCCGCGGCATGATCAGCTGGCTCGGCTTTACGCAGGTCCCCATCTTCTATCACCGGGAAGCCAGGTTCGCTGGCGAGTCGGGGTATACGCTCGCGAAGCTGTTCCGTGTTGCAGTGGACGGAATCACCAGCTTCTCCATCAAGCCCCTGCGCCTGGCATCCCTGCTGGGCGCGCTCTTCGGCTTCCTTTGCCTCCTCGGGGTCGGCTATTCCATCTTCGGCTACCTGCAAGGAAATACCGGCGTGGCGGGATGGACCAGCATCATGGCCGTCATCCTTCTCTCCTTCAGCCTCCAGTTTTTTGTCCTGGGCATGATCGGCGAATATATTGGGAGGTTGTTTATCGAGCAGAAGGGACGCCCCCTCTTCATCGTGGACAAAGTTGTCGGCGGAGGCCGATCCGGAAACAAATAACCCAACCCCCGACCAGCTATGGCCATCTCTGAAAAACTCGCTAACTCGCTGCTTTTCCGCCGGATCGTGAAATCCCTGCGCCTTCCGGATCTTATCACTGCATGGTTTCGGAGTTTTCCGAAAGTCGTTTCGCTTCCGCCCCACGGGATAAAATACCGCGTGCGTGCGTTCGAGTCCCTGCTCGTCGAGCGGGAGGTCTTCGCAAGCAATTTTTACGCGGAGATCATCGCCCCTGGCCGGGTTGAGACGTTCGCGGACCTCGGCTGCAACCGCGGGCTTTTTTCCGCCTATGTGATTTCCCGAAGCGCCGCTGGACATGCCGTGCGCGGCATCATGGCCGATGCGGACGGGGAAATGCGGCAGGATTGCGAGTGGATCATCAAGGCCAATAATCTTTCCGGAGTTCACTTCTTTCAGGGGGCCGTCGGGGTTGAGTCTGCAGACGGATTCATCTCGTTCGAAGTGGCTGAGACGGACGTCGGGTCGCATGTTGCATTTGATGGAAAAAAGGCCCCGGGAGAAACCATTAGCACGGTGGTGCGGGTCCCGGTGCTGGGGATCGGAAAACTTTGGAACGAGACGTTCGGGCCAAGAGTAAGGTGCAACCTCCTGAAGGTCGACATCGAGGGGGCTGAAAAGGATTTTTTCCGCATCGAAAAAGAATTTCTGTCGCTGGTGGACCAGGTGATCGTGGAGATCCACCATTACTTTGCTCCGCCGGCTGCTGTGCTCGCCGACGCGGCTGAGGCAGGATTTTTGGTGATCAAGCACAAGCCGGTGGCCGAGGGAGTGAGCATCGCCTGCTTGGCCCGGAAAATTGATGGATAGCCTGATCTTCTGGTCTGATAACGTGAGGCTTTATGGCTTTACCGTCTGGACGCTGTTTTTTGTGTCCCTGGTGCTCGCCCTGCTTCCGGCGATCCAAGAGCTGCTGCCCGATGGCCTCCGGCAGTTTGTGCCATCCGGGCTGACCCATCCGGCCTGGTTCCTGGTATCGGCAGTGCTCCTTCTCTTCGCCGGCCGTTGGCCCGGGGTCTTCTACAACAGCGCTTACAGTGTGGATGAGGCGCAGATTCTGGCCGCGGCTCAGGTTCTCACAATCGACCCGGTGTTCTTCCGCTCAGCCGAGTGCGGATCCTCAGGCCCGATAGTCGTTTACCCGCTCCTCCTTTCGAAGATCTTTGGATGCGACCCCTCGCTATTTTCCGCGCGCGTCATCGGGTTGGCCATGCTCGCCGGCTGCGCGGTCACACTCCGGGGGATTTGTGAAACCTTCTGCCGACCAGCAACTGCAAGGACAGCGACCCTCGCAGCCGTGGTCTTTTTTGCTTTCACCCGGCATTGGGACTTTGTCCACTATACGAGCGAACACGCGCCGCTGTTCTTTTTGTTCTGCGGGTTGTGGTGTGTCTGCAACGTCGAATTCCACTCTATTGGATCGACAAGAAAATTTGCAGCCACCGCGTGCGCCGGAGCGGTTTTGTTCTCCATAGTCCCATTTGCCAAACTTCAGGCCGCGTATCTCGGGCTTTTCTCCGGCACCCTTCTTGTGATTGTCGTCCTTTTCCGCAGGGATCTGCCGTTCCGAAAGCGTCTGGTGATCGCGGGGATGACCGCTTTCTGCGCATTGGCATTTCCTCTATTATTGATTCTCATGGCCTTGGTGACCGGCTCAGGGGACTACCTTCTGAACAGCTACTTCGGCAATGCACTTGCCTACGTGGAGAGCGGGTTCTCCACAGGAACATCGTTTCTTCTTATGTGGAAACTGTTGGTCCAGTCAGCGGATATCGTCGCCTTCGCTGCGGGTTCTCTTCTCTTTGCCCTGGCCGCTGTCTCCGCCCTTCTTGCTCCCAGCACAGCGCGGTTGGACCGGCGGCTGTTGGGCTTTTCACTCGCTGGATTTCTTCTTCTTGCCCTTGCGATCTGCGCGGTCCTTTCTCCGCGCCGCGACTACGGCCACTACCTGATTTTTCTTCCGTTCTTTCTGGCTCTATTTGCAGCATCGCTTTCCGGACTCCTCGTTCGTCGTGCCGCCGATTCCGGGCTGACCCCCCGCAGCCAATCCGCTTATGAACTCGGTTGCTCGGCACTCCTGGCACTTTTCCTGATTTTTCCTGCTGCTGGATTGCGTTGGGAGTCCGGAAATCCTTGGGCGGGGTCGGGCCGATATTGGTCGCAACAGGCAGCCAAGCCCCAGGATCCGGTCGTGCTCGCGATCAAGAAGGCCGCAGCAAAGTCAAACCGAAGAATGACTGTGTGGGGCTACATGCCCTACTATTACATCGAAACGGGGCTCAGACAAGCCACACGCCTGAGCACGAGTTCCGCGATGTTCAACGACAACCCGCTGCGGCCGTTCTTTGTGGCCACCTACCTCGAAGACCTCAAACGCAACCGGCCGGATGTCTTTGTGGACGCTGTCGCTCCCGGGAGCTTTATGATGAATGTTCCCGAACAACAGGCATTTGAACGCATCCCCGAGGTGGCTGACTACATCCGTGCAAACTATTCGCTCGCACGCGAAGTCAATGGTATCCGGATTTTCCGCAGAAACAAACCGGGTGACAATGAGTGAGGCGCCACGCATATCCGTCTGCATCCCGGTCTATAATGGCGCGGCCCATTTGGCGGATTGTCTGAGAAGCGTCGCCGCCCAGGAAGTCCCGCGCCTTGAAATTGTTGTCTCCGACGACAATTCATCGGACGGATCTTTGGATGTTATTGCTGGTGTGCAGAAAGAATTTCCGGGAACTGATTGGCGGGTCGTCAGGAATCCGATCCGCCTGGGCATGGCTGGAAACTGGAACGCTTGCGTCGAGGCTGCATCCGGGCAGCTTATCAAAGTGATGGGGCAGGACGACATCCTCTATCCCGGATGTCTCGCGGCACAGGCCGCCATAATTGCTTCCGAGGCAGAAGTTGCGGTTTGCGCATGTGCCGGGGACATTTGCTCTGCATCTGGAAGAAAAATCCCTCTCAGAAGAAAAAAGCATGACGAGGGGATTCACTCGGGCAACAAGTTGATCGAAGATTGCCTCCGGACGGCGGCCAACCCGATCGGTGAGCCCGTGACCACAATGTTTCGGAAAACCGATTTTCAAAAAACGGGGGGGTTTGATTTGTCGATGCGATATTATATCGATGTGGACATGTGGCTGAGGCTTCTGGGGAACAGGAAGTTTGCATTTATTGAAAAGTCCTATTGCGGGTTTCGCGTTCATCGGGGCGGGGCATCTTTTACACTTCAGGGCGAAGGATACTCGGAGTTTCTGCGCATGGAAAACAAACTGAATTCCCGCAGGCCGCTTCCGCAGCGGGTCCGATTTGTTCGTCGGATTTCGGCCTTCCGCGACTCCTGCCTGCGCCTGGCCGCCTACCGGATTTTTGGAGCCATTTAACTACCTCTCATTTCACCCCTCGTCATTCGCCTTGCGCTACCGACCCGTTTATGCATAAATATGGCCATATATGAAAACAACGATTGATATGCCCGATGCTCTTTTTGAGCGGACGAAAATAGCGTCGGTGCGTCGGCGCACAACGATCAAGCGGCTGGTGATTGAGGGGCTGGAGCGGGTCTTGGAGGAATCGACGCCCTGCTCAATGCCACTGGACGCTCTGGCTCGGTTGCGGTCCGGCTACCATCTCGGAGGCAAACCCCTGAGTCGGGAGAAAGCCCATGCCGGCTGAACGGTTCCTCGACACCAATGTGCTGCTTTATGGTTACGACCTCGACGCGCCGGAGAAGCGCGAGGTCGCGCTGGATCTGATCGAGCGAGGGTGGTCCCAGCCAGGCAGCTCCGCGCTGAGTGTGCAGGTATTGCAGGAGTTCGTCGTGAATTTCATCAAGGCCGGTCATTCCCACGAAGAGGCTGCGACCGTAGCGGGCGATTTTTCCACTTGGCCGGTGGTGGATATCACCCTGCCGCTCTTCCGCGTTGCTCTTTCGGTCCAAGCCCGATGGCAAACCTCCTTATGGGACGCCATGATCGTGGCCGCAGCTCAGGCCAGTGGCGCACGCGAGTTGCTTACGGAAGATTTGAACCACGGGCAAGACTACGGCGGAGTGAAAGTTGTCAACCCATTCCAAGAAAGGCCAAAAACGAGTGGGCTGCTTTGAAGTCGAAATTTTCGACTTCAAACCGGGGGGGCAAGGTGAAACTCCCCATTGGTTTCCCCGAGCGGGGCCTCTATATGCTGGCGACAATCCAAAGGCAACTTTTGCGATCATCGAAACTTTCGCAAAAATCCGAGAGCTGTCCCGGACGATCAAAACACTCTCCGTTGTCAAGGATGATGCGATGCAGAAAACACTTATGCAGAGGAGTGGCGAAATCGTGTCCGACATTTTTGACGAGGAATTGCAGACCAGTGACACCGAAACCTCCCTTGAACTCAACTTCGCGGTCTTGAAATTCAAGCACACGATCAAAAGAAAAAAGCAACAGCGCTAACCCGGTCGGCCGATCCGTCTGGAGAATCACAACAAAGAATGAACATCGCCATCCGCGACTCCTGCCTGCAGTTGGCCGCATACCGGATTTTTAGATCTCTTTAATTCGATATGAGTCAAAGCATTAATCGGGTATATATTCCGGCAATCGATCATATACGAGCGTTTGCAGCATTATTAGTGGTCTCTTACCACGGCTTGCAGCTCTTGGGAGCGAGGTTGGCTTATGGCGTGTCATTCGATCCGGAAAAGCATTGGCTGCATCACGCGAATGGTTTCATGACATTCATCGAGGAAGGGCATTCCGGAGTCGGGCTCTTCATCGTGCTTTCGGGATTTGTGCTTTCCCTCGGAGTTATTGATAACAATATTGACTATAAGAAGTTTCTATCGGCAAGAATACTAAGAATATATCCAATGCTTGTTCTTTGCCTGATAATGGCCATCAGTATTCGTCCGGCGAATGCATGGGAATTCCTTACATATTTATCCCCCGTTCATTCTGCTGGGATTGGCGGCGGCGTATTTACTACCATGTTTTGGGCTGTAGCAGTCGAATTTCAATGCTACCTTATCTTCCCGTTTCTCAATAAAACCGCTAATCAAAAAGGCAATATATATATTGTCTCAATCATATTCATGCTGATGATATTGAGCCTGCTTGCCGTGTATTCTGAAACCGGAAATCCTCGCGATATTAGTTATTTGACATTAATGGGAAGGCTCGGCCAATTTTGTATAGGAATGATCGCCGCTCGGCTATATGTAAAATATGATTTAAAACGTCTTTCGGCTTGGTTTATTTTGCCTGCAGTTTTTCTGGTGGCTGGCGCCTTAAATGTTTTTAACTGGGTGGGAGGATATCCCGCGATAAGTGATTGGAAAATTCTGTGGCAACCTATAGAGGGGGTTATGTGGGGCATATTTATTCTATCATACTTGCCTTTCGCCGGCATTATTCCGAAAATCATATCTTCTATTATTGGAAAGTTTGGGGAAATCACATATTCGTTTTATCTATTGCACTTTGCAGTGATAACTTCTGTCATCAATAAAAACTGGTATATCAGATGGACTCATGATGGTCATGTTAATGCTCTGCTTACCGTGCTTGTGGTAGTAGTTCCAATAACGACCTTAATTTCGATTGTAACATACAAAAATATTGAGGTGCCATTCCTCAAACTGCGCCCTAAATATATAATCTACCCTGCATAATACAGTCGTTACTAAACCGCCCTCGACGCGCTTCGTCGGCCAGATTTTTAAATGTCTCTAACATGACTGCCCCACAATGAATACCACCGACTCCCACCTCTGCGAAAAAAGCAGCATTCTGATCACCGGCGGCACCGGTTCGTTCGGGCAGAAGTTTGTCCAGACGCTGCTCGAAAAATACCACCCGGAGAGAATCGTCGTTTACTCCAGGGATGAGCTGAAACAGTTCGAGATGGCGCAAAAGTTCCCGGATTCCGTCTATGGCTGCATGCGGTATTTTATCGGAGATGTCCGAGACAGGGATCGTTTGCCCCAGGCGATGGAGGGGATAGACACGGTCATCCACGCGGCTGCCTTGAAGCAGGTTCCCGCCGCGGAATACAACCCGTTCGAGTTCATCAAAACGAATGTTCTCGGTGCGCAAAACGTGATCGACGCGTCGTTGGCCACGGGCGTCAAACGTGTCGTGGCCCTCTCGACCGACAAGGCTGCTGCCCCGATCAACCTCTACGGCGCCACCAAGCTTTGCTCGGACAAGCTTTTTACCGCCGCCAACAATATCCGCGGAAAGCGTGATCTCCGATTCAGCGTGGTCCGTTACGGAAACGTGATGGGAAGCAGGGGGTCGGTCATTCCATTCTTTCTGGAACGCCTCAAGACGGGGGTGTTGCCGATCACCGATCCGGCAATGACACGTTTCAACATTAGCCTGCAGGAGGGGGTTGACATGGTGATCTGGGCGCTTCAGTACATGCACGGCGGAGAAATCTTCGTGCCGAAAATCCCAAGCTACCGCATCACCGACTTGGCGCGGGCCATCGGTCCTGAATGCGAATATCCGGTCGTCGGAATTCGTCCCGGGGAAAAAATCCACGAGGAAATGATCACCGTGAGCGACAGTTTTAACACGGTGGATTTCGGGAAATATTTCGCCATTTTGCCATCCGCCGGCACTCATTCGGTCGAGAGCTATTGCACCGCATCCGGAGCCGTTCCCGCCGCGACGGGGCACTCCTACAACAGCGGTGACAACCCCGATTTTCTGACGGTCGAGCAACTAGAGCTAATGATTGCCGAGCAGGTTGTGAAAAAGGTTGATAGGAGCCAATGATCCCATACGGACGCCAGGATATCACCCAGGAAGACATCGACGCCGTCGTGGAGGTGCTGCGGTCGGACTACCTGACTCAGGGCCCGATGGTTCCAGCCTTCGAGGCGGGCGTTTCCCATGCATGCGGGACCGCGCATGCGGTGGCCGTCAA
Source organism: uncultured Chthoniobacter sp. (assembly GCA_964605515.1). Lineage (GTDB taxonomy): Bacteria > Verrucomicrobiota > Verrucomicrobiia > Chthoniobacterales > Terrimicrobiaceae > QYQL01. The sequence goes on from CAZSDC010000001.1 coordinate 14,905, forward strand.
CAGTGCGACATCGGCTCTGCATATCGCCTGTTTAGCTCTTGGGCTGGGACCTGGAGACTGGCTTTGGACGAGTCCGATCACGTTTGTCGCGTCCGCAAATTGCGCTCTCTATTGCGGTGCTCAAGTCGATTTCGTCGATATCGACCCTCGCACCTATAACATTTGCCCGCAGGAGTTGGAGCGCAAGCTCATCGAGGCAGAGCGCGAAGGCCGGCTTCCAAAAATTGTGGCGCCCGTCCACCTCTGCGGACAATCCTGCGATATGGCCGCTATCCATGCTTTGGCGCAACGCTTCGGGTTCAAAATTATCGAAGACGCCTCCCACGCCATTGGCGGAAGATACAATGGCGGGCCCGTAGGTAACTGCCGTTACAGCGATATCACGGTTTTCAGCTTTCACCCCGTCAAGATCATCACAACCGGCGAAGGAGGGATGGCCCTCACAAACGATCCGGGCCTGTCCGAGCGCATGGCCCTCCTGCGCAGTCACGGGATCACCCGTGACGCGGGAAAAATGACGCACGCTTCCGACGGCCCGTGGTATTACCAGCAGGTTGATCTCGGTTTTAACTACCGCATGACGGATCTCCAGGCGGCACTTGGCATCAGCCAGATGGGTCGTCTGGATGCCTACGTGGCAAAAAGGAACAAGATCGCCGCCCGATACAATGAGATGATTGAGGGTTTGCCACTGACCGTGCCGTGGATCGCCCCCGATGTTTTTTCCGCATTTCATCTGTATGTCATCTGCCTGGACAGCGACCGGTCACCCTGCACGCATTCACAGCTTTTCGGAGCCCTGCACCGGACGGGAATCGGCGTCAATCTTCACTATATTCCTGTTTATAGGCAGCCCTATTATGCGAACATGGGATTCGAGGCAGGTTACTGCCCCCAGGCAGAACGCTACTACAGCGAAGCCGTCAGCCTGCCGATGTATGCCACACTCTCAGAAGGCCAGCAGGATATGGTTGTCAGGACATTAAAAAGCAACCTTGAAGGGTGAAAATTGCTCTCGGGACAGTTCAGTTCGGGATGCGCTATGGCATCGCCAATACGGGGGGGCAGACCTCGCCGGATGAGGTCGGGGAGATACTGGCCTATGCCCGCAGCCAAGGGGTCGATACTTTGGATACGGCGATTGGCTACGGCGAGAGCGAGGCGGTGCTGGGCGGGCATGCGCTGAACGGCTGGAAAGTCATCTCTAAAATCGGATCTGTTCCAACGGACTGCAAGGATACCGCCGCCTGGGTGAAGGAGCGGATTCTTGGCTCCCTGTCCCGCCTGCGAATTCCGGCACTTTACGCCTTGCTGCTTCACTCCCCCCGTCAGCTTCTGGAAGCGAAGGGTGACGAGATTTACTCCGCTTTAAATTCGGCCAAAGAGGAGGGGATTATCGGGAAATTTGGCGTTTCCATCTATAACCCCCGTGAACTCGATATGTTAGTGGACCGATATCCGTTCGGAATTGTTCAGGCACCCTTCAACATCCTTGACCACCGGTTGGTTGACTCGGGTTGGATGGGCCGCCTGCAAGCGGCCGGAGTCGAGATTCATGTGCGATCCCTCTTCCTGCAGGGGCTCCTGCTGATGAGCGAATCGGAGCGACCAAAAACATTTCTACGGTGGAAGAACCTCTGGACGGCCTGGTCGGCCTGGTTGGAGCAAACTCACCAGAGCGCCCTCGAAGCCTGTCTGCGCTTTGTCTTGGCACATCCTGAAATTAACCGGGCGGTGGTCGGGGTGGATAGCCTGAAGCAGATTCAAGAAATCTGTGCGGCGACCTCCGGAGAAGCCCCCTCGGTCCCTTCCTCAATTCGATCTGACGATGAGGAATTGTTGAACCCCTCTTGCTGGTCCAATCTATGAAAGTTGTCGGAATCGTTCAAGCCCGCATGGGGTCGACCCGGTTTCCGGGAAAGGTGATGCAGCCGATCCATGGCGTTCCCATGATCGAGCTTCTCCTCCGCCGGTTGGCCACCTCTCGGACGCTTGACAAAATTCTCCTCGCGACTTCCGTGGATCCGTGCAACAAGCCCCTGGCCGAACATGCGCATAGCTTGGGATACGTCTGCTATCAAGGCAGTGAAAATGATGTCTTGGACCGGTATTACCAGGCCGCCAAACTATCTTCGGCGGATGTCGTTGTCCGGATCACCGGCGACTGTCCCTTGGTCGATCCGGCGCTCGTTGATGAAGTTGTCCGCGGCTTCCTGGCGGCAAAAGTTGACTATTTCAGTAACGTCGCCCCGCCGACCTATCCCGATGGACTCGATATTGAGGTCTTTAGCTTTGCGGCCCTCGAAAGAGCTTCCCGCGAAGCCTCGAAGAGTCTCGATCGCGAACATGTCACTCCCTACCTGCGTGAAGGCCCCTCGTTTGCGCGCTCATCAATACAGAACAACGAGGATCTTTCGAGCCTGCGCTGGACCGTTGATGAACCTGCGGATCTGGAGGTGGTCGCAAGAATCTTCGCTCATTTCTCTCCGGATATCTATTTCGCATGGCAAAGCGTGCTCAACTTGCAAAAAAACCACCCGGAAATTTTTCAAGCGAACCGGAACATTGCCCGCAACGAGGGGATGACGATTGGCACCGGGCAAAAGCTCTGGGAACGAGCCAAACGCGTCATCCCCGGAGGGAATATGCTGCTTTCCAAGCGCCCCGAAATGTTTCTTCCCGGGCAGTGGCCTGCGTATTTCAGCAAAGCCAAAGGCTGCAGGGTCTGGGATCTGGACGGCAAAGAATACATCGACATGTCCATCATGGGCATCGGCACCAATATTCTCGGCTACGGTCATCCGGAAGTGGACGATGCTGTCAGGAAGACCGTGGATGCCGGAAATATGTCCACTCTGAATTGCCCGGAGGAAGTCTATCTGATCGAGAAGCTGATCGAGATCCATCCGTGGGCCGACATGGGACGGCTCGCCCGCTCTGGAGGTGAAGCCAATGCTATCGCCATCCGCATCGCCCGCGCTGCGACGGGCAAAGACAAGGTGGCCATCTGCGGCTACCACGGTTGGCACGACTGGTATCTCTCGGCAAACCTGGGGGATGACGAAAATCTCGCAGGTCACCTCCTCCCGGGTCTCGATGCCAGAGGAGTTCCTCAAAACTTGCGGGGCACGGTATTTCCCTTCAACTATAATAACTTTGCAGAATTGGAGGCGCTGGTGAACGCCCATGACATCGGCGTCATCAAGATGGAGGTTGTCAGGAACATGGGGCCCGAGGACAACTTCCTGCAGAAGGTCCGGGACTTGGCAACAGCACGGGGGATTGTTCTCATTTTCGATGAATGCACCTCCGGATTCCGGGAAACATTCGGCGGGCTGCACAAAAAGTTCGGCGTCGAGCCCGATATGGCCATGTTCGGAAAGGCGCTCGGCAACGGCTACGCGATCACCGCCACCATTGGAAAACGTGCGATCATGGAAGCTGCCCAATCCACCTTCATTTCCAGCACATTTTGGACCGAGCGGATAGGCCCAACTGCTGCCCTCAAAACACTGGAGGTCATGAAGAGGGAAAAATCCTGGGAGACGATCACCCGCACCGGTCTGGGAATCCGCGCGAAATGGCAGGAGATGGCGGACAAACACAGTCTTGCGCTGGATCACTGGGGCCTTCCGGCGCTCACCGGCTTTACAATCAAGAGCCCGAACTCTCTGGCCTACAAAACGCTCATCACCCAGAAAATGCTCGCCAAAGGCTTTCTTGTCGGTAACAGCGTCTATGTCTGCACCGAGCACACGCCGGAGGTGCTCGACCTATACTTCGATAGTCTGGACCCGGTATTCCGCCTCATCCGGGAGTGCGAGGAGGGGCGAAATATCCTGGATTTGTTGGAAGGACCGGTCTGCCACGGCGGGTTCAAGCGCCTAAACTGAACCGGATGCACATCGCCTTCCGTGTTGACGCTTCCCGCCAGATCGGCACCGGCCACTTCATGCGGTGTCTCACCCTGGCGGATGCATTGAAGGAACGTGGTGCTTCCTCGGGATTTCTCTCCCGGAATCTGCCGAAACATCTGCGAGGACTGCTGGATCTAAGGGGGCACGCTCTCCTCCCGCTAGCTCCAGGCGACGACGCTCCCGACGGTGATTTGCTTCACTCCACGTGGCTGGGAACCTCACAGCAAGCGGACGCCCAGAACTGCCTCGGAGCGCTTCGCGAAATGCGCTGCGACTGGCTCGTCGTTGACCACTACGCGCTCGATGGTCGCTGGGAAACCCCGCTCCGCCAAAAGGCGGATAAAATTTTTGCCATCGATGATATTGCCGATCGCAACCACGACTGCGACCTTCTGCTGGATCAGAATTATTACGCGGACATGCACGGGCGCTACCGAGAACGATTGCCAAAATCCTGCACTCCCCTTCTAGGGCCAAAATATGCTATTCTCCGCAAAGAATTCATCAACCTCCATGCCAACTCTAGGCCTCGTCCGGGACATGTCGAGCGAGTGTTTATTTTCCTCGGCGGCGTGGATTTAGACAATTATACAGGCGTCGTCATGCGAGCGCTTGATAACTTTCGGCGCAAAAACCTGTCTGTGGACATTGTGCTAGGGGCCCAGCATCCCTGCAGAAAAGAGATTTGTGGTGAATGCGAGCGAAAACAGTATTCGGTGCATGTCCAGACTGACCGAATTGGAGAACTGATGAAAGCGGCGGATCTGGGGATAGGGGCGGGAGGCTCATCAACATGGGAGAGATGCGCTGTGGGTCTTCCCACTCTCGTCGTCGCTGTCGCCGCAAACCAGATTCCTACGGCCATTGACACGGCAAAGATCGGCGCGACAAATTATGCGGGCTGCGCCGGCGATGTCTCTGCAGAGTTGCTGGCACAGGAAATTGACCGATCTTTTGATTCGTCCTGGATTAATCGCGCCTCTAGGTTTTGCCTTGATCTCGTCGATGCCCTTGGCGTCCAGCGAATTCTAGAACAAATGAAATGCTATGAGTGAAGACCCCATCTTGAATCATTGGAACCAGCGCGCGGCGCTTGCGGAGAAATCCGGCAGCGACGACGTTATCGCCAAGGAGATCGAAACGAATGCGATTTCCAACCATATCCGGGATGGGATGGTCGTGGCGGAATTTGGCTGCGGGAACGCGGCGACGGCTGTCAATTTGCGAGCCCGGCATGACATCGAACTTTATTGCTTTGATTTTTCTCCAGCGATGATCGAGTTGGCTAAGGCTCGGGTCGAGCAAGCCGGGATGACGAAGCATATCCACTTGGAGGTGTGCGATATTAGAAAAGAGCCAAAACAGCCACTAAATTTTGACGCCATATATACCGAGCGGATGATTATCAATCTGCCAGACTGGAATACGCAGGCGAATGCAATTAGATATCTTACAAGAAACCTCAAATCCGGCGGGACATATCTCATGTGTGAAAACAGCGCCAATGGCCTTGATGAGCTGAATGCGCTACGTGCTTCGGTCGGGCTTGAGCCCATTGCTCCTCCCTGGCATAACTTATATCTGATAGACGAACTCGTAGCCTCGCTTGAGTCACCTGAAGCAGAGCTTGTCGATGTCGAGATGTTCAGCGCGACCTACTATTTCTTAAGTCGAGTTGTTAATGCATCCCTGGCCGCCCGCGAGGGGAAGTCTCCATCATATGATGCCCCGGTCAACAGTCTGGCCCTTCGACTGCCTCCCATGGGCCAATGCGCGCAAGGCAAACTGTGGGTCTTTCGCAAAATCCATGCCTGAGCACAATTTTATGGGTGGATTCCTGCTCTCGGGCCGCCGCGTTGGAGCCGGCAACCCTCCGTTTGTCATCGCGGAGATGTCTGGCAACCACAACCAGTCCCTTGAAAGGGCTCTGGAGATTGTTGAAGCCGCTGCGCGGACGGGCGCGCACGCCATCAAGATCCAGACTTACACGCCTGACACGATGACGATCGATCTCGACGAGCGGGAATTTCACATCGGTGACCCCGACAGCCTGTGGGCGGGCGAGTCGCTTTATAATCTCTACAAGAAAGCCTATACGCCGTGGGAGTGGCACGCTCCGATTTTTGCTCACGCCCGAGAGCTGGGAATCATTCCATTCAGCTCGCCCTTTGACGAGACGGCCGTCTCATTTCTGGAGGAGTTGGAAGCGCCGTGCTATAAGATCGCATCATTTGAGAATACCGACATTCCGCTAATCCAGTGTGCGGCTTCCACGGGCAAACCGCTTATCATATCAACAGGCATGGCGACTGCGGAGGAGCTGGACGATACCGTCCGTGCGGCGCGGCAGGCCGGGTGCCAAGACCTCATCCTCCTGAAATGCACAAGCACCTACCCGGCCGAGGCTTTGAACACCAATCTGAATACGATCCCTGACTTGTGCAGTCGGTTCGGCTGCGAGGCAGGAATCTCCGATCACACGATGGGGATCGGTGTATCGGTGACCGCTGTCGCTCTGGGAGCCTCAGTAATCGAGAAGCATTTTACGCTCAACCGGGCAGATGGTGGCGTAGACAGCGCGTTTTCGATGGAACCGGACGAGATGTCACAGCTTGTTGCGGAGGCAAACCGTGCGTGGCAAGCTCTAGGAATGGTGAGTTATGGGCCGACCGAAGCAGAAAAACAATCCCTCCAATACCGCCGCTCGCTTTATGTCGTCAAGGACATGAAAGAGGGTGAGATTTTCACAAAAGTAAATGTCCGGGCGATCCGCCCGGGGCTGGGGCTGCCGCCAAAGTTTCTGGAAAGACTACTCGGGAAAAAGGCCACAGGCGCTATCAAGCGCGGCACGGCGCTTGCTCTCGGAATGGTCGCGTGGGAAAGCGGTTCGCTTGCCGAAGAAGTGCCGATAACCGGAGGACAGGGAAACTAACAATTATGAATGAACTGACACGCTGTAGCAAATGTGTGCTACCGGAGACGCACGAGACGATCCATTTTGATGATAAGGGAGTTTGCAGCGTCTGCCGCCAGCAAGAGCACAAGCAGGACCAGGTCAACTGGCCGGAAAGAAAGAAGGATCTCGATCACCTCATAGAGCAATACCGAGGCAAATATGATTACGATTGTCTCGTACCGTTCAGCGGCGGGAAGGACAGCACATGGACGCTCTATTACCTGATGAAGGAATACGGCATCAAGCCGTTGGTGGTCCGTTTCGACCACGGGTTCCTGCGTCCCAACCTTCATGAGAACACGACCAAAGTTCTCCGGCACCTCGGGGCGGACTTCTTGACATTTACCCCGAACTGGAAGGTGGTTCAGAAGCTCATGCTCCAGGCCTTTCTGGAGAAGGGAGACTTCTGCTGGCACTGCCATACGGGCATCTTCTCCTACCCGATGTGGGTGGCTCTCCGCTACAATGTTCCCCTCATATTCTGGGGCGAACCCTCCGCCGAATACACCTCCTACTACAGCTATGACACTCCGGAGGAGGTTGATGAGAAGCGGTTCAACCGATATGTTAATCTCGGAATCAACGCGGAGGACATGTTTGTGCGTTTGAATGGGCGGGTCGAGATGCGGGATCTGAAACCATTCAGCTATCCTCCTCTCAAGGAGCTCCGGAAGATCGGCTACCGGTCGGTCTGCCTCGGCTCATACATCCAGTGGGATGTGAAGGTTCAGTCGAAGATCATCATGGACGAACTCGCATGGAAAGGCGACGAGGTCGAGAATGTCCCGCCCGGCTACAACTACGAGAAGATCGAGTGCTACATGCAGGGCGTCCGTGATTACATCAAATACATCAAGCGCGGTTACACCCGTCCCGCCCACCTCGCAACCATCGACATCCGGAACGGCCGGATGACCCGTGAGGAGGGGATGGAGATGGTGGAGCAATATGAAGGGAAACGGCCGCCCAGCCTTGATCTTTTCCTGAAATTCGTCGGCCTGACGGAAGAGGAATTCCATTCCATCGCCATGTCGCACATGGTCTCGCCCTACCAGCATGATCCATCAAAGATCACACCCGGAAAGAAGCTCCATGACTTTGACGAATGGAGCCAGGAGGGTGCGATGCCGCGGGATGAGGCGCTAAAGCAGATTGCCAGCCGAAACGCACCGGACGTCCAATCGGAATTGAAGCCGGAGTGATCGGAATCGTCCATTGCGGCTCCGGAAACATTGCCTCGGTGGCCAATGCGGTAGACCATCTCGGCGGAGATGCGGTAGTGATCAAATCTCCCTGTGAGTTGGACGATTGTTCGAGCGTGATCCTTCCCGGCGTCGGTTCGTTTTTTGACGTCATGGGAAAGCTCCGGCAGGAGGGCTTCGAGGCAGCCTTGCAGAGAAACGTGGTGGAGCGCAGGAAGCCGACGCTCGGGATCTGTATTGGAATGCAGTTGATGGCGGCGCTCGGGACCGAGGGGGGGCAATGCGGCGGCCTGGGTTGGTTCGGAGGCACCGTGGAAAAGCTCCATTCCGAAACCCCCTCGGATCGCATCCCGCATGTCGGGTGGAACCAAGTCCTTCTCCGCCAGCCGCATGCTCTTCTCAATGGAGTGCCCGAGCAGGCCGACTTTTACTTTGTTCACAGCTACACGATCAGAATGGAAGCGTCTGCCGATGTCATCGCCATGTGTGACTATGCCGACGGTGTCACCGCCATTGTTGGAAGGGACAATATTTTTGCCACGCAATTTCATCCGGAGAAAAGCCAGGATTACGGCCTGAGGATTCTGGAGAACTTTCTGGATTGGCATCCGTAGCCATGCTCAAACGCAGACTGATTCCCAAGTTGCAGCTCAAGCGGGCCGCGACGGATGGCCGCTACGAATTGGTCACAACGATCGCGTTCGACAAGATGTTGAAGATCGGTGAGCCGATCTCCCAGGCGAAGATCTATCAGGCCCAAAACGTCGACGAGTTGATTTTCGTGGATTTGGATTCCGCCGGACCAAGTCCGGAACTTACTGCTCTGGTCCAGCGGACGACGCAGAATATTTTTATGCCGATCACCATCGGCGGTGGTGTGCGGACAGTTGAGGATTTCCATGTCCTGCTGTCCAGTGGGGCGGATAAGGTGGGCATCAATGCTGCTGCGGTGAGTGATCCCCGCCTCATCTCCGACGCAGCCCGCATTTTCGGCGCCCAATGCGTGGTCGTGAGTATGGACTTCCGGAAGATTGATGGGGGCTACCGGATCTTTGTTGATCGGGGCCGGGGCGACACCGGGAGGGACTTGATCGATTGGGCGAGGGAATGCGAAAGCCGGGGAGCGGGCGAAATCCTCATGACGAGCGTCGATCGCGACGGATCCAAGTCAGGGCTGGAACTGGATGCCATCCGCCAGGTCACGCGGACCGTGAGTATCCCGGTGATCGCCGGTGGCGGATGCGGCGTCGCCAGCCACTTCGTTGATGGGTTAAAATCCGGGGCCGATGCGATTGCGGCGGGCACATATTTCTGCCACCAAGATCAAAGCCCTATGCAGTGCCGGGCGCACATCAAGAACGCCGGCTTCCCGATCCGGCTGCACCTATGAGCGACGAACAAAACTTGAAAGACCATCAAGTCCTGCTCGTTGGTGACAAGATAATTCTGCGGGATTTCCGGCTCGAAGACATTACTCAGGATTATATCGACTGGATGAATGATCCGGTGGTTGTTCAATTCACCGAAAGCCGATTTCACCCCCACTCAATCGAAAGTATCAGCGATTTTGTTGAGCAGTGTCGCCGAAGTCCGTGTGACCTCCTGCTCGGCATCTTCTCAGAAAATGACGGACTACACTTGGGGAATATCAAATTAGGTCCTATTAATTCTTATCATAGAATTGCCGACATTGGTTTGATTGTCGGAAGAAAAACCCATTGGGGGAAAGGTGTTGCCAGTGAGGCGATCGCGCTGGTGCGGGATTATGCATTTCAGGGCCTGGCGCTCCATAAAGTGACCGCATCCTTTTATGAAGGCAACACAGGTTCTGAAAAAGCCTTTTTAAAAGCAGATTTTGTGAGGGAAGGAGTCCGGAACATGCATGTGAAGTATGAGGATCGATGGATGAACGTGATTGAACTGGGTTGCATAAACGCCAAGTAGATCAAGTGCAGTAATGAACGTCATGGTTAACAGTTTGTACCCCATGTAGCATTATCATTATGTCGCGGAGCTCAACTACATGGAAAAGCATCTTTCCAAGGACGATACTATGACAGTGCTACATTAGGACGCGGACCGGCATGCGCCTCGCGCTCGCACGCCAAGTTGCCACGCAGGGCTGCGACCTTCTCAACGAAAAGCTTCTGTCCCACAACCGCGATGGCGTGTACGGCTTTTCCTCTGAAATGAAGGCGAAACAGCTTGTTGCCCTCATCGGCTGGGAACCGCGCAGCATCGTCACTTTCCGCGATGCCTCCGGAACAGAGTCGCTTGCTTTGAAGAGCCTCTTCCAACATGAGTGCATCAAACGCATCATCCTCTTCACCGGCAGCCATAACATTTTCCACAGTCACGCCGCCGCCAATATCGACCTGACTTTGCAGGCCTATCGCACGGCGACTGTGCAGGCCATCAAGAACGACGACGCCAGTTAAAAGGTGGAAGGTCCAGCCGTTTAGGCCGTATTCTGCAAGACCTGATTAAATACAAGCCATGAAAACATCCGACACACCAAACAGCTCTCCCATTTTCCGTTCGATCTCCTTTTCGGAGGCGTCGGGCTTCAGCCCCTGGCCGGACCGGATTCTGGGCTTCGACAATTGGAAAAAAACCCGGCGCAACGAAGAAGACATCCTGAGCGAGTATGATCAGGGCTGGTATAAATCGCTTTTGGACACTTGGAGCGAGCATTTCCAGAGCGGGCCGTCATCACCGCTGTCGTTTTTCCATAGGATCATCAAGGAGCAATGCGATGAAACGGAGAGGAATTATGAGATCTACCGCACCCGCCAACGCGAGGCTCTCTTCAGCGTTGGCGATTCCCTCGCGGTGGGCGACCTGGTTTTGATCGCCGAGCTCTTCCGACTCATGGTGGTTCGATTCGTAGAAGAATTGGCCGCCCGTTTCGGGGCCAGCGGCGTCGTAGAAACCGGATGCGGAGCTGGCATCAACCTGTTTTTCCTCAACGCCCTGGCCGGCATGAAACCGTTTGTCGGAGGGGAGATCTGCCCTAATGCCGTTAGGGTCGGCAACTCAATCGCCGGTGATCTCTCGCTGCCTGGAAAATTCCTGAATTTTGATTATCGTGATCCGTCCAGCCTACGGCGCCTCGTGGAAGGGATGGAGAATTATGTTCTGATGACTTGCCACAGCATCGAGCAAGTCCAAGTGCGCGAAACAGCCTTCGTCGACAGCATCCTTGCATTGAAAAATAGACCCAGCGTCGTCATCCACATCGAACCCATCCAGTGGAGGGACGAAGGATTTTATGCCCGCCTCTGCGAGCGTTACGGAGCGTTGAATCTCTATAATCAGGATCTTAAAGAGCTGTTAGCCGAAAAAGAAGCCGAAGGTCGAATTCAGATCGTAGAACAGCGCAAGCGTTGCTTTGGGATCTCCGCTTTCAATCCGAGCAGCCTGATTGCCTGGCGGCCGCGGTGACGCATGGGCGATTCTTACAGGAGCAGCACGGGAGAACCAAACCGCTTGACGACATGAATATTTTATTCACAGGTCTCTATCCGATGTGGCACTGCCACTATGTTGCGGAGCTCAATTATATAGAAAAACACCTCTCTCTGGGTGATCGCGTCACGCTTCTCCGCTGCGATGCGGATCAGTTGAGCTGCGAGGCCAATCCCAAGCGAGAGCTTGCCCATTGCCTGCGCTGCATAGGAATCCGCCAGCACGGGGAAAGCTTGCTTTCATCGAAGGTCAAGACCGCGCCCCTGATTATCGAGGACTTCAAAAATGCCGTGCCGACGAAATTCGAAGTCAACGTGTCCACGATTTCTGAGATGAAGGAAACTCATGTCGCAGGGTTTGATATTGGCAGCGCGGTGTATTCGTCGCTTGTGGATCGAACGATGAGCGCGACTCCGGATCTCAATATACACCGCGATCTTGCCCGCGATCTATTTTTAGATTCCTACCGGATCTACCTGAGTGCAATTCGTTACCTGGAGGAGGGGCGCTACGACCGCGTCTATGTTTTCAACGGGCGGTACGCCGGTGCCCGACCGTGGATCCGCGCTTGTGAAAAGAAGAAGGTGTCCTTTTTTACGCATGACAAATTTTCATCCCCCGATCGGCCGACGCGATTTGACTGTGCGTTGCCGCACATCCCCGCCCAGTATCCCCGACGGATCCTTGATTTCTGGGAAAGCGCTGAAGGCAATTCTGCGATCGTCGACCAGGCCCGCGACTTCTTTGAAGAACGACCGAAGGGAAAGCTGACCGGATGGGTCTCTTTTGTTGATCTTCAGGAAAAAGACATGCTGCCGGCGGGGTGGGATAGCTCGAAAAAGAATATTGCGATATTTTCCAGCACGGAGTGGGAGTTCGTAAGCATTAAGGAGTTGATGGAAAACGCTCTTTTCCCATGTCAGGAGGACGCCTGTCACTATCTGATTACCGAGGTTCACAAAAGGGATCCCGAAGTCTGTTTCTATATAAGAATCCACCCCAACTCATCCGCCGATAAAGGGCGCTGGTGGGAATTGCCATCAATTCAAAATCTTGCGCATTGCACGATTATCCCCCCTGAGAGTTCGATATCGAGCTATGCGCTGCTCCAGGCTTGTGACACCTCGGTCACTTATATCTCCACGATCGGCGTGGAAGCAACTTATTGGGGCAAGCCTTCGATTATTTTGGCACAAGCCATTTATTGGGGGCTTGATGCGGTGTATGAACCAAAGACTCGGGAGGAGGCATTGGAGATGCTGTGTTCCGATCTGGTTCCCAAGCCGCAAACCAACGCCCTGAAGTATGCCGCCTTCTTGCGATGTGGTGGCGACGAGTTGCCGCACTCCGAGGCGGTGAACTACTACACGATGACCTTTAAAGGCCAGATTCTGGAGGCGCGTCAGGAGGTCCATGCCTGGCTGGGAGCTTGCGAGAAGCGCTCGCCCGCTTCTGGATGGAAGAAATGGCTTCGGGATAAACGAGACCGGCGGCACCTGAAAACGCTTTGGAAAGAATGTGATGGTTGGTTTGCGGCGGAGTCATCCGGCAAGGAATCGACTGCCGGGAGATAGACCCATGGGTGCCATTCACTTTTCATTAGACAAAGACCTCGCCCGCCTTTTGCGCGAAGCGCTTTGCGCCTCCGTGTTTGTGGAGACGGGCACGTTTCAGGGGGATACCACCGCCGAAATGCAGGATACTTTTTCGCGTATCTACACTGCTGAGCTTTCGGAGGAACTCGCATCTCGCGCGCGGATTCGATTTTCGGATTCACCATCCACAACCGTCGTGCAGGGGGAGTCGCCCCAATTTCTCCTTTCTTTGAAGGCATCGTTTTGCGGCGAGCCCGTCTTGTATTGGCTCGATGCCCATTGGTGTGCCGGATCAGGGACTGCCGGAGAGGTTTCCCAATGCCCGCTTCTTGACGAACTTGCGGCCCTCAAGCCGCTGAATGAACGGAGCGCGGTATTGATCGACGACGCGAGGCTGTTTTTGTCGCCGCCTCCTGCGCCCCACGAGATATCAAAGTGGCCGCGGTTCGACGAGATCCTCTCGCGCGTCCGGGAGGTGGCTCCCGCCCATGAGATTTCCGTTCTCAACGACGTGATCGTTGTTGCCCCATCCGTCGCGCGCTTGCCTCTCCAGAACTATGCGCAGAAAAACGGGTTTGATTTGCTGCAAGTCGCGTCCGATGCCCGAGATAAAAACAAGTTGAAAAGATGCCACGCGGATGCAGAGAAGTATGCACGTTCTTTAGAGAAAGCGTGCGAAGAGCGCCTTGAGGTCATCGACCGGCAAGTCCAGCGGATTTCAGAGCTCGAGTCGGAACTCACAGCGCTCAAAAAGCCTAAGCCACTCTTGGCGCGAATTGGTGCCGTGTTCTTTCCCCGCTGAATCGTCTTGCGACCATGGCTCCCGTATTACTTCTTTTGTTCAACCGCCCCGACCTTACGGCTGGGCTAATCTCGTCTCTGCGCCGAGCGGCTCCACCCCGTATTTTCATCGCTATCGATGGGCCGCGGGCGGGTGTGGAGGGCGAGGCAGAGCGGGTTGAGGAGGTTAGGTGCCTCGCTGAGGCAATTGATTGGCCATGCGAAAAGCGCTGGCTCATACGCGATGGAAATCTCGGCTGCGGTCTCGCCGTGAGCGGCGCGATCACCTGGTTCTTCGATCAGGTGGATGAAGGGATAATACTCGAGGACGATTGCCATCCCGATCCGACATTTTTTGAGTTTTCCAACTCAATGCTTGACCGGTATCGAGATGATGCCCGCGTTTTTTTAATTTCTGGAACGAGTCTTTTGCCGTCCAGCATCGCAACCACCGAGCCATACTTTTTCTCAAAATATATGGGCGTGTGGGGATGGGCGACATGGCGGCGCGCGTGGAAGACCTACGACTATAGCCTTTCCACGCAGAGCGCCGATGAGTGGAAAAGAATTATTGTAGCTCACAACGAAAATGCCGTGGAGCGCCGATACTGGCTGCACATTCTGGAATTGATGCTTGAGGGAAAGATCGACACATGGGATTTTCAGGTCCAGTTTTCTGCGTGGAAGAAGAATTCCTTGCACGTGACCTCGTCGCGCAATTTGGTGGAAAACTTCGGGTTTCGCGGTGACGCAACCCATACTAGAACTCCCTCTCCTTTGGCTGCGCGCCATACTATCCCTAATCCGGCTCCCTATCCGGACTTGCCTGTTGTTGTGGATACCATTCTCGACCGTATTGTATTTGGCGAGAAACTCCATGCTTCTCTCGAGCTCGCCGAATGGCTCTTTGGCGGCGGCCGGGAGCGCGAATGCGCAAACAAAGTGGAGCGGCTTTCTGCAGAATTGCTCGAAGCCCGCGGACACCTCGGCCAGGCTGCTGCCGACATCGCGCTAAAGGCCGAACATATTCACGCAATGAAATCAGAAATCGCCGGCTATTATGGTTTTTCCGGGGCTCTCCAGTGCCTGCGTAAAATGTTCTAACCGGTCCCTTATGCCACTGCCCGTCACCGCCATCTTTCCGATCTACGAATGCGCTGATCGTCTCTGCCCTCACTTGGCGCACGCCCAAGGGTGGATTGATGCCGTTGAGGAGATTATCGTCGTTGATTCCGGATCAAAGGACGGCTCTGCTGAGATCGCACGCAGGGAGATCAAGCATCCCAATGTGAAGCACGAGGTTGTTCCCCCGGGCCTTTATCCGGCTTGGAACCACGCCATTCGCATCGCCGAAGCCGAGTTCTGCTATTTTTCCACCGTTGGTGACACGATAGACCGAACAGGGTTGGAGCATCTTGTGAAGACGGCCGAAAGCCTGGCGGTTGACGTCGTCGTATCACCACCCCGGTGTGTCGAAGAGGACCGGCGGCAAACAGACGTGCGGACTTTTCCTATCCACAGCCTTCTCGAAAGCAGTAACGTCACGGAGGCGATGCTGCTCCCGGCGTGGCTGTCGTATCTGATGGCAACCGGATTTTCCATCGAGTCATTTCTTGGGAGCAGTGCCAGCAATATTTATCGCACGGATTGCTTGAAGGAGAGCCCTTTTCCGGTGGATTTTGGCAAAGCTGGGGATGCTGCCTGGTTCCGGAAAAACGCTCTCCGATTTCGTTTTGCTCTTACTCCCAGAATTTGCGCCGACTTCTCGTTGCATCAGGACCATGGGGTTCGTCCGCACGGGGATATTACCATTCTCCTCGAACGTCTGACGCAACTGTCCAGGAATGCCCTTCGAGAATATCTGGAGACATCCAGCACAGCGGAGGCCAGGGAAATCCGGATATTGAATGCCTGGCGGAACATTGCCGGGGCATCTCCGGAGAAAACACTCGATGCAATCCGCCACCTCGAAGGAGTGGCAGCCACGGCGGAACAACAGCGCAAATATATCGGAGATCTTCAGGCCGAGATCAAAAAAATGCGCGCTGTGATGGTGAGCCTGGAGAAAATCTGCCAGGCCCGCGAGATGGAAATTGCCCGGATGAAGTCTGTCGCTCCATCCGGTTCGCCCATGTCTTGGCTGCGAAAAATTAAGAACGGTTGAGCAGAGAAACAAAGGCAATGGAAACAACTTCGGAAAAGTGCCGACATGGTATCCTGATTCATGGCGCGTATGTTGTTTTAATCATAGCAATCGTCCTGACTGCATTTTGCGGGTTTTATAAAGCCGATTTCGCGCAGGACCAGCCGCTGAGTTACGATGGTGACTCGCTGGTCGTTCTTGCCAGCATCCGGGCGGCTGAGGAGGGAGGAATGCTGCCCTTCCTCCCGGTCCGGATCCAGCGACTCAACGCGCCGGCCGAGGCCTGGTGGAGTGACGCGCCGATCAGTGAGCTTGTCTATTGGTTGCCCACCCTATTGACCCGCTTTCTGGGATTTTTCCCAGGCACTTCGTGGTTTGTGGCCCTCATGTTATGCGCGGCAGGCATTGCCTTCTACTTCTCAGCAATTGCCATGCGTGGGGCGAGGGTACCATCAGCAACCATGGGTGTTCTTTTTGCTCTCCTGCCCTATGCTTTTGTGCGGAATATTGAACATCTGACTCTCACTCTGTACTTTGTAGTCCCTGTGTATATCTGCTCTGCCTGGAATATGTGGGGCGAGGAGGGGGCGAGGTGTTCGAACCAGCGGATTGCGCTGCTCTGTGTTTTGGCCGTTCTCGCCAGCATGTTTAATCCCTATTACTGGGCCATGTTTCTTATTCTGGTTGCGTTTGCCGGTGTTGGTCACGTGACCAACTTGTCCTGGCGGGGAATCGCTGCGTGCGCCCTCCTTGGCTTCTCGGCATGGGTCGGATTCTTACTTCAAAACCTCGACACCTTCTATTTCCGGTGGACCGAAGGGGTCAACAATGCGGTCATCTCCAGGGATCTTTGGTGGATGGTTAAATTCGGGCTCTACCTTCCCGATTTGTTGCTTCCCTCAACGCACCGGATCGCATGGCTTGAGCAGTTGAGCGGACAGAATTACCACTGGAAGATTCCAATCCCAATCCAGGGCGAGAGTCAGACCGCCTACATCGGGATGGTCGCCGCGCTCTTCTTGGTGATTCTGATTATCGGTGGGTTTGTAGGCGCAAGCGCCGGACGACGGAAACCCATGCACCCGTTCTTTTGGTTCGCGCTGGTGGTATTCGGTTTTGCTGTCGTCGGTGGACTCAACTACTTCGCCGGCGCCTTCGGATTCCAGATGCTTCGCGCATCGAACCGGTATTCGATCTACCTTGCCGCTCTCGGTTTATTTTACGGGGTGATGCTGATCTCCCGTATCAGAAAGCCGGTGGTAATGACCGCGGTTTGTGCGCTGATCCTGCCGCTCGGAATCTACGACCAGATCCCTAAGGTTCCCGAATGGCTGAAAAGCCAGAGAGCTGCTGCCGCGGAACGCTTCCGCATGGACCGGGAGTTTTTTCCGCGTATGGAAGGAGTCCTGCCTCCCGGCTCGGAGGTCTTCCAGCTCCCCCGTATGCCATTTCCCGAAAATGGGCCGATTCTAAACATGGGCGACTATGAACACTTCCGTCCGTATCTTCACACCAAGAACCTGAAATTCAGTTATGGCGCAGTCAAAGGGCGGAAACATGCGTTCTGGCAGGAAGATCTCGACAACAAGCCGTCCGCCGAAGTGATCGGCGAACTGAAAAAGAGGAACTTCGGGGCCATCCTCATCAACCGCCGGGCCTACGCTGACAGCGGCAACGGAACTTCGGGCGGATTCCTTCAGGCGGGTTGCCGCGAAATTATGCGCAATTCCGACTTTGTCGTGCTGGAAATTCCAAAGGGATAGCTGCTGAATGGGCGCAGATCAGACAAATTTAGATGGCAGCGCAAGGCCGGGCATTCTCATCGCGATCCCGGCTTACCGGGAGAGCGCGCGGCTCCCGAGATTTCTGGAGTTTTTGGCATCTGCGGTGGAATCTTCTGGCCTCGGTGCCGCGATCCTCGTGGTCGACGACGGGTCAGGGCCGCGCGAGCAGGAGCTGTTGCTGCAAGCTGTCGGCGGGTTAAGAGAGGTGCACTCCTGCATCCTCCCCCCGCTGCTTCTCAAGTTTAACGCAGGCAAGGGGGGCGCCATCCTGGCCGCATGGCGCAGTTGCCCCGACGCTGATTATCTCGGCTTCGTCGATGCGGATGGTGCCGTTTCGGCGGGGGAAGTTTGCAGGGTCGCGGCGATGCTGGAGACCGGCGGCAGAGGCCCCGCGCTTTTCGCCTGCCGCGTAAAGATGCTCGGGAAGCGGGTCACCAGAAGCTGGGCGCGGCATCTGATCGGACGCGTTTTCGCCCTGCTTGTTGGCGCCCTGATCGACCCCGGCGTTTACGACAGCCAGTGCGGGCTAAAGTTCGTCCCTGCCTCCGCATTCAAAAAGTTGGACCCGTATCTTCAGGGGCATCGTTTTGCCTTCGATGTCGAACTGTTGGCCGGGCTAAAAAAACTGAGGTGGCCGGTCCAGGAAGTGCCGATCGACTGGCACGACGAACCGGGCAGCAAGGTGTCTTTTTTCCGCGACACGCACCAGATGATCCGCGCGATATTCCGGATAAAGCGGGAAATGGAATCATGGACGTTTTAGAAAGAGAGCAAATCTCCAACCGGGTCCTCTCAGGGCACTGGTATTACGAGTCGAAGTTCCGGCTGCTCCGGAAACACATCTCCCGCTTGCCTTTGCCGACGGCGTCATTTTCGTCTGTGGATGTGGGATCCGGGTTGGGCCTCTTTCTCCACAAAATGGAGAGACACGGGCTCGCTTCGCCGGATCGCAGCATCGGCGTTGACCCGGCCTACGAGGCACCCCGGCATGCGTTCGAAAGCCAGATCGTAATCTACCCTGATTTCCCGGCCGGGAGGCAGTTTGATTTGCTGGTCCTCATGGACGTGCTGGAGCACGTGGAAGACGATGCTGAGGTCTTGAAAAACGCCCTGCGGCATGCCCTGCCGGGAGGGTATGTTTTTATTACGGTTCCCGCCCTTCCTGCCCTCTGGTCTTCGCACGACCGCTTTCTCGGCCACTACCGGCGATACACCCTCAAGACTTTGAACAGCCTGGTGGAGAAGACAGGCGCGCTCGAGGTTCTGGACACGCACTATTTCTTCGCGGGGATCCTCCCGTTGGCTGCCCCAGTCAGGTTGCTGCGCTCGCGCACCGCAGAGCCGAGGACCTCCGACATGAAGGCGCTTTCAGGGGTTGCTAACGCTTTGCTGAAACTTTTCTGCACCGCAGAGTTGGTGGTTGCGGGACTCAACAAAACTGCAGGGCTGACAGCCGTCATGCTCTGCAAAGTCAAACGATGAACCCGACGATCCGAAACCGTGGCTTAAGGCCTTTGCTTGGAGCGTTCGAATCGGGAACTTCGCTGACCGTGTGTGTGTCTGTCGTTCTCGTGCTTGCGGCGTTGTTCCGTTTTATCTGGCTGGACCGCGTTCCTGGGATTAACGGCGACGAGGCTTGGCTCGGCTGCAAAGCTTACGATGTCGCGAAGGGCGCCAAACTCGACTGGATCACCTACAGCAGGAATATCGAGAACCCGTTTTTCATGCTCCCGCTCATTTGGCTGCACCAGCACTGGGAGCCGTCCGGATGGCTTCTGCGCTCGGTGGCCGCAGTGAGCGGCCTGCTGACTCTTCCGGTGAACTGGTTCCTGTGCCGCGCGGTGCTCGGGAGGCGGTTGGCATGGATATCGACACTGTTCTTGGCATCGCTTCCGGTGGCGATCGCTTACAGCCGCTATGGCTGGCAGCCATCGCAGGTTCTGCTGTTTGCTTTCCCTGTCGTATATTCCAGCATCGCGCTCTCCGACGAAAGGCGGAACCTGTGGCTCTGGCTCGGGCTCTGCGCAGTCATCGCCCTGTGCGCGGCTCTTGTCCACCCCACGATGGCATTTTTGTTTCTCATGCCAGGCCTTGGGTTTTGTGCGAGATGGATCAGGCCAGAGCGGCGGCCAGGTCGCGCTGCCACGCTTTTCGCGCTGGGGATCTTAGGGGCCGCCGGGCTTGGTGCGGCGATGTATCTGAAAGCACCGCCCTGGGTCCAAGCGGACATTTCCGCTCGCGTGAGATCGTGTGTTTGGCTCTTCGATATGGGGCACTTCGCAGTGGCGTGGATCCGTAATTTCAATGGCATCAACACGTTTGGTTTTTTCCCGGCTTCATGGCCCGGCTCCTCCGGAATCATGAACACCGCGGAAGCTCCCAGGCTGTTCGTTCTGGATCTGCTCGCGTTTGTCGCTTTTGCAGCAGCCGGCGCGTCCATCATGCTCCAGGTTTTTGCAAGGGGCCGGAGTGGTCTGCCCCACGGAGGCAGCCAAACCGTGCGCGCCGGGGTTGTGGTGCTCGCTGGTTTTATCTGCGCATCGGTTCTTTTCGGAATCCTTTCAGGCCCCCAGAAGGCGGCGGTATGGTTCGACCGCTACGGGCTCTGGTCGGTCGCCCCGGGGATAGTTCTGCTGTCCATGGGGTTTGATTCTGTAAGCCGGGTGTGCGGGAAATTCTCCAGGGCATTCGACTACGGCGGGCTTCTTGTCTGCGCGTTTTTGCTCGGGATGTTTTGGGTCAAGTATTTTAGCTTTTTCTTCGAGACCGGAGGACGGTCAGGCCTGGATGCGCGCGTGGGGCATTCCGAACTCAAAGAGCAGGCGGCCGCCGAGGTCGAGAGATGGTGTGGTTCGCTGACTGCAGCGGGGGTCGAAGAAAAGCCGTTTCTTGTCTCCTCCGACTGGTTTGCATACTGGGCCGTGGTTTATTTTTTGAGGGCCGGGAATCACAACCGGGAGTGGGAGACGGTTTACATCCCCAGCACACCCGACCCGAGCTATACGGTGAGCGAGGAAACGAAGCAGAAAATCAAGGTGGGCCACGTTGCGATTGTGGAATACGAATCCTCGGATGCTTGGAAGCAATGGGAGCAGTTTTTTTCCGCAGACCTCGGGATCTGCCCGACCGAGCAGTTTTGCGATTTGACCGGCAAGCCGGTTTTGCGGGTTAGATTCGTGAGGTGAGGCGCCCGGATCGGGAAACCTAACAATGCAGAAAAAACTATTTATATTATATTGTCTGGTTGTCGCCATGGTCTTCACGGGATGGGTCGTCGCATGGTCGGTGCAGCAAGGCAAGCTGGCGGTTCCGCCGGACTACGACGACAGCCACAGCATGGTCGAGGGGGCGGTCAGGCTGCTAAACCTTAAGTCCTTCGGTCCTGCGGCCGCATGGGATGAATACAGGCTCAGGAACACGCATTCGTTTCTGCACTATTATTATACCTCGGCCCTATACGGAATTTTTGGAATCCGCCAGAGCGTGGTATATTGGGCCAACGGGCTGTTCCTCTTCGGCGTGCTCGTGTCATTCGCGTCTTATCTTCCCACCGGCCGTTACGCTTACAACGCGATCTGGGTCGCCGCGTTTCTCGGGATTCCGGTGGCTTTCCACCTCGTCCACGATTTTCGCTCTGAGGTCACTATGGCTGCGCTGATTTTTATCGGGTGCGCCTCTGCTGTGGCATGGTCGTGGAGCTCCAAGCCTGGACTTTGGCGACCCGCAGCCACCGCCATCGCGTTCGCCCTGGCCTTGGGGATGAAGCCGGTGATGTTCCCTTACACGCTGGGCATGCTCGGACTGTGTTCGATCAACTTTTGTTTTGTCCGCGCTTTGTCAGCCCGCTGGCAGGCGCCAGCGGAAACCGTTCTTCGGGTGCTGTGGCGCGCGCTTCCCGGCTTGCTCGGGAAGGTCTCCCTGCTGTGGGCGCTCGTCGTCATCCCAAATGTTGTCCATTTCTGGGCTTACAGCCGGTTTATCTTTGCCTACATCTGGAGCGTCGCGTTCGCGTCCGATTTTTACAAGCTCCAGAGTGAACAAGGCGCGCAATGGACGTTCCATTGGCTCGGGTATTCGGGGGTTTGGCATCTCAGCGTGCTGAATGTCTTCTTTGTCATCGTCGTTGCCCTTGGATTGATCCTCTGCTGCATCCCACGCCTCCGAAATCACGCCCCTGAAGGCAAGTGGTTGTCCTTGATATTTCTGACTGTAGGTTCGTTTTTCGGAATCGCCATCAACGGGGTCCATCAGCCATTTTTTGGGATGACATTCCAACTGCTGCTCGTTGCTTCGGCGTTGTCCGCTCTGGCACAGGTATTTTCAAAACCGATTCCGCTCTGGATTCCGCCATGCTTGATTCTTGTTGTTGGATACGTTTATATCAACCCGGCATTGAACCGCGCGATTCTTATCCCTGCTATTCTTGTCGCTCTCGCTGCTGGCGGGATTTGCGCATTCATGAAAACCGGTGTGCGATCTGCAGTTTCATATGTCTGCTGTGCCTGGTTTGCTCTGCTCTGCTGGAAGACAACCGAGAGGGCACCTTACCACAACTATGTCCAGCGGACGATCAGCGAAGCCGGCGAAGCTGGACTGGATTGGAGAAGGTCCGGGCCTTTGAAAGTCTATGACGCCATTTCCGGCGTCTGGACCAAGGCGACCAGTCCGATCATTTGGTCTTCTGCCTACGGATGGGTGGACGGACGAAGTATTGCCTGGGAGGCTGTCCTGCGCGGGCGGGCGTGGATGGCGTTCAACGAATCCGAGCTTCCTGAGCCCCTTTCAGGTGATATCCCGCTTTATGCCGATTTTCTACTCATCCAGGAGCCTGGCGTCCTCGGATCTATCAAAACGCCTCAATCTCATGACTATTTTTCCCGCGTGGAGGATCTGCTGAAAGAGCATCCGGGCATCAAACAGGTCGCGAAAGTGAAAGATCCAGGGGGGAAAATGATCCTGATCCTCCGGAATGACAACGCCAGCACGTGTTTCAAACAAGGGCCGGAATGGCTTTCTGCTGCGGTCGCCCACGGACAGTATTGATCCCCAACAACTCATTATGAATGTCAGATCCGATAATCGCAGAGCACTCTGGTTTGTGCTTGGGCTAACTCTCTTGCTGCTCGCGGTGGCAGTCAGCTTCTCCTTTTCCCGCGGAAGGCTCCAGTATGAGATGGACTACGAGGATATCATCACTCATATCGACGGGCTGAAGCGATGGAGGGATCTCAGCGAAGGGGGAGTTTGGAAGTTTTTCACCGGTTACGCGGCAAATCCCCCTCACTGTCCGTTGCACAGCTTTACTGCGGCGGTCGGGTTTATGATATTCGGCGTTCATGACTGGGCACCATATGTTCTCAACGGCGTCTTTCTTTTCGGATTTCTCCTGCTTGCGCAACGCTTGACCAAAGGGCTTGGTTTGGTTGCCTCATGCGTTGCCGTATTAGGTGCTGCGCTTGTGCCCCTCTCATTCCAGACCATCCACCAGTTTCGTCCGGACTTTCCATGTGCGTTGGCCACACTATGGGGAATGCTTGTTTATCCGATGCGCCTTGGGCGGGATTTCGAAAAGCGCGCGGGGATTGCCGGCCTCTTCTTCGGGCTGGCCCTTCTAGCAAAGCCCCCGTTTTTTCCATTCACCCTCGCGATGGGGGCGCTGCCCTGGCTTATTAGCGTGGCTGCTTCTTATAGGGCGGCTTCGGGCTGGACGGGAGCCTGGTGTGCTATTCGGCGAAGCTGGCCTTTCTTTGCTGCGACAGCAATCGTGGCCGGCCCACACTACTTTGTCGCCTGGAAAAAGATTCTGGAATACATCCAGTTGAACCAGTTCGGAGAAAATGCCCATGTCTGGAAAATGACGGGCGGACTGGACTTCCAGATTGTTTATCACGTGTTTGGATACAGCGGGATATTCATGCTTGGAAATGCTGTCTGGATCCTTATCGCACTCGTCCTGGCGGGGTTCGCTCTCAGTTTTGTTCTTCGCCGTCGGGCCTCCGACAACTGTTTGAGGTTCATTTACCTCTTTGCCGTAACCCTGTGGGCTTGGATCTTTATTGCGTGGAACCCCCACATGAACCCATTCTTCGGGCTGACGTTCCAGTATGCCCTCGTCCTTTGCGGGATGTTTGTCCTGGCTTGGGTGACCAACCTCATTTTGCTTTCAGGAAGGAGGGGGATGCTGGTTTTTCCGGCTGCTTTGGTTGCGGCCTTGGCTTGCATGGCGGTTCCATTCCGGGAGCATGACCAGAAATTCACGAATGCGGATCCCGAACTCCACAACTTTGCAAGGGATCTCCCCCGCGAGGTTTATCGTCGTCTGATGAAGTGGCGCTGGCATTCCGATGCTGGCTACACCCTGCTCTCGACCTACGGTATCGTCTCCTCTCACCGCCTTCAGTGGATGGCGGACAAGAACCGCCAAAAATTCCAGTTCTTTGGTGTCCCGTTCTGGCCGATCGATCGGGTGGTTGAGCTGTTCGACCAGGAAACCAAAATCCACGACCGGATAGATTTCGCCGTGGTCAGCGAACCCGGTGCCGAAGGTGTCTTTGAAGAATTGCCAAATGCCGACACAACCGGAGGCTTGATCGAATGGCTGAATGGCAAAAAGGAATACCGTGCCGTCGAAACGATTCTCACACCGTCCGGCAAAAAATATTTTCTCTACATGGCGGCTCCAAATTTTGGCGTGTTTGAAAATGTGTCTGGACTTGGACCGAAAACCGGTCCGGTCAATCTGGCCGGAAAGCCCATGGTCAAACATGTTTTGGCTTCTGACGTTGCTCTGGAATTCGCATCACCGACATCCGGAGAAGGATTGCTGGAGTTTTCGTTTCGCGCGAATGATCCCATCGCCATGATCAAGGTCGAGGTGAATTCGCGCGAGGTCGCCGTAATTGACACGGGCCGGCTCGACCCTCAGTCTGATTTCCACACAATCGATTCCAAGGTCGCACTTGTGGAGGGAAAAAATCCGGTTAAGATCCGGATGTATGACCGTGGTGGAAACATGGTCCAGAACCCGTCAATGATCATCCGTCGTTTGAGGATTTCTCCACCCGGAGATGCTTCCCCTCTTGATGACATTCTGCGTAAAATTAACAATCAAAAGTAAACATCGCATGAGCCAGCAAACCGAATCCGAAACCCAGGCCTGGGACGTCGTCATCACAAGCAAAAAGCTACTGTTCAATTTTTCGATCAGGGAGCTTTGGAGTTACAGGGATTTGATGCTTTTGACGATCTATCGCGACTTCGTGGCCATGCACAAGCAGACCGTAATGGGCTTTTTGTGGTATGTAATCCCACCGGTCATCATGACCGTCGTTTACAAGGTGGTGTTCGGGAACATCGCCAAGATGCCGACGAACCAAATTCCTCCCTTTCTGTTCTTTATGAGCGGGATCGTCCTGTGGGCATATTTTTCTGCGTGCATTTCGAAAACGGCGACGACGTTCACCTCGAACGCACCGCTTTTCACAAAAATCTATTTTCCGCGCCTGGTGCTTCCGATTGCCGGCTGCATCAGCAATCTCTGGCAATTTCTCGTGCAGCTTTTGATCTTCGCCGGCTTTTACATCTATTTCCTTATAAATGGGTCGCCCATCTCATTCTCTTATCGCATCATTATTGTCCCGTTTCTGGTTCTGCAAATTGCGGTGCTGGGATTTGGAGCAGGATGCTGGATTTCCGCCTTAACCACCCGATTCCGTGACCTGCAATTGGCGGTTGCGCCAGTCATTCAAATGTGGATGTATGCGAGCTGCATTTTTTATCCAAGATCAAGCGTTCCGGAAAATCTTCAGTGGGTAATGTCGATTAACCCCTTGGTGCCAATTATTGAAGCGTTTCGCTTTGCTGTGATGGGGCAAGGGCAAGTCAGTATCCTGAATTGGTTATTTAGTGTTGTTATCACGCTTATCATGCTGATTATCGGAGTGATCGAATTCGGCCGCGCCGAAAAAACAATGGCGGACACCATATAAACGAGTCTTTAAAAAACACAGCCTTCCATTTTATGTCAGACGCAATTTCTATTGAAAATGTCTCGAAAATATACCGTTTGGGTGAAATCAACCGTTCACAGCTATTTGGGGATATCCGGAGATGGGTTCAGCGAAAGGTGGGTGTTGGGCAAGGTTTTGGAAATCCGGTGTGTGAAGAGGAGGAAGGCGATAAGCGGGACGTCTTCTGGGCACTGAAAGATATCAGTATAAAGATACGACAGGGTGAGACCCTGGCGATCATCGGGGCAAACGGTGCCGGAAAATCCACGCTGCTGAAAATTATTTCAAGAATTACCGCTCCGACAGAAGGGGTGGTGCGGATTTGCGGGCGTGTAGGCAGTTTGCTGGAAGTCGGGACAGGGTTCCATCCGGATCTTACCGGGCGCGATAACGTGTATTTAAATGGAGCGATTCTTGGAATGCTGCGAAGTGAGGTGAAGGCAAAATTTGATGATATTGTCTCATTTGCGGGTGTGGAACGGTTTATCGACACGCCTGTAAAGCACTACTCCAGCGGCATGTATGTGCGCCTGGCGTTCTCTGTAGCCTCCTATCTGGAACCAGAGATACTGATTGTCGATGAGGTGCTTTCGGTGGGAGACGCAAAGTTCCAGGATAAGTGCATGGATCGGATCCGCGCACTCATCAAAGACGGTCGAACGCTGATCTTTGTGTCGCATGGCGCGGAAACCGTTGCAAAAATCTGCGATCGCGCAATTTATCTGAAGGAAGGGAAAATGGCTTACGATGGCGATACGATGTCCGCAATCGAGGAATATTATCTCGATCAGTATATCGACCTTAAAACTCTTGATAAGACGCGGGAACTGATGCGTGAAACAATTAAAGAAAAAGCATTATAAACACGCGGCGTCTCAGCACAATAAGCCATGATAATTCACTTTGTCGCATATCCTAACACCAAGGATTATCTCTTGCTTCAGGCATTTTATAAGATATTTGGCATTCCTTGGTATGAGGCCGATATTTCCAACCAGTCGGATCTTATTGTTTCCGAGGAGGAGCAACTCGGGGGTTATCGGTCAGCCGGCGAACCATGGAGGACATTTTTTGATAAACATAATAGCTCGCAAAGCTCGTTAATCTTTGCCAGAACACGCCGCCTGCCTCAGGATGCACTTCCATTTGTCTACGTATCCCGTCATCCGGCAAACATATTTATGGACGCAGCCAAGTCTCAACATTCAGATGGGATTCAAGATTCCACCCTCATGTTGAGGGAGATTTATGGGATTGGTGTTTATCCGGATTGGAGTGCGCACTATCTAGAATGGAAAGCGCATAAAGAGCGGGTTTCCGGCTACTTTGTGCGGTTGGAAGACTTTTGTGCTGATCCTCTGCGCACGCTGGTAAAGCTCGCCGTGCGCCTTCACCTACCCAAGCCTCAGGCATTCCAGGAGTATAGCTGCCCATTGCCTCCTGATCACCTCGCGGAGTTTGATGCGATCGATCCTGCTTTAAAGAGCCTGCTCCTTGCGCTCCACGGAACAGCTATGTCTGAACTGGGCTATCTGCAGTCTGACCATACGCCAACGGACAAACTTCTCGAGGGGTTGCCTTCAAGCATTCTTGCTAAAGCTCTAACTTTGTTGAGAGATGAAAGCAACCTTAACAAAAAAAAGGCGAATGAGGTCCAGACGATGGCGAGTTACATCGAATCGTTGGAAAATCAATACAAGCTGGAGACAGGAAATCTGATTGATCGCATCAACAAGCTGACGAAGAGGATTCCCGCCTGAGGTCGGACTACTGAGAAGCGACGCCGATGGGAAGCGGATTGCGCGATCGACTGCATCAAGGCGACACTCCAAAAATACCGCGCAAGAAAATGGCTAAGTCATTTTAAACCGGCATGTCTGCTGAAAGGATTAAAAACATGGTGGGGATGGCTCAGCACTGGGCTGGGGTTGCCAGATACCGCTTGACTCACCCTGACGCGCACAGGAAATACAAGGAACACTTTACTGAGTTTATTGCCCACCTCGAGGAGAAGTATATTCCGATGCGTTTGGGCGTTTACATGCAGCATGAGCCGAGGAGGCCATATCTTGAGCGGTTTCCACAAAGACACGGAATCTCGGAAAAACTGTCCATCGCGATCGTCACCCCGAGCTACAACCAGGCTAGGTTCGTGGGAGATACCGTTGAAAGCGTTCTGGATCAAAACTACTCCAATCTCCGCTATGCGGTGATGGACGGTGACTCCAAAGACAATAGTAAGCAGGTCATTTCGGAATACCAACCCAGACTCAGCGCTTTTGTCAGTGAGAGGGATGCCGGACAATCGGATGCCATTAAAAAAGGGTTTTCCATGGTCGCCGGAGAAATTATGGCTTATCTAAACTCCGACGATATGCTGATGCCGGGAGTGCTGGATTATGTCGACAATTTCTTCAAGCAATATAAGGATGTTGATGTGATATATGGTCACCGTATCGTCATCGACGAAAGCGGACGACAGATAGGAAGGTGGGTGCTCCCACCCCACTCCGACAATGATTTGAAATACTTTGATTATATTCCACAGGAGACCATGTTCTGGCGGAGGAAGATCTGGGACAAGGCCGGGGGAATTGACCCGAAGTTTCAATTCGCGATGGATTGGGACTTGATACTGAGGTTTATCGAAGCCGGGGCGACGTTCAGGCGGCTCCCATTCTTTATGGCATACTTCAGAGCCCATGGGGCTCAGAAATCCCACACGATCTTCCGCACCAGCGGAGAGGAAGAAACCCGAAAGATTCTGGACCGCGTCCACAACGGGGCAGTTTGTCGGCGCGATTTCGTCTCGGTTTATCGGTCCTATCGCCGCAGGTCGGCCATCTCCACGATTTTGCTAAAATGTGGGATACGAAACTGACCTCTCGACCAAACGCGCCGCATACGCGGGGACTCAACTCATGAAAATAAGTATTATCACACCGTCGTTCAATCAGGCGGAGTTTCTCGAATCAACACTACAGAGCGTGCTCTCACAGACCGGAATCGATTTAGAATATATCGTCGTAGATGGCGGTTCAACCGATGGGAGCAAGGAAATTATTGAAAAACACAGCGGCAAGCTGGCGTGGTGGTGCAGCGAGCCGGACGGGGGGCAATACCAGGCGATCAACAAGGGGTTTGAGAAAGCCACCGGCGAAATTCTCGCATGGCTCAATTCATCGGATATTTATCTTCCGTGGACGCTGACCACAGTATCACAAATCTTTTCAAGTCATCCCGGAGTGAACTGGCTGGCTGCCAATCACAAGCTGTGCATTGGCGAAAAGAACGAGTTTGCAGGTTATCAAAAGCTCCCGGGATACTCCCGGAATGCCTTTATCAAGGGAATGCATGGCAGTCGACAGAACACAAACTTTATTCAACAAGAGACATGCTTCTGGCGCCGCTCCCTCTGGGACAAGATTGGAGGAAGGATTCCCGACACGTATAAATATGCCGCCGACTTTCATCTCTGGTCGCTTATGTTTGAGCGCTCCGCCCTGACAGGGGTCGAGTGTCCTCTGGCTGCCTTTCGGTATCATGATGATCAGCGGAGCAAGATCGATGGCTATATGGACGAAGTGGAAGCCGTTCTGGCAGAGGCACGCAAATCCTCATCGATGCCGTCGCATCATGCTGAGATGCCGGTTGCATATTTAAAGCCTTCCAAGGAAGGGGACGAGGGGTTCGGCCGATGGGTGTTGAGCGTGATGGAGAACGACAACTTCATTTTCGAGGTGGATAACGCAGAGGTGGCGCTTCAGAAAAAAGAGCGGGTTATCGAAGAGCTGAATACTGCATGCATTGACCGTCTGGCAATCATCGAGAGGCTCAGAAGCGAGAATACGTTGAAGTTCCAACTGGAGCGCTTTGTCAGACACATGTTCAACAAATACTGATGAATACTCGCGATTTGCATTTGCTTTCGGTCGTTATTCCGGCCCGTGACGAGGAGGGATGCATCGCATCAACGGTTGCCCATCTACACCTCGAGCTTAAACTGCGTGGAGTCCCTCATGAAATCATCGTGGTGGATGACGGCAGCACGGATCGCACCTGGGAAATTCTCGGAGAGACCCGGGCACAAATCTCCGAGTTGGTCCCCCTTCAAAACCCCGGGCCGCACGGCTTTGGTAGGGCTATCGTAAAAGGGTTGAACCATTTTACCGGTGATTGTGTCGTGATCATGATGGCGGATGAATCTGACGATTGTCGTGATGTGGTGCGCTATTGGGAGGAACTCAACCGCGGATACGACTGTGTGTTTGGCAGCCGCTTCATGCGGGGCGGCGGGGTGATTGACTATCCGAAAATCAAACTCACGCTTAACCGACTTGCAAACGCATTTGTCAAAGTTCTATTCCGACACGGGCTGAATGATACGACGAACGCATTCAAGGCCTACAGGCGCACTGTCATTGAGGGAATCCGTCCGATTCTCTCGCCCCATTTCAACATTACAGTAGAATTGCCACTCAAGGCGATCGTCCGGGGGTATTCTTTCAGCACAATTCCCATCACTTGGCGTAACAGGCGACATGGCGTCGCGAAGCTCAAGATTCGCGAAATGGGGAGCCGCTATCTTTTCATCTGCCTCTATGTTTGGCTTGAGAAATACTTCAGCGGTGGCGACTACAAAAAGCTATCTTCCGAATGATTCTCGAAAAGATTAGTGCCAGAATAGCGAGATGGCCCCAACTGTATCTGTTCCATCATCGGAGGATCCGCTACCGGATTAAGACCGGAAAAATCCGACCGTTTGATCCTGTATATTATCTGCAAGCATTGCACTGGATGCAGCTTGGGAAATATCAACACTACGCTCCCAGGAAAGTCACCTTTGACAAACTGCCGTCCGGCAAGTCTTCATGTGCGTCCTTGCCTTCAATCTCAATTGTTACTCCAAGCTACAATCAGGGGGCATATTTGGAACAAACGATAAAAAGCGTTTGCAATCAGAACTATCCCCGCCTGAGCTATGCTGTTGTCGATGGGGGGTCCTCGGACGGAAGCTGTGATGTTATAAACCGCTACCGTGCCTTTTTAAGCTACACAGTCAGCGAAAAGGACCGGGGCCAGTCGGATGCGATTGCAAAAGGAATGCGCCATGTGTCAGGAGAAATCCAGGCATATCTGAACTCCGATGACCTCCTGGCTCCCGGGGTATTGCGCTTTGTCGGGAGCTACTTTGCTGAGCATCCGGATGTCGACGTGGTGTATGGGCACAGAATTATTGTCAACCACAACGCCGAGGAAATCGGGCGTTGGATTCTTCCAAGGCACTATCCCGAATCGATCATCCACTTTGATTTTGTTCCACAGGAAACCATGTTTTGGAGAAAATCAATCGCGGAGCGAATTGGCGGCATCAACCCCGATCTTCACTATGTGATGGATTGGGACTTCCTCCTCCGTCTCCAAAATGCCGGGGGCACGATCAGGCGTTTGCCATATTTTATGGGATGCTTCAGAGCTCACGAAGTCCAAAAGAGCCAGTCAGGGTCCGAAGTCGGAAAGCAGGAAATTCTGGATGTGATGAAAATGTTCGGCGGGGACTGGCATTTCGGAGCGGAATTCATGCGGGCCGAACAGGAACTCAAGCGCAGAGCCCTTTGGACATCGATTCAAATGGTATTCGGTATCCGCTCATGATCAGTCTATCCGTTCGCAACAACGCAGTATGAGCATTTCATCTTTTGTGGAGAAATACCCAATGGCGGTCCGAGCTTTCTTGATCGTTGTTCTCACGGCTGTATTTGTGTCCTTGTGCGTTCAGCAATCCCGCATAAAGGGGCGGTTGTGTTCAGTTCCAAATTATGACGACGTCGTATATCTATACCAGGGTGCACTACTTCAGAAAACCGTTGCCAACGAGGGCATCAACGGATTCCTAAGATTTCTCAGGGAGACCGATCTGCATAGCCCGTTCTCAATTTTCCTCGCCGCGGTTTCATTCGCTATTCTGGGTATACGGGATGATGCCCCATACATTGCGAATCTGATTGTGGTCGTCGGATATCTCGCGGGGTTGACTTGGTTCTTCAGAAAACTGAAGTTTTTCGACTGGCTCCTGTGCGCAGTCATGTTTTTGACTCTGCCATTCATGACAATAGGGGTGGTGGAGTTTCGCCCCGATATCGCATGGGCTGTTATGGCTGGATTTGGCGTCGTCTGGTTCGTGACGGAGCCTGCGGTCTTTTCGAATTACTCAAAAGCTGCTTTGTCGGGCATGTTTTTGGGGCTGGCGCTCACTATAAAGCCGACGACATTTGCGATGACAGTTTTGTTGTATTCCGGGGCGATCATCTCAAGGGCGGTCATTGGCTATTCGACCCTGAGGGAATCCCAGTCCCCGGGGACGATAAGAATCATAAAAGGAGCGATCATTGTTTTGATTGTGGCATGCCTTTTCGCTGGCCCGTATTGGTTGCGATACGGGCGTGAAGTATGGGAGTACTTCTACATAAACTCGTTTGGTGTAAACAAGGCGGTTTGGTCGCTGGACATGGGGCTGTTTGATTCCATTACTTACTACATCACTGGTGCCGGAGGGGTCTCAAATCTTGGCAGATCGGGGGCGATCCTTTTCTTATTCACCTTGCTTTGTGCCAGTCTTGCATTTGTCCGGTTCCGTCAAATCCGGCTCAACATGGTCTTTCTAATGCTGATCCTTCTGGGCGCATGCGCGGTAAATTCCGTGGCTTCGATGAAACAGCCGTTTCTCGGAGGAGGCTTCTATGGGGTTCTGATATTTTCTTCCGCCTATCTCATCGCTTTGGTATATGGAGCGAACGATCTTGGGATCAGGGCGAGGGTGATATTGCGCATTGTGCTTTGTTTTTTTTGCGCGGCTTCGATCATCTCGTATGCTTGGCCTGATTGTAGCGACTATTTCAAAACCCGAATGGATTCCCTAGCTAATCTAAAGGGCAGCAACGAGTTTCTTGTCAGAAATCTCAAAGAATCCGGGAGCGGAATCCCTAAAAGCATTCTTTTTACCCAGGCAGGCCCGATCATCATGGAAGGAGTTGGGCTTTCCATGCTGAGAGACAACCTGAATCCCACGATGCGTTGGGGTGCATTTATCCGGAATGCGGAGGGATTCAGGTGGACCTACCCCAACTTTGACTGGGTTCTGCTCCAAGATCCAGGGATGAAGGGATCGTCTCCAAATATGCCCTCGGAAGCCATCCTTCCAGAATTTCAAGCCGTTATCGCCGCAGACCCTAACTACAAGGTTCATGCGGAATACATTGATGCCGACGGAAAGAGGATCGTAATTTACAGCCGGATTGACCGGAATCACGGGGCAGAATGATAACCGTCGAAACAACCGGGAATGGCATACACTGGACCGCCTGCAACCAAGGGTGTGATAGGAATTGAATCCCTGTGCCAGATGACCACGATTGCCGACAAGTGACAACCCCTCGCATCACCTTCCAGTGGATTGAAAACTGTCCGAATGAGCGGCTGCGCACCGCCCAGGGGCAGCTGCAGGAAAGCGTTCGCATGATTGGGCTGGAGCCTTTCGTTTTTCCAGCCGGACCGTCGCTTGTGAAGTTTACGGATGTGCTCCGCTTTGCCCGCAAGCACGCCTCGGGGAATAGTTTTGTCTGGTGCAATTCCGATGTCACGCTGACAGCCAACCCCTATGATCTGGACGACGGGCTAACTGTCCGGGGATTTCACCGGCGGGAAGTGCCATCGGGAGAAATCTGCGGCGGGGTGGACATGTATCTGATTCCAAATTCTTTTTGGGACGAGGTTTTGTCTCGGGACCTTCCGGATCTCTGGTGTGGTGCCACCCACATAGATTGGTGGTTGACCCGCGCGTCGGCTCTTGCTGGCCGGTATACGCCACACACTGGTTACATTGATCACATCACCCATCCCGAGTCTCCCGCATCGAAATCTGTATCGAGTTCATTTTATCGGCACAACATCAGGGAATACAACAGGTGGGCGCGCAGGAACGGCGCTGGACTTCATGAGACGAAAATCTCACTCCCGATTATCGGAAAATCTTTCTCGCCCATCACTGATTATCTACGATGGATTTTCTCCAGCAAGAAAGCCAATGGCACTCCGTAACCCGTTGAATATCACCTTGCACCAGCATATCGTTCATGTGCATGAACCGTGTGGTTTTCAAAGCCGATTGTCTTTGATGGAGTGTTTTCTCGGTAGATTATCGCAGCGGCGTCCACCTCACTTCTTGTCATGAAAACCTGTCTGGTCATCGGCGGTGCCGGTTTCATTGGGAGACATGTTACGCGGCTGCTTTGCGAGTCGGGGCGCGACGTGACGGTCATCGGCCGCCGTGCAAAGGCTGATCGCGACCTGCATCCTGCTTGCCGCTATTTATGCGGGGATTATGGCAACCGTGCTGTTTTGCGCGGCATCCTAAAGGCTGGCTGCGAAGTCATTGATCTGGCCTATTCCACCGTGCCTAAGACCAGCTTCGAGGATCCGGTATTCGACTTGATGTCCAACCTCCCGGCCAGCGTCGGGCTTTTCCAGGAAGCCCTTATTGCTGGGGTGGGCCGCGTCCTCATCGTTTCTTCCGGCGGCACTGTATACGGGCCGACCGACCAACTCCCCATCCGCGAAGATCATCCGACCCAGCCGGTCAGCCCCTACGGGATCACCAAGCTTGCCATCGACCGATACGCAATGATGTTCCATCGAAATGCCGGGCTTCCCGTCATGGTCATACGTCCTGCAAATGCCTACGCCGAGGACCAGAGGGCTGGGACTGGACAGGGATTTATTGCGACCGCCGTTGCCGCGACCCTCTCCGGGCGCGAGGTCGAGATCTATGGTATCGAGGGAACAATCCGTGACTATATCCATGTCTCCGACGTGGCTGCCGGAATTGTCGCGGCTCTCGATCATGGTGATGAGGGGGAGATTTACAACCTCGGCACGGGAGTGGGCACTTCGAATGTCGGGATCGTCAAAATCCTTGAAAAGCTTGCCCGGGAACAGGGGATTCACCTGCTGAGCAAAACGCTCCCTTCACGCGGGTTTGATGTTGAGGCTAATGTCCTGGACAGCACCAAGCTGAGCGCGAAGTCCGGATGGGTTCCTTCGGTTTTGCTAGAAAATGGTCTCAAGCGGGTTTGGGGGGCAGCGATCTCCAGGAGGCCGAAGACCTGGGCGCACTGACCTCAATGCATCTCTGGTCATTTTCTGGCAAGGCCTCCTGATGCGGCTAACCTTCAAAACATGATTTCCGGACAGACAGAGCGTCTCGACAAGTTCGGAATGTTTCGGCTCATTGCCGACAAAGTTGAGCGGTATCCCGTGCTTCTGCAGGTGCGGTTGGATATCATCGCGCGGTGGGTCACGAGTGGTATTGGTCAACAGCGCCGTCTCCGACAGCGGGAGGAGATGATCCTCGCCGAAAAATCTTCGTCCGCCGGGACGGCCGGGCTGCTTGCGGTGTTTAGCGAGGACTCCGAGCGCGCGGAGGAGGAAATGTTCCGCGCTGGACGGGATCTTACCGGGGTCTCAGCCGGAACTGGATGAAAATAACGATCAGCAGCCTGGACGGGCTCGGTGATTTCATCCTGCGGCTCCCGATGATCCGGGCACTGCTGGGAGACGGTCATCAAATTCAGCTGTTTCTGCAGAAGCCTGCTGCGGAATTGGCAGAGGTGGTATTTCCTGGCGTCGAGCGCCACAGTATCGGGGCCAACCCGTATCATCCCGACACCCGCCGCAGAAAAAATCCGTTCCGCGCCGAGCACGCCGCGATCCGGAAATTTGGACCGGCGCTCTATGTCGCAGGGGGCTTCTCGATCAACTATTTCGACCAAGTCTGGATGGAATGCGGGGACCGGCAAGTGCAGGTTGCGGGGTTTGATACCTCCGATCCCTTCTGGCCGTGCATGACGACCTGCAATCCGAGGGATTTGTCCCAACGCTTTAATATCCGGGCAGAGGTTTCCGTGGCGCTTCCGGAGCTTGAAAAAAACCGACTTCTGGCCTCGTGCATCCTTGGTCAGCAGCTTCCATTGGAGCCACCGCGGCTGGAGGCGCGACCGTCAGACCTTGAATCCGCTTCTGCCCTTCTTTCTGTGCGGGGTCTTGCACCGGAGGGGTATTGGATCGCCTGCGTCGGGTCGCGCTTCGGTCTGCGGAACAAGGATTGGGGAGAAGAGAATTGGAAGAAGTTCTTTTCCTTCATAACGCGCTCCGATACGCGAGCGGTTGTATTTCTTGGGAACCCCAAGGAATTTGAATCCATCGAGCGGATCCGGTCTGCTTTGCCGGCCTCCGCGAATTCTGTCAACCTCGCGGGTGAGCCCCCGCCGATCGGGGTCTCTCTGGCCCTGGTCTCACTGGCGCGGGGATATCTTGGCAGGGATTCGGGAGTGATGCACATGGCCGCGGCTACCGGACGACCGGTCCTGGCCGTTTACGGCGGCAGCCATTGGGGGAGGTTTCTTCCCTCCAGTGGTCCGGCTGTTGTTGTGACCTGCTCTGTCCCCTGCCGAGGTTGCGACTTTTCTTGTCCATACGAGAAGCCTTGGTGCATCACGGATGTCCGTTTGGAAACGATGAATGGGGCCTGGAACCGCTTGCCTTTTGCCTTGGGGGTTGAAGCCATCGAGCAACCCGGTCAAAGTGACCGGCACCTCCTTTCCAATCTTGAGGCCCGGCAACACGCGCATTCCGCGCAAATCGAACGCCAGAACCACGAGCAGGCCGAACGGTTGAAAGGCCTCCCCTCACGTATGGCGGGAAGCATTTTCTCCCGGTTGCTACGGCTGAAACGGCAGCGCTGAACGGATATGAAATTTAAACAAACCATTATCAATTGGGCCAGATTCCGCACGTCGTGGCGGCTTCTTTTGTCCAGTCTGAAATGTGATTTCACGAACGATTGCCTTAAGCCGCTTTTAATATTTGCGGGGCTGACGAACCCGCAGCGATCCCCCGTCGGTTCAGCCACGCCAACCGCAAAGAGAAACGCTCAACGCCCGGTCATATTCGCCTCCTATTGTGCCGGTCCCTCGCTCGTTGGGAGCAATAAATACTGCGGAGGAGAAAAAGTTCTCAACAATCTGGTTCTGTTGTTGAGGCACCACGGATACGAAGCCTTCATGGTGAGCCTTGATGGGACACACACCGATTGGCTGGTCGAGCACGCCCCCTACATTTCTTTGTCCGAGTTTGCCGAGAGAAAAGCCAAAGCGCCCTCATTCCGGTGTGTCACATCCTGGTTGAAGGCGACAGCCTTTCTCGAGCATGCAGAGAGTTTTTATTTTTGGGATCAGGAATTGGGATCCTCTGCCCGAAGCCAGTTTCCAGAATTCGCCCGACTTGTTGCCTCCGGGAGAATTCTTCAATCCGCAGGTCTCAACCGGGTTATCCAAACATGGCATTCAGCTGTCTTTGGGAAGGAGACGCATTTGCTGCGACAAATCCTGAATGATCGCCATTGGCGTCCTGATCCAAGCCGGCGTATCCGTCGTCGTGTGGGGTATTTTGATGAGGGTGGGCATACCGCGGATTACCTCAGCGTGGTTGGGGATTTGACACGTCGCGGAGGACTCGATCTGGAGTTTTATGAACTTCAAGGGCTTGAACTAGATATTGTCCAACAGATGCAAACCTGCGCGGTTTGTCTTGTATTGAATATCGGCAAGAGTGAATGGGGAGAGGGTGGGCCGATGGCTCCCTGGGAAGCTATGGCATGCGGAGCGGTTCCTGTCTGCTTCGACCTCAAGGGTGCTTGGGAGATCGTCCAGCCGAACTACAGTGGTGTGATCACGGAGGAGATCCGTCCGGAGTTGATGGGGACTGCCCTGCTTGACATTTACAGGACGCCCGGACGCCTCGAGGAGATGAGTCGGCGCTGCCTCGAGACCACGGCTGCCGCCCATACGATGGAAGCCCGGTGGCCGGCTGTGAAAAAATTTCTCGATCTGGACGACAGTTCCGAACACGCATGAGTTTCGTCCGGAATCTTTTTCTCGTGGACCAGTGCCTGACCGGTCTAACCGGACACCACCTTTTTTACAACAGGGCGCTGGCCGAAGCCGCGTCCTGCATGGGGCTCCAGACAACGGTGGTGGCCGGGTGCGAGTTTCGCTCTAATGATCTGATTCCGTGCGATGTCCGTGCGGTTTTCCGACGCGACTGGCGCGCGATCCCTCCGGCACGGGCGGCTAAAAACCACCTGGTGCTTAATGCGCTTGACCGGCTTTCCTTCCGGCGTTTCCGGAGCGATCTTGGACGGGCGTTCCCGCAGAAATCATGGGGCCCGAGCGATTTGGTTTTCGGCCAGATGATTGCGCCGCGGCACCTGGCCGCTTGGCTGGAATGGCTCTCCGCCCTACCGGCCCACCGCGCTCCAGCGCTTGCCGTCCATGTCGCTTACGATCCTTCACGCTTCGCCGCCCACCCCCGGTTGAAACGCTCTCTGCGGGTGTTCAACGAAAGCATTCACCGCGCGCGGTTGATTCCGCTGACCGACAGTTCCAAGCTCACCGGGGCGTATGGCGAAGTGCTGGGGCGGAAGGTGTTTGTCCTTCCGCATGTCATCAGCCCGGAGATTGGAAAAGTGGACCCGTTCCCTGACGATCACCCTCCTGTCTTTGGAGTTTTGGGAAGCCCGCGCGAGGAGAAAGGCTTTGCCGAAACCGTGGGGGCGATCCTGAACCTTTCGGCGGATCCGGATCCTCCACGCTTTCTGGTGGTCGTGAACCGGCCGGATGCCTTCAGCTTGCCATGGGTTCATAAACTGCGCGCGGCACGGCTGGAAAACGTCGAACTCGTGGAAGAAGCATTTGAAAGCGAGTCGGACTACGCTCGGCTGTTCGATCGAGTTTCGACCCTTATCCTACCCTACCACCTGAATATTTACGGTGTTCGAACAAGCGGAGTTTTTTGCGAGGCGCTGGCATCTGGTCGCGTGGTGGTTGTGAGCGAAGGATCATGGATGAGCGATAAGGCTGGCGATGTCGCCGCATGCCGGAGAAGTCCGGAGCGAGACCCTGCGGCGCTAGCCGCCGCGATTCGCTCGGCCATTTTCGAGAGACGGGAGCTTTCCGCCAAAGCGCGCCGGGCAGCTCCGGGGTATCGCGAGGAATTCAGTGCGCAGGGGTTCCTATCTGGCCTGATGGAGGCGGTGGAGGCGCATGTCTGATCCGTTGAAGATCGGCCTGCTCTTCCCTTGGAAGGGGCTCCCGGCAATGGATCGTGGCTCGGCAAGGCGTGCCGTGCCGCTGGTTTCCTTGCTCTCCGAACATTTCGAGACGGTCGAGGTTTTGAGCCCCGGCGACAGGGAAGCCGTCATCGACGGGAATGTGACATACGATTTTTACCATGACAGTCCGGTTGCCCGCTGGATATGCGGCATGGCATACCGGATTTTCGAGGGCACGACCTATCATCTCTGGCGGGGACGGGCTTCCCTTCATGAAAGGCACCAGCTGTGGCACTATATCCATCCATATTTCGAACCATCCCTCCGGGCCTCCGTCCGCTGCCTGGTATCGCGGGTGGATGTCGTGCTTCTCAAATATCCGTTCTGGTCTTCGATCCTTCCGCAGGGGAGCAGTTCAAAGCCCGTCATCCTTTCTCTCTACGATATGCTTTCCGAGGCGATTTCGCAGCCGTGGCTGAAACGCACGGTGCGCAAGCTCGAACTCGATGCCTGTCGGCGCTCCGACGCGGTCGTCTGCTGCACGGAGGCCGATGCCGACAACATCCGGTCAGCGGGATTTCATCCGACATACATCCCGCACGGGATCGACCTCCGCGCGCAGCAGCGTCCGCGGATTCCGCAGGGGACCGAATTCGAGCGGATTGATGCGCACAAAAACAATGGCGGGCTCGTCTGCTTTTTTGTCGGCAGCAGCCACGGGCCGAATCGCGAGGCTGTCGAAGAGATCCGGAAGATGTCCGGCGCGTTGTTGGACGAACCCGGGATCCTGTTTGTCGCGGCTGGTTCCTGCTGTGGGCGGATGTCGCCCGCCAGCAACCTGATCTTGCTCGGTCCGGTAGCGGAGGAAGCACTGGACTGGCTGTATTCAGCCTGCGATGTCGTCCTGTCGCCGCTGCGCAGCGGAACGGGTTCCTCACTCAAAACGCTCGAGGCGCTGGCGAAGAGAAAAATCCTTCTCTCCTCCAGCGTGGGGGCGCGCGGGTATCCATTGGTTTCCGGCAGGGACGCGATTCTCAGCGATGACTTTTCGGCGTATCCTGTCATTCTTCGCGGCCTGATGAACGACGCGTCGCTGCGCGAAAAGCTTTCCGATGGCGGGTGGGACTTTGTTCAGGCGTTTAGCAGCCGCAGAGTTTACCTTCCATATATTGAAATGATCAAAGACGTGGTTGCACGGCGGACATGACGATCAGCGTTATTATTCCTTCCTTCAATGCGGCGAAGTGGCTGCCCGCCGCGGTGGCCAGCGTGCGCGCTCAGATCCGTCCCGCCGACGAAATCGTGATTGTGGATGACGGGAGCACCGATGGCACGCGCGAGCTCTGTCAGACTTTCGGTGAACGCGTCCGATATGTGGCGCGGGAGAATGGAGGCTTGGCAGCGGCACGCAATACGGGCGTTGCTGCGACATCCGGCGAATGGCTGTTGTTCCTTGATGCCGATGACGTGCTCGTCCCCGATGCGCTGGCCTCGCTTTCCCGCTCGGCCGAACGGTCTGACGCAGGGGTAGTTTACGGATTTGTTCTCCAGCGCCGTGCGGTGGCCACCGAGACCAGGCTCCACGGTCTGCCTTATGCGGTAGGCGAACCGCCCGTACCGGCAAAGGCTCATTTCTGGTGGACGCCCATCCCGACTGCCGGGGCAGCATTGATCCGGCGTTCGCTGAATGAAGAAGTCGGCGGATTCGACGAAAACTTCCGGCAGGTCGAGGATGCGGAATACTGGCTGCGCTGCGGGGTCACTGCGCCATTCGCGCACTGCGATCGGGTGGTGCTGGACAAAACCTTTACTCCGACATCGCTCGGACAGCAGGGCGGCGGAAGCATCTGGTATCGTCTCCAACTCCAGCGTAAATTTCTCCTCTGGTGCGAGCGCAAAGGCATCGCCACGGAATTTCTGGAAGCAACCCCCCGCGACATCGTGGATCACGCATTGATGCGCATCTGCCGTCAGAAAGCCTGGGGGTGTCTCGAACAAATACTCGGGCAGGCGGACGAGATGGGCGTGAGGTCGCCGTGGTATTGGAGGTCCTTGCTCACGGAACGCGCCATGAAATTATCGGGTTCGTTGCCCGCCGGTTCGCAACGTTATCCTGTCGTGTATTCCCGGTGGATGGAAAGCTGAGCGATGAATGTTCTCATAATTGGAGGCGCTGGATTTATCGGTTCCCGAACTGCGTTCCGGCTGCTGGCCGACGGCCACTCACCGGTGGTTTTTGATTCCTTCGACCCGCAGATCCACGGGGATTCCGGGCTCGGCCACGTGGCCGAACTGCGGAAGTGCCTTCCCGTCATTGAGGGTGACACGCGCGATGGGGCAGCGCTTGAGAAATGCCTCGGGGATGCCGAGGCAGTCTTTTATTTTCCGGCCTGCACCGGGACCGGCCAGTCGATGTATCGCGCGGGGAATTATTGTGATGTGAACGTTCACGGTGCGGGGGTTTTTGCCGATGCCCTTCAGAAATTCCGTTCCCGCATTTCGCGGGTAATTGTCAGCTCGTCGAGGGCGGTCTATGGCGAAGGGGCGGCCAAGTGCGACAATCACGGCCGCGTCTTCCCGCGCAACAGGCGGGCGGCCGACATGGAAGCCGGACAGTTTGAAAGCACCTGTCCCCACTGCGGCAAGCCGGTGTCCGCACTGCCGTCACGTGAAGACGATGCCTTCGGCCCGGTCTCGATTTACGGCATCACCAAGCTCGCGCAGGAAATGGTGGTTGCCAATACGGCCGCCGGCGCGGGGATCCCGTCCGTCATTTTCAGGTATCAAAACGTTTACGGCCCCGGGCAGTCGCTCGCGAACCCCTACACCGGCATCCTCTCGATCTTCACCCAACTGCTCCTCGGCGGACAGGCGATCAATGTTTTTGAAGACGGTTTTGCGACGAGGGATTTTGTGTTTGTGGACGACGTTGTCGAATACAATTGTCGGGCACTCACGGCACCGGTTTCCGGGTCGGCCGTGCTTAATGTCGGGATGGGTGTGAGAAAAACCATTTTTGATCTCGTGCGGGCGCTGGGAGAGGCGCTGGGGGTCGAGACCCGCCATTTCGTCAGTGGAGATTTCCGACTCGGTGATATCCGGCATGCCGTGGCGGACACGGAAACGTTATTCGGGATTCTGGGTCCGATGGAGTTCACTTCGCTTGAGGACGGGGTCCGCGCGTTCACGGCCTGGGTCACATCGCAGGAGCTTTCCGGCCAAGCGAATGCTTCGTTCCAAAATTCGCTTGCGGAGATGAGGGGTGCCGGGCTTCTTCGCACGGCTCGGAGCTCATGAGTATGCTCCAACCCATCCACACGGAACGCCTCTGCGTCCTCATCACCGTCTATCATCCCTACCGGTGGACGGCTCCCTTCACCTGGCGGATGATCCGGAAGTTCTGGCCGGAGCATCCGCCGGTGTATTTTTGCGGATTAACCACGGAGGAGGCGGGCGACCTTCCGCACATTCCGGTCGCGGATGCCGCCTTGCCGCGCGTCTGGGCCGACTTCGCCTTCGAGGCTGCTGCAAAACTCAAGGCCGATGGCTTCGAGGCGGTATATTTTTTCCTCGAAGACCACATGCCTCTCGGCCGTTGCCACGAGGCGAATCTCCGCGACCTTCTGCCCTCCATGCTGAACTCTCTGCCTGCCTCCTACATCGGTTTGATGGGATGGGACAACCGGCGGTTTGCGGCAAGAGGGGGGGATGTTTTGCCGTCGGCACAGCACCGCTTCATGCATCTCACCACTGCTGGTGCGCCGCGGTTCCATCTTCATCCTTCTCTTTTCCGCATGGAGGCATTGGTCGCGTGTCTGGACGCTCTGCGAAAGCACGAAAAGCCGAACCCCTGGGGGTTTGAAAAATTATGCGAGAAGCCGGGTGCTCCGCTGCCCGGGGAATTCAAGGGCAGCTGCTACCAGATCTGTGGAAGCGAACTGGCTTTGAAGAAACCCGGGGCTTCCAAGAGGCTTTTCGATGCTTTTGAGCGATGGGTTTACCACCGGGCGATGAGCGTGATTCCGTATGCTTACAAGATGGGATTCGGAAGCTGGCTTTCGAGAATCATCGGCTTCGACAACTTCTATTACATCGGCCCGTTCCCGATGTTTTATTCCGGCGTCATGGCGGGTGGAAAGGTCAACCCGTTTTTTCTCCGATATCTCAAGGCGCACCCGGATCCGGATTTTTGTGACCTGATCGAAGCGGCTCAGGAACAGACCGGCCTCCGGCCTTGAGCACTAATTCTGCGTGCCCCGGATCGTGCAAAAGTAATCCTTGCCGATGTTGCGGACGTGGTAGCGAGGCTCAAGGAATTTCAAAGCCGCCCGCTGGTCTTCCTCGGAGATGGCGCAGTTCTCGAAGACGATGACATCCGGTTTCCATATGGCGAGGTCGAGCTGTCGCAGGATTTCCCAGTCATGGCCTTCGGTATCGATGACGAGAAGGTCGACACGCTTTTGTGCCGTGTGGGAGAAGAGTTCGTCCAGGGAAATAGTGGGAACGAGGATCTCCGTGATGAACGGTTCAAGGCGGCCGTTGAGCTGGACGGCGATGTGGTCGCGGTTGAACGAGCCGAGCTGTTCGACCCACGAGGGCAGTTCAGGGACCTCTCGTCGCGCCGCAGGGGAAACGAAGTAGAACTTCTCCTCGCTTGTTTTGCGCGAAACCGCCGCATTGACAAAAGAAAACCGCCCGGAAGCCCCGTAGTGATTTTTCAGTTTCTCAAAAAGGTAGGGGACCGGCTCGACAAACGTGCCGCTCCAACCGGCATGCTTTTGAAGCAATGGAAATGCGGGATCAGTTGTCGGACCGTCGTTGGCGCCGATGACAACAACCGCTACATCGTCCCGATGGCCGATCGCCTTTTCGATCAGGCGCGTTGGGCTGAACTTCCATCCTACATATTCCAGATGCAGAG
This sequence comes from uncultured Chthoniobacter sp., assembly GCA_964605515.1. Taxonomy (GTDB): domain Bacteria; phylum Verrucomicrobiota; class Verrucomicrobiia; order Chthoniobacterales; family Terrimicrobiaceae; genus QYQL01. The sequence continues at coordinate 58,845 of CAZSDC010000001.1, forward strand.
ATGCCAGAGGGCGTCCAATGACTGGAATGGACTTCAGAAAATTTTGCATGGGGCGGTTACGTTGGCACTTTCTGGAACGGTTGTCATATGCAAATATCAGGTCCTCCTCAATGTGGTGGCTGTTTCCTCACGTCCGTGCCTGGATGGAGAGAGCCCGTGAACACCAGACCTCACAAATGAAAATCCTTCCCGCATGGGTCCGCCGCAGGACCATAGATTTTTGCCGTGTGAATTTCGCGGCATCCGCTGTTCGCCGGCGCGATCCGCTGCCCCACCATGGGCATCCGGTGTCCCTCCACATGGTTCTTTCGCGCGACGGCCTGCTGATGGGGCAACTCGCGCTGCGGAGCCTGGAATTCCATTCCGGCTTCAGTTGGGCGCCCGTGCTGCACGACGACGGCACGCTGAGTGACCGGGATGTCGCGGAACTCCGCTCGAACTTTCCCGATGCTGTGGTGATCCGGCGCACGGAAGCGGATGCCGCGCTCGGAGAGGCGCTCGCCAGCTATCCGCAGTGCCGGGAGAACAGGCTCAAGCACCCCTGGTTTCTGAAAGTTTTTGACACGCGGCATTATGCCACACACGACCGCTACATAGTCCTCGACAGCGACATCGTTTTTTTTCGTAGGCCGGATTTCGTTTTGGACTGGATGGGAAAGCGTCCGGAAACATTCTGGTTCATGGAAGACACGAGGGAAAAATATTCGTCCGACCGCGCAGGCATCGAGGCCGCGATGGGATTTCCATTGTGGGAGCGCGTCAACAGCGGGCTTGACCTGATGGTCCGCCCAGCGGTGGATCTCGCGCTCGCAGAAAAATTTCTTGAGCGCTGCGCGCCGATCGCGCGCGAATTCCATTTTCTCGAGCAGACATTTTTTGCGGTGGCCGGTTCAGTCTGGGGAAAAGGGGGGAAGCTGCCGCGCGAATACGAAATCAGCTGGACGAATTTCCGGCGGCCGGGTGCTGTCTGCCGTCACTATGTCGGGCCGTTCAAGAACGACGCGCTCTTCATTGAAGGCGCGAGCGTCTTCTGGTGGCAGTCACGCCGCGTGCTGCGGAGTCGTGTGGAGAAAAATTAGTATGAGCGAAACAAACCTGGACCAGCACAACATCGAGATTCACGAGAACCGTCTCGCCTGGGAAAAGAAAAAGTCCCTGCGGATGGCTTACGGGCGGTTCTACGCCGCGATTGCCGGGCATATACAGCCCGGCCTGCCCGGCCTGAAGCTCGAACTCGGATCCGGGATGGGAAACATCAAGCAATACATCCCCGACTGCATCACCTCGGACCTTTTCCCCAACCCGTGGCTTGACCGGGTGGAGAATGCATATGCCCTGAATTTTCCCGACGGCAGCATCGGCCACCTCATCCTATTTGATGTCTGGCATCATCTGGAGTATCCGGCAAACGCCCTCAAGGAAGCCCGGCGGGTCTTGGTGCCGGGAGGGAAGATCATTCTCATGGAGCCCGCCATGAGCCTGGTGGGCCGCTTGGTTTACGGCAACTGCCATCACGAGCCGCTCGGCTTCGAGTCCAAATTTTCCGATGTTCCGGCGGATATCAGCGCACCGGAGGCGACGCGTTACTTTGCGGCCCAATCCTCCGCACACCGTATGTTTCTCAAGCGCGAGCTGCCAGGCGTCCTGCGCGGGTGGGATGTTTGCAGCATTAGACAAATCACCTCGTTCGCCTACCTCGGCTCCGGGGGCTTTCGCGGACCCCAACTCTACCCGGACTTTGTGGCTCCGGCGGTCCGCCTCGCCGATTCCGTCTTGGGCTTGCTACCGGACATGTTTGCCGCAAGGATCCTGGCCGTCTTAAAAAAGCTCTGAGGCGACAAAACCCTGGCAGGACAAGAAGCCATCCCGCACCTAACATTTCATTTCGATGAACAAATCCGGTTCCAGCGTCGCCTTTTTTGAAGGCGGATATTACAAGGAAAAACCCGGGGGATTGGCCTACCGCCGTTCGCTGGCGCATTATTTGAATCTGGTCATTCCCGGGTCCGCCGACCTGCTGGAGATCGGTTGCGGGAGCGGGCAGTTGCTCGGACTCCTCAAATCCCGTTCCAAGACCGGGATCGACGCCTCGGCAAGCCAGATCTCGGAGGCCGAAAAGAATTGTCCGGGGGCCGTGTTTATTTGCGGGGATGCCTGCGAGGTGAACCCGGATGCCGCGTTCGACGTGGTGCTGGTGTCGGATACTTTGAACCATTGCAGTGACGCGCAGGCACTGCTAGAGGCAGCCCGGCGGTTTGCGCGACCGGAAGCCAGGCTCGTGATCACGACATACAACACGCTTTGGCGTCCGGCGCTTTCGTTTCTTACATCCTTGGGGCTTCGTTCTCCGCAACCGGACTTGAACTGGCTATCCGGAAACGACGTTCGCAACATCGCCGAACTGGCGGGCTGGGAAATCATCAAGTCCGATGGTCGCATTCTGCTGCCCGTGCAGTTGTCTTTTCTTTCCGCTTTTGTGAACCGCTGGGTGGCGCCGTTCCTGCCGGTTTTTTGTCTGGCGAACATCATGGTGGCGAGAAGGGCGGAAAAAATGGCGGGTTCCCCATCGGTTTCGATCGTCATCCCGGCGAGGAACGAGGCAGGAAACATCCCCGCCGCCATCGAGAGGATTCCGGCCATGGCACCCGACATCGAGTATATTTTTATCGAGGGGCATTCGACGGATTCGACATGGGAGGCAATCGTCAAGGTTCAGGCCGCACATCCTAACAAGAAAATCAAAATTGCCCGCCAGACAGGAAAGGGCAAAGGCGATGCCGTGCGGCTGGGGTTTTCGATGGCCGAGGGGGACATCCTGATGATCCTCGATGCCGATCTCACAATGCCGCCAGAGGATCTGCCGAAATTCTACCGGGCGCTGGCCGATGGCAGGTGCGAGTTTGCTAACGGCTGCCGGCTTATCTACCCGATGGAGAAGGAAGCGATGCAGTTCCTCAACCTTTGCGCCAACAAGCTCTTCGGGGTTTTATTCTCCTGGATTCTCGGCCAGAACCTCAAGGATACCCTCTGCGGCACCAAGGTCCTAAGCCGGAAAAACTACGAGGCTATCGCTCGGAACCGGGCCTATTTCGGAGACTTCGATCCGTTCGGGGATTTCGACCTGCTGTTCGGAGCGGACAAGCTGAACCTGAAAATCCGAGACATCCCGGTGCGATATCGCGAGCGCACCTACGGATCAACCAACATAAGCCGTTTCCGACACGGCATCCTGCTCTTCCGCATGGTCGCTTTCGCGGCCAAAAAGCTGAAGTTTGTCTGAACGCATGTTGAAGAAAAACTCCCTCTGGCCGATTTTTTCTGGCGGCCTGGTGCTTCTCGCGTTGGTTCTGTCATTTCCAGGCTGGTTCGGGCTTTCGAAGACCGTGCGGATTGTCGGGGTCCAGAGCCCGGACGGATTTGTTCTCACCGCTGAAATGCCGCCGGGCATGGCGGGCGAGCGCAAGCGGGATTTTCTATTTCCGGATTCTCCGGTTCTCTACGAAAACGGCCGCGCGCTGGCACGCCCCTGGTCGTCCTATAAACAGATTACCAGCGCGGGCCGGGGGCGCTACCAGATCAGCGGTTCCAACATCCATTTCTCGACGTCTGACGGGGAGCCGCCCGCAGCCCGCGAATACACGATCCGCGCGCCGATGTGGTCGCTTCGCGAGTCTTTGCTTCTGGCGATCTGGCTTGTTGCGGTTGCGGCTGCTGCCGTCGCGATTCGCATGGCGCTGCCGGACGGGGCGGGAAGTTTTGCTCAATGCCGCTGTGTCGCATACGCGGCGCCCGGGCTGGCCCTGGCGCTTGTCGCGATCTTTTTCTGGCGGGCGACGAGTTTCTCCGACCAGTTTTTTCTGGGTCTGACAATACCCGCGATCTGGGCCGCCGCGATGGGCCTGCTGGCCACGCAAAAGCATTTCGCCGGACGGGCGGGCCTGGTCGTTCTGGCGGTATTGCCCGCGTTTGCCGGCTGGTTCTACTACGGCTTCAACGCTGCTTCCGACAGTTCGTTCCTCGTTGGCGGCGTCATCCCCTGCAGTGATGCCTGGCTCCATTTTCTGCAAGCTGCCGAGATCGCGGTTCACGGGACAACGAAGGTTTTGTTCAACGGGCGCTTTTTCTACCCGGCATTTTACTCGGTGATCCTGGATGTCGTCGGGCTGAACATCCTCGTTGCGAACCTGGTGGTTTCCCTGCTGGTGATGCTGGGACTCGCGTTCACTTGCAGGCTTGTCGCCAAGCGCCTTGGATTTGCCGGAGCCGCGGTTTATTGTCTCCTCTTCTGGCTGTATTTTCGTGTTCACGGGTGTGGGCTCGTGATGACGGAAAACCTTGGCCTGCTGCTCGGAACACTCGGGTTCGGATTCCTTCTGTTATCGGTGGGCCGGGAAAATATTCTGTCGATTTATTTAGCGATCCTGTTTTTCGGACTTGGGTCGGTGGTGAGGCCCGGTGCGCTTTTTATTCTTCCAGCTCTGGCGCTTTACGCGGGGTTCCGGGTCTGGATCGAGCGTCCGGGACGGATGAGAATGGCCTCCTCCGCCACCGCTGTAGTTCTTGGTCTGGCGCTGACCGCCGGATGTTTTGGAGCAAACCGCCTGGTCATGAAATCGCTCTCGGTTGGGGAGGGGAAAGCCTTTCAAAATTTTGCATTCACCCTGAGCGGCCTGCTGAACGACACCACGTGGAGCACGAGCGCCGATGCCTCCGGATGGGACGCTGCACTTGTCATGGAGCAGAACATCAAGCAGATCAAAGAATCCCCGGCCAGCCTGGTCCGCGGGGTTGGCCGCGCCTACGGGGAAACGATGAAAAAGGGGTTCCTGTTCCGTTTCGGACCGGAAAAGCGGCTCGCCTCAAGCGGTATGACAATGTTCATTCTAGCCTCGCTGGGCTGCTGGCTCTGGAAGCCGCTCCGCCGCGATGCCGGTTGGATTATTCTCGTTGTAGCTGCGATCATTGCATCCATCCCTTTTGCGCCTCCTTGGGACGCTGGCGTGAGGCCGTATGCCGCGAGTGTGCCGGTCCAGATCTTTCTGGCGGCTGCCGGCTTTGCTATGCTGATTGATCTTTTCCGCAGGCTCGCGGAAGCCGTTGTCACGGGCGCTCCCGCCGGTTTTCTGCGGGAGATACCGGATGGCGATCTGACCGCAGGGGATGCAACTTTCAATACCGCGCCTGGCCTCATCCTGCTTTCGGCTCTGTGCTTTTTCCTGGTTTTTCCCGCTCCACTGATCCTGAAACTGTCAGGCTTCCGCCACCCGGTTCCCTCGGAGGCACCGGCGTCGTTGCCCGGTTCCAGAGTGTTGGTTTCCCAGGAGGGACCATCGCATTTCGGCTGCATCACCCGCGCGAACTTCCTCGACCGGCTCTCGAATTTCCAGGCCTCCTACCCGAAGGAGGCAAAATTTTTTAGCTCCCAGCCCGCTGACTTTTTGTTGGCGGTCAACTGGAGCAGTTTGCAAACAGTCCTCCTGCCATGGCCGGACGGTGCTACGGGAGCCGCGCTCCCGCTTCCCGAACGATGAATCCGCCAGTTAGCGGGATCGCAACAATTGTCGGCATCGTCCTGGTGCGAAATGAGGATATTTTTGTTTCTCAGGCGGTGAAGAACATCGCTTCCTTCTGCGACACATTGATTCTCTGCGACCACGGCTCCACGGATGGGACTGCTGGAATCCTCGACGGCCTTGCAAGATCATTGCCGCACGCCGCAGTCCACAGGTTGGCCCATCCCTCCGGATCCCACGATTTACTGAAGGCTTTTGCCGGGACGCATACATGGGTCTTTGGGGTTGACGGCGACGAACTCTACGACTCCCGGAAGCTTCAGGATTTTCGGCCGCGCCTGCTGGCAGGCGAGTTCGACCATATCTGGCGTATGAAAGGAAACGTTCTCCATTGCACGGCGCTCGCCCCAGATCGTTCGACGGCCACCGGGCACATGGCACCCCCGAGCAGGAGCATCACAAAGCTCTACAACTTCGGCGCGATTACTTCATGGGATGGGGATACCGTGGAACGTCTGCACGGGGGAACGATCCGGTTTCAGCCCGGCTTCGATGATGGCATGAAGAGAAATTTCCAGGACGAGTTGGGCTGGGATGAATCCCCTCTGCGGTGCCTGCACACATGCTTCCTGCCGCGCAGTTCCCATGACTTCGCCAGGGCTGAACCGGCCGTCCGCAAGAACATCATGGAGATTTACCGCGGAGGCATCGGGGGTGCAATGCGTCGCTTTGCCGGCCGTCTTTTGCGCCGGCAGGATTCGCGTTGGAAAAACGATTTTTACCAGCGTGGTTCGGTCGAAACCGTCGATGCCAGGCCGTATTTTCTATGAGCGCTCTTCCGAGGATCACCGTCGCTTTTCTGAGCTGGAATCGGCTTCATTATTTCCGGGCTGCGCTCGAATCCGCCCGCCGCTGCATCCGGTATCCGGACATCGAGTGGATCATCAGCGACAACGAATCCCGCGAACCCGGCCTCCGCGAATATATCGAGAGCCTCGATTGGGTTCCGAACAAATGGTTCCGCGAGCAGACCCATGCTGCGGCGATGAACGAGATCGTGGCTCGCGCGACTGGAAAATACCTGGTCCTGTGGCCGGACGACGTCCAGTTTGTCGTCGAGGGTGATTGGATGGTGCGGCTGATTGAAACTCTGGAATCGCATCCGTGGATAGGTTCGGCCGGGCTCAACTTTTTGCGGCGGAAGACCTACAAGCGGCTGGTCGGGCCGCCGCGCTCGGATGAGGTTGTCAGCATCGCTGCCGAGGCCGTCCGGAGAAAGCTGGCATTCAGGATTCCCCGCCGGATCAGTGGCCCGCAGGGGCTTGTCACATGCGGGTGGCGGCTCCCGGGGGTTGTCGCATCCGGAATTCCCTCCCTTACGCCGCTCGCCTGCTGGAAGGCGCTGGGCCCGTGGAGGACGCGCGATGCAACGCAATCGAACATCGTGGACTCTTCGCTGGGAGCCGAGGACGACATGATCGCGCGGTTTCAAAACGGCGGCTTCAACTGGCAGCAGGCGTTAATGATGACACCCGTTGCCGCCGACATCATCAACGACGAGACGGGCTGCAAAGCCAAGATCCGTCAGGGAAAACGCCACGGCGTCTACACCCCGCCAGTGAATGGGTCGTTCTATTATGAAATCCTTCAGCAGCCCGCGCTTCCCGGGAGCGAGGGGGTCTACCCACTTGCCTTCGAGGACACAGTGCGCCCGATCGGTTTCCAGTTGCCGCGCGACTCCCGGGGCAACCTTCTCAAGTCCAGCCTGAACTCCAGCGTGATTGCGGAGATCGCATGAAAACGTTTTTCCGTCTTGCGTATATTTTTCTTCTCGCCGTCTGCGCTGTGCCGGGTTCGTTTGTTTCGATGGCGCAATCGGAAGGCGTGCCTATCGAGTTCGACAAATCTGCGCCTTCTCAGGCAGTGCTTGATCAGGCTGAGCACTTGCGCGCTGATGGGCGTCTTTTGCGGTCTGATGCGGTCGCCGCACAGTTGGTAACTCCCCTGCCGGGGCCTGTCCGGCCTGCCGATGTCCTCACCAGACCATTGCGTCCTCGCGAGGTCGCTGCGCGCGCCCGTGCTGGTGGAGTGCACGTGGGCTGGTATTATCTGTGTCCCGATTGCAACCACTGGCACGCGAAGCTTCTGGGCGGCTACGCGATCGCGTGGGACGCCGTCGCGACCGCATACCACTGTGTCGATCCCGACAAGAACAGGACGCGCGAGGGGTATTTGATTGCCGTGGACTCCGAAGAAAAAGTGCGGCCTGTAACCGCGGTGCTGGCGACAAGCAAGGAACTTGATGCAGTCATTCTGCGTGTGGGCGGCGGGGATCTGAGCCCTCTCGCCCTCAATGGCGACGTGGCTCCGGGCGATGCCGCCTTTTGCCTCAGCGATCCGCTCGGACAGAACGGCTACTTCAGCCAGGGGATCGTGAATCGCTTTCTTTGGTTGCACAGCCGCGGTAACAAACCTGGGGCGATGGAGGAGTGGAAATCCTTGCGTATGAATGTCAGCACCGATTGGGCCCCTGGCAGCAGCGGGGCCGCCGTGCTCGATGAATGCGGGAACGTCATTGGTCATGTCGCCACAATTTCTCCAATGGCGGAAAAGTCGCGCGCGCCCTCCGTGAAACCACCCGACAATTTATCCGGTGCCGAAGCGGAGAAAAACCCTCCCCCGAGCCCTGTCGCTCAAGACCGTTTCAATGGTGCGGTTTTGATTACCCTTCATGCCGCCATTCCCGCACGCGGAGTGCTGGCGCTGGTCCGGAGCTTGAACAGGCCCGCTGCTCCGGAAACGCGGTAATCCGATAGGCAAAAACCGTGCAGCCCGGGTATATAAGAACATGATTTTTTCCAAAACCAGAAAAGTGGCGACGGTTGCCCTCAACATGCGCTGGCGGCGCGGGCCGTATGGAGGAGGGAATCAGTGGGTAGGGCAGGTCCAGCGTTCCCTCGAACGGTGCGGATACCGAACGGTTTCCAAGCTCGACAGCCGGGTGGATTGCGTGCTCGGGACGCATGCCGGCCTTGGGGGAGGGCTGGAATTTTCCTATGAGGACGTGCTCCGGGCCAAGGACTCGAATCCCCGGCTGCGGTGCATCCAGCGGATCAACGACAACGATATCCGCAAGGGGACCGATATGATGGATGCCCACCTGGCCGGTTGTAACCGCGCGGCCGACCACACGGTCTTTGTCTCCGAATGGCTGCGCGATTACCACGCGGGGAGGTGGTTCGATGCGGCCCGCCCCCACAGCGTGATTTGCAATGGGGCGGATCCAGCGGTTTTTCATCCGGTCGGATCGGCCCGATGGATTGCGGGAATGCCGTTCCGGCTGGTCACCCACCACTGGTCCGACAACATGGCCAAAGGGTTTGATGTTTATGCGGAGATTGATGCCCTGATCGCCGGAGGGCGGCTTCCGGGAGTCGAGTTGTGGGTGATCGGGCGCTGGCCCGCATCCATCAAATGGCGCGCCGCCCGGACTCTGCCGGCCTGCTCCGGGCATGAGCTGGCGAGGCTTCTCCGGGAGTGCCATGCTGCAGTAACTGCATCCCGACACGAGCCCGGCGCAATGCATCCGGTTGAATCCGTGCAGTGCGGGCTCCCGCTTCTTTACCACCCCGATACCGGGGGAACAGTTGAACTCGGGCGTCGGCTCGGGGTCGAGATTTCCGGCGATCTCCGGGAAGCGGTTCTCTCATTAATTGATCAATACGCCGGGCTTCGCCAGCGGGTGCTGAGAGAAGCTCCGGACGGCGAGATCATGTGCCGCTCCTACAGGCGGATCATCGAACAACTTCTCGCCGGATGACGCCGCGGGTCCATCTCCTCGGAGGCCAGAAAATCAAGTGGGCTCTCGACGAGGACCTGCATTGGGCGCGGCGGGCGCTCGAGGGGGCGGTGCAATTCAGCACGCTGCCCTTCGCCGGTGTTGTCCATGCGGCCTGGTGGCCGGCAATTTTAGCCGCAGGCTCTGCGGCCCTGCGCGGAAAGTTTGTGGTGTGCTTCGCCGACAACCCGCCGGCATTTTACCTGACACGTCCGGAGTTCCGCCGGATTGCCCGGAGGATTGATCTCTGGATCGCGCGGAGCAGCGAGGCCCGCGAGCAATTCGAAACGCTCGGGCTTCCTGTCCGGACCGCTCCCTATTGCGTGGATCCCGCCTTGTTCCGTCCGATCGAAGGGCGGGCAGCGATCCGGGTGAGCCTCGGGATTCCGCCCGATGCGTTCGTGATTGGAAATTTTCACCGTGATTCCGATGGGAGCGACCTCGCCAAACCAAAGATGCAAAAAGGACCGGATCATTTTCTCGAGATCGCACGCGGCCTTAGCGGGCGCGTTCCTTCGCTGGTGGTCCTGCTGGCGGGACCCCGCAGGCACTGGCTGCGGCGGGCGCTGGAAGCGTCAGGAATCCGTGTGGTTTTTCACGGGCAGGAAACCGGCGACGCGGACGATTACGAAGTCAACATCCAGCCGCGCGAGGAGCTGAACCGGCTCTACCAAGCCCTGGACGTCTGCGTCATTTCCTCGCGTTGGGAAGGCGGACCCTACAGCGTTCTCGAGGCGCTCTTTGCGGGGCGTCCGGTCATCAGCACGCCGGTGGGAACCAGTCGCGATGTCCTGGATCCTCGGGCGGTTTTTTCCGATTCGGGCGAAGCTGTGAACCTGCTTGCAGATCACTTCCGGACGGGTTCGCTCGCCACATGCACGCAGTCTTCCCGCGAGATGGCGCTGGCATCCCACTCGGCAGACGCACTGGAAAAGGAGTTGCGCGACATCTACTCGGTGATCCCTTTCCATAATCCCTCCCTGCTCGAAGCGGCGCAGAGCCTTGCCGGCTGCGCGAGCCGCCGCTGGCCCGATAACAGCCAGCCTCCAATTGACTTGGTGTTGGACTCCTCCCAATCCACGTTTTGGCCCCCATCCGGAGGAAACTCCGCAGCGCTGGCCGCATGTGCCGGGGCAATTGCGGCCTGCTCGAAACCATGAGTGCGATCCCCTGGAAACTCCGCGAGACCTTGCGTGCGACGATTGATTTTCCGGCACGCCGCCGGGCCGTCGCATCGTTCGCAGGTCTGCGGCGAGCCGCCGGCAGTCTGCCGCTTGTCGGGTTCGGCGGAGTCCTCGAAGCCGGCCCTGTCCACGGCGGCGCGGTGAAGCTGCTCCCGCTCCGCGAAACATTTGGCGGGCCGGGGAGCGAATTCAATATTCTCTACGCGGTGAGCAGCAAGCAGCCCCGGTTTGCCGCCGACCTTTTCGCGCATTGCCGAAAACGAGACATCGCGATCGTTTGGAATCAAAACGGCGTCGGGTATCCGGCATGGGCGGGCAGCGAGGCCGAACGTCTAAACCGCCCGATGCGCTCGCTACGCGCGATGGCTAGTTACGTGATCTACCAAAGCGAGTTCTGCCGCGAATCGGCGGGGAAGTTTCTCGGGCCCTGCCCGACCGGCGCCGAGGTTCTCTATAATCCGGTCGATTTGGAAAAATTCCATCCGCCTGCAAATGCCCTGCCCGCGCGGCCGTTGAAGCTCCTGGCTTTGGGAACGCACGGGTATCCCGAGCGAGTTTTCGCTACCCTCGAATGCCTCTCGATCCTGCGGGCCGGAGGGATCGAAGCAGTTCTGACAATCGCGGGCCGCTTGCTGTGGAGAGGTGGCGACCGGGATGTCTGCAGGTTGGTCCGCGCGCTGAAGCTCGAGGCCGCTGTCACCATCCTTCCCCCGTTTTCGCAGGAGGAAGCTGCGAAACTCTACCGCTCGCACCACATCGTTCTCCACCCGAAATACATGGACCCGTGTCCGACTGTGGCTATCGAAGCTCTTGCGAGCGGATGCCCGGTCGTCGGTTCGAACAGCGGCGGGATGCCCGAACTGGTGGGATCGGATTGTGGGATTCTCGTGGCCGCCACCACCGACTGGTCCCGCATGGTTACGCCCACCGGGGCTGAGCTTGCTGGCGCGGTTCAATCGCTTGCCCTCCGTCTTGAGCCTGCGCGCGCCTCTGCCCGACAGCGCGCGGAGCGGCTCTTCGATGTCCGGAAATGGGTAGCCAGCCACGCGGAGATTTTTTCCGGGTTGCTGCGATGAACAACCGCTCGCCAACGATCTCGGTTCTGATGGCCGTCTTCAACGCGGGAAAGTTCCTCGATGCCTCGATCCAGAGCATCCGCCGGCAGACGTTTCAGGACTGGGAATTTCTCATTGTGGACGATGCCTCGACCGATGGCTCCGCCGAGGTCGCCGGAAGGTGGGCGGGGATTGACAAGCGGATCCGGGTTATCCCGAACAGCGCGAATAAGGGCCAAACACCCTGTCTCAACCAGGGGTTGCGCGAGGCCCGGGGCAAGTGGATTGCGCGCCAGGATGCAGATGACCTTTCGCATCCGCTGCGTCTGACCCGCCAGTTCGAACGCGTTGCGTGCGATCCGGATCTGGCCTTGGTTGGAACATGTGGGCGGATGATTGATGAAAACGACCGCCTTTGCGGCTTACTCGACGTTCCGCTCAGCGCGGCATCCATCCGCTGGAGCGCCGCGATCCTGAACCCGTTCCTCCACACGTCCGCAATGTTCCGCCGGGAAATCGTTCTCGGAGAGTTCGGCGGATACGATGAGAGCTTCCGGATTTCGCAGGACTACGATCTTTGGATGCGCGTGATCGCGAGGCATCCATCCGCCAATTTGCCTTGGCGGCTGGTTTGTTACCGCTCCCTCGCCGCTTCGCTTTCGAAAGCCGGCCGATCAGTCGCCTTTGAGGAGGCGCGGCGCATTTCGGAAAGTGCGGAGGAAATGTCGTTTGGCAAAAAGTTGAACCCTGACGAGCGCCGTCTCCTGGTGGCGTTCCGTGAAGGAATGGTCGGTCGGGACCGGCGCATCTTCTGGGAGCTCCACCGGGCCTTGCTCGCCGGGCTTGTCTCGTCCGATCGGGCACGCCTCATCGCCGCCCACCACATGAAGGTCGCGGGGAGCTGTTCCGGAAATCCGGGCGCTGCGCTCGACGAAGTTTTAGCCGCGTTCCAAGCAGCCCCGGCTTTTGTCACCGGATGGCTCGCAGAGCGCTTTCTGCGCTGAAATCTCAGCGGAGGAGGCGGTCGATCCCGAGGATCGCCCGGTTGGCGGCTCGTGAAAAGGCACGCCGGATTTGCGACGAAGCGGCGTGTTCTCTTTCGGCTGCCGGCAACGTCTCGGAGATCAGCTTCTCCCAGCGCCCCAGCGTCATCGCTGGCGTGAACCTGGCTCCCGATTTTGTCCCTTCCTCGACCAGTCGGGTCCGGAACCTCTGATCCCCCTTCAGCCTCCGGAGGTGGGCGAAAACCTGCTCCGGGGTGTCCGCCCGCAGGTAGTCCACCCCGCAATGCCCGTCCGTCGTATAAGCGGAGTCCCGGCCCCCGATGAACGGCACCCCTGCCAGCCACGCATTATAGAGCTTGGTGCCGGGCTTGTGAGGATGTCGCGACTTCGTAAAATCCCGGATCGCTAGCACGCAATCCACATCGCTGTAATCATGCCAGCGGTCCGCCCGGCGGATGTCGAGCTGCAGGTCAAGATCCCGCTGGACCGCCGCTGCCCATTCGTCCGAATGCAGCTCCGCCGCAAGATTTCTGGGGTCGCCAAGAAAAGCGACGTTTTTAAATGTCTGGCCGCGCTCGGGATTGCGTGGCACCAGGTTCGGATGGGGCCACAGCGGCATAAATACGGAATTCGGCAGCCGTGCCGCGTGCGCGCTGTTCTGGACGAGGTGCAGGTGAGCAGCGGGGTGCGGGAGGTAATCGGCCACGATATCAGCAAAGAAGATTCCGGGTGGAAACTTTTGCGAGTCTCCGAAAAACCCGGACAGTGCGATGAGGATTCCGTCTTCCGGGATCTCCGGCGAAAGCGCGCAGTCGTGGCCGGCTGCCGCGAGAGCGGTCCACGTTTGGTAGATCCAGCATTGTGCGCAGGCGATTTTTCCGCTTTCCTCCAACTTGCGGA
>CAZSDC010000002.1:0-52334 GCA_964605515.1 uncultured Chthoniobacter sp.
GGACCATCCCTATCGAAGCCGAGGCCCCCGCCTTTGTGGAGCTCACCGTTTTCGATAAGTCTTCGGAGAACCTTCTCAACTTGAGCCTCGTCTCCTTGCGTCAAAGTGAAGAGCCGATTCCCTGCCAGGGAAAAGTCCGCGTGCGGCTTGGAGAAAGCCGCCGCGTTGCTGCGTTGCGTTCCCTGCCGGACTGGCGCAATCACCCGTTCAGCGACATCCCTGGCGGGATCGAATTCACGTTCTCTGACTTCAAAACCTTTTCCATGTTTGAACTCGAATACCTCCAACCAATCCTATGAATAAAAAATCCCTCGCATCACTCGCCCTCGAACAAGGCCAAGGTATTGTCCGCCTCGCTCCCACCTGGGTCCCCCGGTTCTACTGCGTTCCCGGGCGGCGCATCAAATTGCACCCCGACGATTACTACGCACTCGGCAGTGCCCGTGGCGGTTTTGATGAGCGCTGGCTGTCGTCCGCCACCCCTGCTGACAACGGGCCGCTGACCGCGCCGGACGAGGGGTTGAGCTACATCACCTTTGAGGACCGGGGCACCACGCAGAGAGTTCTCTTCCGGGATGCGGTGGAGGAATTACAGGGGGCGCTCATCGGCGAAAGGCTGTGGAACGCGCACCGGTGCTGGCCGATGTATTCCAAGTTCTTTGATAATATGGGGGCATTGCCGCATCACGTTCACCATCAGGACAAGCATGCGAAGCTCGTCGGTCAGAACGGAAAACCCGAGGCGTATTATTTTCCGCCACAGATGAATAATCATGGAGGCGATTTCCCCTACACGTTTTTCGGCGTTGAGCCGGGAACCACGAAGGATGCGATCCGTGAGACTCTCGTCAACTTTACCAAGGGCGACAACAAAATCACGAACCTCTCGCGTGCCTACCGGCTGGAGGCGGGGACCGGATGGGATGTCCCTCCAGGCATCCTCCACGCGCCCGGGAGCTTTTGCACCTACGAGCCGCAACGGAATTCCGACGTCTATGCCATGTATCAATCGCTCGTCGGCGACCAGCTTGTGCAGGAGGAATTGCTCTGGAAGGACTGCCCCGCGGATCGCAAGGGCGATTTCGACTACCTGATCGAGGTTCTGGACTGGGAAGCCAACGTGGATACCGACTTTGTCGCGCACCATTTTATGCGGCCCAAGCTGGTCAAACCACCGGAGCAGACGCCCGGCTACGTCGAAAAATGGGTCTGCTACCGCTCCACCTATTTCAGCGCCAAGGAACTGACGGTGTTGCCAGGGCAGACCGTCACGATCAAGGACAGCGCCGCCTATGGGGTCATTTTCGTCCAGGGACACGGCACGCTCGGCATTTGGCAGGCCGAGGCGCCGACGCTCATACGCTACGGCCAGCAGACGTCGGATGAGTTTTACGTGAGCGAAAAATCGGCCCGCGAAGGAGTGGTCATCAAGAACCCATCGGCGACTGATCCCTTGGTCATGCTGAAACATTTCGGCCCCGAGAACCCCGATCTGGACGTGGTGGCATGAACGACGAGATGGCGCAGTTCCAAGTCGCCAGCCTAACAACGAAATCCTACTGTCACATTTACGGCCAGCTCGGGCAGACGGCTGACAGGTTTTCCGCCGAGTTGGAACACCTGCTCAAGCTGGGGCTGGTCTGCGATACAGATTTCGGTTTCGAGCAGGCAGCACAGCACCACGGCTCGTTGCGGAAATTGCAGCAGAGCGGTGGGCTGGTCGCTCCGAATATTTATCCGGTCGATTCGGATCCCGCCTGTACCGATCCGAACTGGTGGAAGTATTCCGAGGCGGAATGCGTAAGGCTGCTGCAAATCGCGCAGGAGCGGTTTGCCGGGCTGGGCCTTGGCCCGATGGTGGCGGTGAATACCTACACGACCGGCAATGGCTTCGTTGCAGCGTGCCGGCAACTCGGCATCCGATACATCCTCGGGTTCTGCGCGCCAACGGTCATCGAGGATGGCGGATGGTCAATCGCTCACTACGGTTCGCCGCTCTCGCCGTATTTCATTTCACCGGAGGATTTCCGAAAGCCCGAAAACCCGTGCGCACGGGCTGACGCGGTGATGATGGCGAGCATGGAGTTGCGCAATCCGCTTGTCTGCCTGAATCACTGGAGCGAAGGCCCTTGGTGCCCGCTCAATGCGCTGGCTGCCGACCGCTGGCTGGAACCCGGCGACGAACCGCTGCCATTTCTTCAGTTGGCCGAAGACTGGTTGCGCCAAGCCGAAATGACCGGCACGCCACGCGTCTTTACGATCAATTTGCAGTATTTCTTTGCGGGCAAGTGTTACGAGCATAACCGTCGCGCAATCGAATGGCTGGCCGACCAGCGCGACAAAGGTCGACTGGAAATCGGCAGCCTGATCACGTGGGCGGAGCGGATGCAGGCGGCGGGTGGATTCGTCCGGCAGCCGACCTACTGGCGGGGCGAGATGATGGGATCGCATGTCGGTCACCGACCGGGCAGCTTTCCCGATGTGATCGTGGACGAGAGCCTTGTGCGGCAGTCCGTCTGGAAATACCCGCACGCCACTCCCCAGCGCTGCTACGACTACGGGAAGACATGGAGCTATCCCGCGTTTGAGCCGACCGGGACGGCTCCGGCTTCGGAGTCGTTTGCCGGCATCGAAGTCAAAACAAAGGTTCTTTCCTCCGAGGGGCTTGCGCGGCGGGTGGAAGTAGCCATCACGAATGCGGGCGCGAAACGCACCGTTCCCTTTGCGCTCTGGGATTTGTTGGAAAATTGCGCCGGGCCATTTTCGGTCGAACCGCCGGATGGCTGGCAGGCCAGCGTTCTCCCGCATCCTGCTGGGACGACGGGAGCGGTGCTGCTGGAGGGAATGGTTCCGGCCGGGGAAACCAAACTGGAATTGACCGTTGGCTTTGGCGCGGCAACGCCCGTCACCCATCGCAAGAGTTGGGGCAGCCTACTCGAAGCGCAAACCTTCGAGCACCGGGGGCAGCCCTACACCTACCTCGTCACCCAGACGCCGGATCGATTCGTGGTATCCGCACGATCGAAATGCAGGCACGTCCGGGTCGAGAGCCTGTGCGGGATGGATTACGAAGAGCGCGAACTGCCTGCCAACGGGCTGGCTTTGCAGTTCGACGGCACGCGGCTTGCGTGCTGGCACCGGTTCCGGGGCGTGCGTGCCGATGAACTGGAGATCGAAGGCGTCGAGGAAGTCGAGGCGCGGCTGCGCCGACATACATCGGAGGTGGTGGCGCGCGTTGCCGCGAGGGTCAAGCTCCCGGAGCCGGGATATCAGCTTTTCGGAAACATCCGCGACACAAGCCGCTGGGACCGAGATATGGGGAGGGCGGCAGGCGATGTGGAAATGAAGCGCATGAACGATTGGTTCCGGCATCAGCGCCCCGGCTCGGGTGAAGTCGTGATCGAAGTTCACCCCGGCATTTATCTGCCACGCGGTTCCATCACAAAAGTGCTGGGGCATGAGTTCGATGTCGAGCGGTGTGCGGACGGCTACGGGTTCAAGGAACTCTGCGCCGATTACCCTCAGGGTTGGGATTGGGGGGTGGCCGCCTGGGTGCAGTGGCGGCATCTCAAGGTCCGGATCGATGGCCTCCAGGGGCGCGCTAAAAATCATGTACTGCACATTCATGCGTTCGACCCCGAGGCCCGCGACATTTCGCAGCGGATCCACTTTTTTAATCCCGAGGCTCCGTCGGCCGCTCCGCTGCCCGACGCGCAGGCGGGCGTGCGGAGCGGATGGGAGATGTGCGTGGCCTCGCATTGGGAGCTTCCAAAAGGCCTCGAAGCCCGTTGGCAGCCGGAGGCGCTCTGCTCGGTGCGGATCCCCGACGAATGCCTCGCTTGGAAGTCCATCGGCATCTGGATCAGCCCGCTCGAAAAAATGAAACTTCACGACTGGGTCGCCGAGAAAGGCGCGCCCGGTTTGTTCAGCCACCTGTGGGTCACAAAATTATGAGCAATACAGACAAAATGTCCGAGCACCGGGTCGCCACCATCGAACCGTGGCACATCACCGAAGAAGAGTTCCGCCCCGAACGAAATGAGATCGCGGAGTCCCTGTTTTCCTTGGCGAACGAATACATGGGGACGCGCGGGAACTTCGAGGAAGGGTTCGGGGGAGAAACCCTCTGCGGCTGTTACATCGGCGGCATCTACGTCAAGGAGCAGCAGACGTATACATGGAAGCGGAAAGCGTTTCCCGATTCCACCAATTCCATGGTGAACACCGCCAACTGGCTGGAGATTCTCGTCGAGGTAGACGGCGAGCCGCTCGATCTCCATTCTTCCCAAGTGTCTGGATACCGGCGGTCTCTCGACATGCGGCAGGGAATTCTCACGCGCCAGCTTGTGTTCACCACGCGGAGCGGTGCCGTGACCCGCCTGTCCTGGGAACGTTTCGTGAGCCATGACGACCCGCACCTCGGAGCGATCCGGCTGTCGGTTCAGGCGATCGGGCATGCGCGTCCGGTGAAGCTGACCTTCGCGATCGATGGACAGAAGGAAAACCGGGACCACGCCACCTGCCAGGTTCACACCCGGATGGTGCTACAGGGCGCGACGGACTCCGATTCTTTTCTCCTGAGCAACATACTGACGACCGGCCAATACACGATTCACCGGATGCATGTGGAGGCACCTGCTCTGCGGGATCTCCGGCGTGAATATTTGAAGTCAGAAAAGCGGGTTGCCAGCGTTTTGTCGTTCACCCCGGAGCCGGGAGTGGAACACGTTTTTGATAAAATGGTTCCCGTCTGGACGAGCCGCGATGCCGGGTATCCGTATGGCCTGATCCCGAAAAGCGAGAATCGGACGACTGTGGATGCGGGACAGGAAAAGGAGATTGTGGATTTTCTTATGGAGAAAAGCCGCGAAAGCCTGGCGCTCTATGTGGGCGGGGGATTTGACCGCGCCCGCGCCGCTCACGCGAAAAAAGTGGCCCATCTCTGGGATCGTTGCGACGTCGAGATCGAAGGCGATCCGGCCGCACAGCAGGGCATTCGCTATTGCAGCTTTCAACTCCTGAGCACGTATCGCGGGCAGGACAGCTTTCTGAATATCGGACCGAAGGGGTATTCCGGCGAATGCTACAACGGGAGGACCTTTTGGGACACGGAGAGCTATTGCCTGCCATTCTACCTGTTCAACAACCCGGATTCTGTCAAAAAGCTGCTGGAGTATCGCTACAACGGGTTAGATGCGGCCCGTGCTCAGGCGAAAGAGTTTGGATATCGCGGGGCGATTTTTCCGTGGACGACTATGGATGGCACCGAGGACACGGCGGTGTGGGAATACTGGATGGGGGAGATCCATATCAACTCGATTATTGGATACGCCATTTTCGTTTACACCCAAGTCACCGGCGACAAGTCTTACCTGCAAACGCACGGCATAGAGCTATTGATCGAACTGGCCCGCTTCTGGTCCAGTCGCGCCACGTTTATCCCCTATCGCAACGGATACGCGATCAACCGGGTCATGGGCCCTAACGAGTTTGCCCAGGGCGTGAATAACGACTGGTATACGAACTACATGGCCCGTTGGCTGTTGCGCTATACGGCGCAATGCGTGGCCGAAATGCGCGCCGAAACCCCCGCGTTGCTCGACGCCGCGTTTGAGCGCACGCAGTTCGATCCGGCCGAAATGGAACAATGGGGCCAAGTAGCCGACAAACTCATTCTCCTTTACGATGAAGGGATGGATGTCTTTGTCGAAAACGATATTTTCCTCTCCCTCAGCCCGATGAGCCGTGAGGAGTTGGACCGGGATCGCGACTATCCGATCGAGCGCAAATGGACGATCCCGAAGATCCACAGCCACCAGATCACCAAACAGCCTGACGTCCTGCTCGCGATGTTCCTGCTGCGCGACCGCTTTACCGCGCACGAAAAATGCAGGAACTACAGCTTTTACGAGCAGCGCTGCGTCCACACCTCATCGCTGTCTCCGTCGATTCATTCGATCCTCGCCTGCGATGTCGGGCGCTACAATCAGGCCTATGCATATTACCTGTGGAGTTCGCGCCTGGACCTCGACAACTTCAACAACAACACCGAGGAAGGATTGCACATTTCCTCCATGAGCGGAACGTGGCTGAACATCGTCTGCGGATTTGGCGGGCTCACCTATACTGGGCCGCTGCTGGAATTTTCGCCCATCCTCCCCCCCGGCTGGAACGCCTACAGGTTCAAGTTTGTTTACCGGGACCGCACGATCCAGGTCGGCGTCAAGGGCGACGAGGTGAGCCTGTGCCTGCTGGCCGGCGACAAGATCGATGTGAAACTTTATGGTAATGAAGTGGAGTTGAGTCGCGAGCCACTGACCGCGCCGATCTCGCCCGCCTTCCTGAACCGCCCGCAGCCGAAGGCGATCCTTTTCGATCTCGATGGCGTCATCGTGGATACCGCCTGTCTGCATTATCGTGCATGGAAGCAGATCGCCGATCAGGAAGGAATATTCTTCGATAGCCACGTCAACGAACGGCTCAAGGGCGTTAGCCGGCGGCAGAGTCTGGATATCATTCTTGAGCATTCGCCGCGTTCCTACAGCGAGAAAGAAATCGAGGTGCTGATGCAGACAAAAAACGACATCTACGTTGAATCGCTAGAAACTCTCGCCGCGCGGGATGTCCTGCCGGGCATCACCGGCTTCCTGGACGAATTGCAGGCAGCCGGGTTCAAGACGGCCATCGTCTCTGCCAGCCGAAATGCCGGAGTCATCCTGCGACGAATCGGACTGGAAGCTCGCTTCGATGAGGTCGTGACCGGCGAGCACACAAAGATGTCCAAACCCGACCCGGAAGGCCTGCTGCTCGCCTCGCGGCTCCTCGGCATCCCTGTCGAGTCCTGCGTTGTCATCGAGGATGCTGCCGCCGGCGTGAAAGCAGCGGTATCCGCAGGGATGAAGAGCGTCGGCATCGGTGACAAGACGCTCTTGCATCAAGCCGACTACACGCTCTCATCAACCCGATATCTCAGCCTCGAAATAGTGCGCGCGCTTTACTGATCGAAGCCCGCGAATGAGTGGCGGCGGATCAGTCTTGCAACCCCTCAAATGGAAACGCATGTTTACGCAAACGTGCGCGCTTCCTGAATCAGGAGGGACGCCATGCCTCCTGTGGGTCGGCCGTTCCAACTGCAACTTCCGGAAATGCCCACCCAGATGAAAACCACATGAACCTTCTCGAACTCCACAACCTTTCGGTCCGTTTCCGGACAGAAAACGGCACCGTTGACGCCGTGAAAAATATCTCGCTATCGATGAAGGAAGGGGACTCGCTCGCGATCGTGGGCGAAAGCGGCAGCGGAAAAAGTGTGACCGCTCTCTCGCTTACCCGCCTGATTCCGACCCCGCCCGCAGAATACACGGGCGGCAAGATCCTTTTTCTCGGTCGGGACGTTCTGAAAATGTCGCCCCGGCAGATCCGCTTGATGCGTGGCGGGGGCATCGCATACGTCTTTCAGGAGCCCGCCACATCTCTGAACCCCGTCTATTCGATCCGCAGCCAGATCGCCGAGGGGATCCATCTCCACCGTCCGGATGTCTCGGACGTTGATGCCGAGATCGTCAAGTGGCTCGGCGCGGTTGGCATTGTGGATCCGGAGAAGCGCATGCACGACTACCCCCACCAACTCAGCGGGGGCATGCAGCAGCGGGCCATGATCGCGATGGCTCTCAGCTGCCGGCCAAAACTTCTCGTCGCCGACGAACCCACCACCGCGCTCGATGTCACCATCCAGGCCCAAATCCTCGCGGAGCTCCGGCGCCTCCGCGGCGAATTCGGGATGTCGCTCATCCTGATCACGCATAACTTTGCCATCATCCGGGGACTTTGCGAGCGCGTCGCCGTCATGTTCCGCGGAGAGATTGTCGAATACGGCGACACCGAAAGCCTCCTGAAAAATCCCCAGCACCCCTATACCAAAGCCCTCATATCCTGCGTTCCAAAGCTCGGGGTCAAACAGGCCCGGCTTCGGACCATCGAGGATTCGTGGGTTGGAGCAAGATAGAAGCCCGCGAGGCGGGTGAGTGCTGGTCAAGGAGCACGGGCGTCCTTGCTCGACCTGCTTCATGTCGTCACGCACCCGTATATTTTGCATGCCTTTTGCCTTGGAATGTTTGACCGGCGCAGTGGAAATCGTGTAGGCATGCGGGCATGGCCATGATCTTTGTCAACCGCGAGAGCCAAAGCCTGGGGCAATTCACCGATCAGGAAATCTCAAATGGATTGGAGAGCGGGCAATTTTTACCCTCCGATCTTGGCTGGCAGGAAGGGATGGAAACATGGCAACCGCTGTCCGCCTTTACGAAGCTCCCTCCGCCCGGGGCTGTGGTTTCCCCGAGGCACGAGCCGCCATCGGTCTTCGGGGCTGCCGCCGATTTCCAGCAGCCTGGCTTGATCCGGTATGACGAGTGCCTGGGCAAGGCATGGGAATGCTTCAAGACGAACTGGGGGCTTTGCGTGGTCGCGACCCTGATCTTGTTTGCGATTTCGACCGCCTTGCAACTTCCCATGCAGTTTGCCCAGCGACTGTTCACGAACTTCGCCGGCCACGGGGCCGCGCCGCAGATTGGAATGCTGGCCATTGCGGGAGTAGTTTTTCTATTTTTCTACGTTCTGGCGACGGGCGTTTCTTCGATCCTCTCGGCGGGGTTCATGTTGTTTTTTATCGAAACACTCAGGACCAAGAAGGCGGAGCTTGCTAATGTTTTTATCGGCTTCCGGAACTCGAATTGGGTCCAACTCCTGCTGGCGATGCTGGTCTGGATCGTGGCGGTCTTCGTGGTGGCCGCCGTCCTTCTGGTGCCCGGAATTTTCCTGACAGCCAAGCTGCACTCCCAGGTTCCGGTCCTAGTGTCGTCTGCGCTGCTGCTGATCCCGGTCGTGTATTTCTCGATTGGAATCGGATTTGTGTTCCCGCTGATCGTTGACAAAAAATTAGGTTTCTGGGAGGCGATCGTCACCAGCCTGAAAACCGTCCACCGCCAGTGGTTCCGCGCATTTGGGCTGATGATTCTGGTGGCGCTTGTGGCGTTCGTCGGCGTGCTTGCGTGCTGCGTGGGGCTGCTCGCTAGTGCGCCTTTCGCGTATCTGGTCTGGGGCCAGGCCTACCGGCAGCTCTTTGGCGACGGCGACCTCAAATCACAATCCTGATCATCGGCGCTTCCTCGTCGGCGCGCGCGCATTGGACCTCGATTGTCGGGTGGCCGCCGGCTTGGAGGCGCGACCCCACGGTCTGGACGGCCAGGTCGGGGGTATTGCAGTCGCGGCTCAGGTGTCCGAGCAACACATGGCGGAGGACTCCGGTGGCCACTTCGGCCACGATTTCTGCGGCGGCGGAATTGGAGAGGTGTCCATGGCGGGAGAGGATCCTCTGCTTCACGGACCAAGGGCGCTTCGTGTCGCCCTGCAACAGCGCCTCGTCGTGATTCGTCTCAATCAGGAGGGCATGAACACCCCGGACCGATTCCACCACCTGACGCGTGGCATAGCCGAGGTCGGTGAGCACCGCGAAGCCGGTCCCGCTTGCTGATCGCAGGACGAAACCAACCGGGTCGGCGGCGTCGTGCGGAACGGAAAAAGGAAGCACCTCGATATTCTCGATCATGAACCCCGCCCCGCTCGAAAACAAATTCCAGCGCGCCGCGATTCCCTGGCGCTTGAGATGATCGACGGTGAGCGGATTGGCGAATACCGGCACATCAAATTTTTGCACAAACACTTTCAGTCCCTTGGTGTGGTCGCCGTGCTCGTGGGTGAGAAGGATGCCGGAAAGCGATTCCGGAGCGATCCCGCACGACTGCACTCCGGTAGCCAGCCTGCGAGCACTCAGTCCCGCATCCACAAGCACGGAGCAGGCCCCGGAGCGCACCAACAGGGCATTTCCGGAACTTCCGCTGGCCAGCACAGTCACCTCAAGCATGCCGCGATTAGATCAGCGAGCGCGGCATGCCGCCAGCGGGAAAGCGGTGGGCCCAGATGCGCCCGATCTCCCTGACTCACGCCAGTTTTGACCATACCCTGGTTGCTCAGCTTTGGGCGTTTGGTGTTGCTGATCGCCACCCTGGTGTCGTAGCTTGCCGCCCCATGACCACCCCAGCCCTCCGTCCGCGGTGCTTTCGTTCAACCATGTGCTTCGGTAAGCGGCGATCCAGGCTGTCTTCGTCGGTAATCGGTCCCGAGCGCGCTTCATGACCAACAACGCAGAATCCATGAACACGGACAGACAAGCCGTTCTCAGCAAGGTGCCCGAAGTCACCATGATCTTCTGGATCATCAAGATCCTTGCGACCACGCTCGGCGAGACTGGTGGCGATGCTGTTTCGATGTCGATGAATCTCGGATACCTTCTCGGCACAGGCATCTTTGCCGTCTTGTTCCTGGCAGCGGTTTTCGCCCAGGTCTCCGCCAGGGCATTTCATCCGTTTCTTTACTGGGCGACTATTATCGCTACGACCACGGTGGGGACGACGCTGGCAGATTTCGCGACTCGTTCACTGGGGTTTGGTTACGCGGGCGGGAGCGTCATCCTGTTTGCTTTGCTGGCGGCGTCTCTATGGATCTGGTATCGCGCCTTGGGTTCCGTGGCAGTGGACACTGTGAGTTCGCCCAGAGCCGAAGGATTTTACTGGGTGACGATCATGTTTTCCCAAACGCTTGGCACGGCCCTGGGAGATTGGACGGCAGACACAGCCAACCTTGGCTACACGGGTGCTGCCATGATATTCGGCACGATGCTGGCGATTGTCGCTGCGGCCTATTACGGGACGAAGATTTCCCGCACGGCGCTTTTTTGGGCTGCGTTTATTCTCACGCGACCTCTCGGCGCGGTTGTCGGCGACTTTCTTGACAAACCGCTCGATCAAGGCGGACTTGCTTTGAGTCGATATTCTGCTTCTGCAGCATTGCTCGGGTTGATTGTGCTTTTTGTAGTGTTCTTTCCGGACAGACCTGCCAAGCGGACCCATTAAGTGCTGGAATAATTCTCGTCCCACGGCTTCCAAAATGCGTTATGGTTCTGGGCATGTCATCACTTTGTCTGGGAATTTTCGGAGCCTCGGGATTTGTGGGGCGGGAGCTGTGTGATCTGGCGTTGAGCCGTGGGGACCATGTGGTTTGCTTTTCGAGGCAGGAGCGTCCGGGGTTTCGTGTTTTTCGCGAGGCGGGCGACCTGGCAGGCTTGGATGCGGTCATCAACCTTGCCGGCGAGCCGATTCTTGGGATATGGTCCGCCGCGCGAAAACAAAAAATCGTGGAGAGCCGGGTCCAGGGAACCCGCCGGATCGTAGAGGCCATCACGTCAGGGATTCCGGGGGTGAGAACACTTATCAATGCGTCCGCGATCGGATTCTACGGCGACACGGGAGACCAGATTGTTGATGAAGCGAGCCCGCGCGGGTCGGGATTTTTGGCCGAGACCTGCGGGGCTTGGGAGGCAGCGGCGTCCGCTGCGGTTCTGTCGGGAGTGCGAGTGGTTCTGCTGAGGATCGGGTTTGTCATTGGAAGCGGCGGGGCTATGGGTTTGATCCGCCCGGTTTTCCGCGCGGGGCTCGGGGGACCGCTGGGGAGCGGCAGGCAATGGATGAGTTGCATTCACGTCCGCGATGTGGCCGGCATGATTTTGTGGGCATTGGACCAAGGGTCGGTATCAGGTCCTGTGAATGCGGCGATGCCAGCGCCGGTGACGAACGCCGGATTCACCAAAGCCGTCGCAGCGAGCGTTCGCAGGCCAGCGATTATTCCCGCGCCGGCGATTGTCCTGAAAGCGGCGCTGGGGGAGCTTTCCCACGTGCTGCTCGACAGTTCGCGCGTCCTGCCAGGCGTCGCGGTGAGGATGGGTTACCCTTATCGTTTCCCGACGCTTGCGGAGGCTCTCCAGTCGGGGCCGAGCTGAAAATGTCCGGCAACCCGCGAGGCGACATGGCCGAATCCCCTGATTTTTCCCAAGAGGTCGCGTTTTCCCGCATGAAGTTCGAAGCAAGGGACCTGCTCCCGTGTATGGTCAGTGCCTTTCCATGTCGGGTCATTTCCATGATCGGCTGTGATGATCACGAGATCGTCGTCCCGGATCGTTTGTAAAAACCTCCCCAGCCAGAGATCAAATTCCTCGAGTGCAAGCGCATATCCTTTCACGTCCCGCCTGTGTCCGAACAGCATGTCGAAGTCCACGAGATTGGCAAAAAGCAGACCCTTTTTTCCGGAGTCCCAGAGCTGTTTGATGACCTCCATTCCGTGACGGTTCGAAGTCGTGGGATAGGACTCCCGGATTCCGCTGCCCGCAAAAATATCCGAGATCTTTCCGATGCCCGTGACCGGAATCCCTGCATCCTCCAAGGCATTCAGGACCGTTCTCGGTGGCATCAGAGAGAAATCATGCCGGTTCGGCGTGCGGATCCACCGGCCATCTGTTCCGACAAACGGCCTGGCGATCACTCTTCCGATTCCGTCCGCATGCCGGCGGGCGGCCTTGCAAATTTCATAGAGACGATCGAGCGGGATCACGTCCTCGTGAGCCGCGATTTGCAGGACCGAATCCGCAGAGGTGTAGAGGATCGGTTTTCCCGTGCGCACATGCTGCCCACCGAGACACGCCAGAATCTCCGTTCCACTGGCGGTAATATTTCCAAGAAACTGCACGCCGGCCTCCGCTTCGATGGCGGCGACCATTTCCTGCGGGAACGACTCGAAGACGCGGAACGGCTCCGCGAGCACGACCCCAGCGAGTTCCCAGTGCCCGGTCGTGGTGTCCTTGCCTGCGGAAAGCTCCATCATCACCCCGGCGCACCCCGCTTGCGGAGTTTCTGCCGGTTGACCGCCCGAGAGGGCAAGCACGCTCTCCAGACCGATCTTTCTCAGTTGCGGGACATTCAGGCCGGGAAATTCCCGCAGGATATGCGCGAGTGTATTGGCACCCGCGTCGCCATAGGTCCCGGCATCCGGCGCGTGTCCGACCCCCACGCTGTCCAAAACCACAATCAATGCGCGGGCTCTCTCCATCCTCGATAGCTAGCCGCCATTCGCGGGGAACGTCCAATAGTATTTCAGCTCAAGCTGCCACTCTGGCGGATGGTCAGGGCCATGCAGGCTCAAAATTTCAGGTAAAATGGATCCGGGACGGCTTTTCCCTGTCCGCTGATTGTGATCCAAATCAATACTTTCCGAATTGATTGATTTTTCCTTTGAACGAAACCCGTCGTTCAAGGGTCTCATATTTAACCTCATTAATTAAATCTCCGGTTGGGTTACTGACACAGGAATCCAGCCGGACGACCCAACGCCCGAAAAATACTATGGCCATTGAAGATTCAGACACAGGATTTCAACTCTACCTCAGGGAGATCGCACGGTTTCCTCTTCTGACGGTGAAGGAGGAGGTGCAGCTTGCGCGAAAGATCAAACGCGGTGACCAGGAGGCCCGCTCGCGGATGGTGCGGTGCAATTTGAGGCTCGTTGTGAAAATTGCGCGGGACTACAGCAACTACGGCCTGCCGCTGCTCGACTTGATTTCCGAGGGGAACATCGGGCTGATGAAAGCCGTGGAGCGTTTTGACCCGAAAAAAGGCGGAAAGTTGAGCACGTATGCGGCTTGGTGGATCAAGCAATCGATCAAGCGCGCCCTGGCGAACCAGAGCAAGACGATCCGTCTTCCTGTCCATTTGGTGGACAAGATTGCGAAGATGCGGCGGGTTTCGATGCAGATGACCGAGGAACTCGGGCGCGAGCCATCCGACGACGAATTGGCGGAGGAGGTGGGTCTGTCCCCGTCGAAAGTGACTGCGCTCAAGAGCGCTGCTATTCGTCCGACTTCGCTTGACCAGCCGGTTGGGGACGACGATTCCACGCAGTTCGGGGATTTGGTCAGCGACACCGAGGCTCAGGATCCTTTCGAGATGCTGCGGGACAAGGACCTTCGCGATGAAGTCGGCGATCTGCTGGACGTTCTGGATGATCGCGAGCGGCGGATCATTAATTGCCGGTTCGGACTTGACGGGAAAAAGCCGAAGACCCTTGAGGAGGTCGGAGTAAAATTTGGAGTGACCCGCGAGCGGATCCGCCAATTGCAGAACATCGCGCTCGGCAAGCTGCGGAAGGCCCTGAGCAAAATGGAGAAGCCAAAAGCGGACGCCTACGTTTGAATTTTCTTAAGTGAGGTTGGGCCGGGGTGCATGTTCGCACCCCGGCCATTTTTTTGTGGAAGCGCCCGGTGCTTTTTTTCTGCGCTGTGGTGCAGAGAGTCCGGGGGAAAATTCATTGCCAAATCCGGGCCTTAAGGTCACGTTCAAGGCAGGCGTTTCCGTCCATAAACCGACGGGAACGGTATGCGCAGCGACATGAGTTCCAACGATTCCCATATATCTTATCGCGTTCCGCATCCGCCCGGTTTCCGGGGGCGCCGGGGGGTGAACTGGGGATTCATCGGGTTGCTCTACACATCGTTCTACATGTGTCGATACAACCTCTCGATCGCGAACAAATCTATCAGCGACGAGTTCGGGTATTCGAAGGAACAGATGGGGTGGATCATTACCACAGCCTTGCTGGCGTATGCCTGCGGCCAGATCATCAACGGGCTGCTCACGGATCGGGTTGGCGGCAAGAAGGCGATGCTTATAGGCGCTGCGGGGACTGTCACGATGAACATACTGTTTGGCGTGGCGTCGTTCTGGGGAATACTCGGTCTCTTCATCGCTATTCGCGGAATCGACGGCTACATGCAGGCGTTCGGTGCGCCGGGCATGGTGAAGATCAATGCGGCATGGTTCGGCAAGCTAGAGCGCGGACGTTTCGCAGGCATTTTCGGCTTCATGATTAATCTGGGCCGCTTCGGAATCTTCAAGCTGGGTCCGGCTTTGCTGGCGGGATTTGCGTTTTTGTGGATGTGGAACGTGCCTCCGCTGCATTGGCGGTGGCTTTTCTGGGCCCCGTCCATCCTGTGCGCGGTAGCTGCGGTCGGTATGGCATTGTTCGTCAAGGAGACTCCTGAGGAAGCGGGCTATCACGGTGTGCATGCAGGTGAGTTCGACCATGCAGATACCGGTGTGCAGGCCCAGTTTGGCGTCGTCTTCAAAACCATCGCAAGCAATCCGGTGGTCTGGATCGTTGCGCTGGCGTATGCCTGCACGGGAGCGGTCCGACAGGGGGTGGATCAATGGTTTCCTCGCTTCATGCAGGATGTCCACCACCTCGATCTGAAGTCGGCGCAGTTCCAATGGCTGGGTTTCTTGATTCCCTTCGTCGCCTCCGCCGGTTCGCTGGCGTCCGGTTATATCTCTGACATGTTCTTCAAAGGCCGCCGGACACCGGTGGCTGCAGGTTTATATTTTTTAGAGGCCGGGATCATCCTCCTGGCCGCGCAGTTTCACTCAGCCAATGCCGCCGTCTTCTTCCTGGTCATGATTTCGCTGACCGCGAATTCGACTCACTCGATTCTCGGCACAGCGGCAGCAATGGACATCGGCGGGCGCAAAATGGCGGGCTTCGCTTCGGGACTGATCGACTCCTTCCAATATTTCGGCGGGAGCCTGGCCGGTTATTTTCTCGGGCAACTGCTCGATAAAAGCTGGGACAACTATTTCTACTTCATGGCGCCGTTTGGCATTATTGGCGGCATTCTGATGTTGACGATTCGCGGCAGGGCGACACAAAGCGAATGATGACGAATGATGACGACAGCCCGGGTTTCTTCACTGCCGTTTTGATGGGTTTCTGCAGACATTCTCATTCCAGGACGTGAGAAGGATCGAACCAAATAGTGCGCGGAAGGAGCTGCTGCGATATTTGCGGCTTGGCAAGAGCGTCCGATTGCGGGGCGGTGAGAACCTAGTCCGGAATTTCATACTGGAAGCCCAGGCGGATCCCGCCATCCGCAGGCTGTGCCTTGCTTATCATCTGAACGTCAGCGATCTCAGTCTTGCCTGCAGTGAAATCCTTGCGGAAGGGGCTGATCTCATCCTTCCCGAGGATAATCACAACCCTTCGCCGTTGCAGCTGTTCAGCAATCCAAGGCAACTAGAAGAGTTTTTGAAGAAGCTGCAGCGGGCCACTTACGGGCAGACAGTGATCCAGCGCTCTCTGGCAATTGTCGCCTGCGCGAAGCTCCAGGCCGCTCAGATGGCCAACAGGATTTCGGAGCCGCAGCGGATGGTCACACGCTCGCATCTCCTGAAGATATCCCTTCTCAACAACATTTTTGTGATGATGCTCGTTGCAGGGCTGATTCTTGTGGGGGCGCTGATCGCGATTTTCCTCAGATGACCGATTGAGGGAGCCTGCATTACCGCGCGTAGCGCCGGATCCCCTCCTCGTTGAGGATGCCGATGAACGGGAGGTTGCGGTAGCGCTCGTTGTAGTCCAGCCCGTAACCCACCACAAACTCGTTCGGGATGTCGAACCCGACATAGTCGGCCTCGACCTGCCGGACGCGTTCGACATTTTTCCTCAGGAGCACACAGACGCGCAAGCTGGCGGCCCCGGCTTCCTTTTGAAGCCGTTCTTTGATTGAGTGGATGGTGAGGCCGCTGTCGAGGATGTCATCCAACAGGAGAACGTGTCGGCCCCGCACATCCGCGAGTTGGGTCTGCCGGAAATTGATCAGACCGGTTGTCTTTGTCCCATGGTAGCTGGACACGCTCCATCCGTCGACCTGGAGAGGCAGGGGGATCCGGCGGAGGAGGTCTGCCATGAAGATGAAGCTTCCATTGAGGATTGCGATGACCGTGAGCTCCTTGCCCCGGTAGTCTTCGGTTATCTGGTTGGCAAGCTCATCAAGCCGGCTCAGGATTGTGGACTCGTGGTAGAGGACCCTGGCAATTTCGGAGACCATGGTGCGGAAGATCCGGATCTTCAGGGTCTCCTGAGCGACTTTTGAACGTCGTAGGAGTTGTCGAGAATGTCGTAGATGCGTTGTGCCGGCCGAACATGCCGCCCGAAATAATCGAGGTTTCCGTCCTTGCCGATGACGGCAATAGCAAACCCTTTATCCACCTGGAGATCATAGGCCAGGCGCGGCCCATCCGCTGCCGTGACAAATGGGATGTTGGATCGGACGACGCCGGGGGTTTGCGTGAAAGCCGCAACGCAGACGATCTTCTCGGCGGCAAGCCGCTCATACATCTTCTGCAGCTGTCCGACCTGGGATCGAAATGCCCAGTCGCGCGGGGAGTTGGCGACAAGCACCACGACGGGCTGCCCGAGAAAAGCTTTGGAGCTTCTGTGTGCCCCGGTCGAGTCCACCCAGGAATATTCTGGAGACGGGCGGACGACATCGGCATTCAGAGTCCCCGCCGCGAGGGCGAGAAAGAGGATCAGGGATTTCATATTTTCATCAGTTCCGCTTCTTTGGTGGCGGTATGCTTGTCGAGGTCGGCAACAAAGCGGTCGGTGAGTTTTTGGATTTCAGCTTCCGCGTCGCGGAGGCCATCTTCCGTCAAGTCGCCGTCTTTTTGCAGCTTTTTGGCAGCCTCCATGGCGTTTCGCCGGCAGGAGCGAACCCGGACGCGGCTTTCTTCGGCCAGTTGCTTGACTGTTTTGGCCAAGTCCCGTCGACGCTCCTCGGAGAGCTCCGGGATCGGAATGCGGATGATTTTGCCGTCCACTGCAGGGTTGACTCCGAGGCGTGATTCGTTAATCGCGCGCTCGATATCGCGGACAGTCGAGGCATCGAACGGCTGGATGACCAGCAGCCTGGGTTCCGGTGCGGAGATGAGAGCGAGCTGCTTGAGCTTCATCATCGAGTTGTAGGCCTGCACATCTAGGTTTTCGACAAGTGCCGGCGAGGCTTTGCCGGTGCGGATGGTGTTGAACTCATGCATCATGAACTCCACCGACTTCTCCATGCCCTCCTCTGCCCCAAACAAAATTTCGTCAACGCTCATTGCGCGCCCTCCGGTTTTTCGGAGACCAAAGTCCCCACCTCTTCGCCGACGATCGCCCGCCGGATGTTGTCAGGATTGTTCATGTCAAAGATGATAATCGGCATGCGGTTGTCCATGCAAAGGCTGAATGCGGTCGAATCCATCACTTGCAGCCTGCGCGCCAGGGCTTCTCCGTAGGTGATGTGCCTGAAGCGTTTTGCGTCAGGGTTGACTTTCGGGTCGGAATCGTAAACCCCATCCACCTTGGTGGCTTTGAGGATGACCTCCGCACCGATTTCGTTCGCCCGGAGCGCTGCCGTGGTGTCGGTGGAGAAGAAGGGGTTTCCGGTGCCGGCCACAAAGATCACGACGCGCTGGAGTTCGAGGTGGCGGGTTGCCTTGCGGAGGATGAACGGCTCGGCGATGTTGTGCATCTCGATGGCAGTCTGCACGCGAACGCTGACCCCGAGCTCCTCCAGTGCGCTCATCAGGGCAAGCCCGTTGATCACCGTGGCTAGCATCCCCATGTAATCCGCAGTCGTCCGGTCCATGCCGCGATGGCTCGCCGCGAGCCCGCGCCAGATATTGCCGCCGCCGACGACGACCGCGAGTTCGACATCCATTTTTTGAACCTCGGCGATCTGGCCCGCGATTCGCGAAACGATCTGGGGCGAGATATTTTCACGATTGCCCGGCTCGCGGAGTGCTTCGCCGCTGAGTTTCAAAACAACACGTTTGTAGCGCGGGGTAGAGATGGTGGACATGAGAATTCCCCGGCATCCAACCGCATCAGGACGGAACTGAAAAGGACAAATCGAACATCGTTCCCGCAGCCACAGGAAATCCCCGAAGGAATTCCCCGGCTGGCAGGCGCATTTTTCCTCCGAGCTGGACTTCGCGGAGGACGAGGCTTCCTTCTCCCGCAGCAACGACAATTCCGCCCGGACCGGCGGAGAGAACCGTGCCGGGAGCCCCGCTTTCCGAGGATTCTCCCGCTAAATGGATTTTCATGATGCTCCCCGCGAGCCGGGCGGATGCCCCGGGCCAGGGATTCATGGCTCGCACCCTGCGCGCAAGGGCTTCTGCGGGTTCCTGCCAGGCGAGCCGTCCGTCCTGCCGGCCGAGTTTCGGCGCGTAGGTGGCGAGAGCGGGATCTTGAGGTATTCGGACGGCTGTCCCCGTTTCAAGAAGCTCCAGCGACTCCAGGAGCACAGCGGGTGCAATGTCTGCCAGGCGGTCATGCAGCTCGCCGGCTGTTTCGTCCGGCGAAATGGGAATCCGGTGCGCGAGAAGGATGTCCCCGGTATCAAGGCCCTCGTCCATGATCATCGTGGTCATCCCGGTCTCGGAGTCGCCGGCGAGGATCGAGGCCTGGATTGGCGAAGCCCCCCGGTGACGGGGCAAGAGCGAGGCGTGGAGGTTCAGGCAGCCAAGCCGGGGAAGATCCAAGACCGCCCGGGGAAGGATCTGGCCGTAGGCGGCCACCACCATCAGGTCCGGGCTCCACGCCGCAAGCGCTGAAAAATCCTTCCTGATCCGCTCGGGTTGGAAGATCGGGATCCCACGCGCAAGTGCCTCAACCTTCACGGCAGGCGGCCGGGGACGCATGTCCCTGCCCGCCGGGCGGTCGGGCTGGGTGATTACGCCGACGACCTCGTGGCGCAGCGAGTCCGCCAGCGCCTTGAGCGACGGCAGGCCGATGTCACCGGTTCCGCAAAACACAATTTTCATGATTGTCCCCGCCGTCGCCTAGTCGGAACGGATTCCTTCCAGCCGGATTTTTTCAAACTCCGCGAGGGCCATGCCGACGACCTGGTCCATGTTGTAATACTTGTAGGTGGCGAGACGTCCGATGAAAGAGGTGTTCGTTTCGGCATCCGCGAGGGCTTTGTAGCGCGAGTAGAGGGCGGAGGAATCCGGCGCGGGAATCGGATAATAGGCTTCCTTGCCGGGTCCGAAGTCCTCCGGATACTCGCGGACGATGGTCGTGTTTTCGCAGAGCTGGCCGGTCGCGTGTTTGACTTCGACGATGCGCGTGTAGTCGTGGTCGTTCGGAAAGTTGACCTGCATCGCCGGTTGCCAGAAGCCCTTTTTTCCGGAGACGGGTTCGCGGGGAACGAGTTGTTCCGGCGTGAACGACTCGGGTTCAAAACGCAGCGACCGGTAGGGGAGGCGGCCTTCGCGGAAATCGAAATATTCATCCACCGGGCCGGAGTAGATCATGCGCTGGAACTGGACGTGGGGCAGGACCTCGCGGTAGTCGGTGTTCAGCAGAACCTTCACGCGATCGCCGCAAGCCGCGAGCATTCGTTCGAACAGACGGGTATAGCCGGCGGCGGGGAGCGCCTGGAATTCCTCGGTGAGATACCGGTCGTCGCGGTTCGTGCGGACCGGGATCCGCCCGCAGACCGAGGCGTCGAGTTCGCGCGGGTGGCGGCGCCATTGTTTGAGCGTGTAACCCTCGAAAAACCTTTCGTAGAGTTCGCGTCCGACCTGGGAGATGATGACCTCCTCGGAGTTCGACGGACTCGCGATCGGGACCTTCCATTTGTCCAGGGCAGCCGTCATTTCCTCCGGGGTGGACGGCTTTCCGACGAACTGCTCGAACGTATTCAGGTTGATTGGAAACGGCCAGTAGGCACCGTGCGTCCACGAGAGGATTTTATAATCCACCCGATGCCATTCGGTGAACTGCGAGAGATATTCGCGGATCCTGTGCGAGTTGGTGCGGAAATAATGCGGGCCGTAGGTGTGGATGAGGACGCCGTGGTCATCGTATCGGTCATACGCATTTCCTCCGATGTGGCTGCGGCGTTCGACTACGAGGCAGGTCGCCCCGGATTGCGTCGAGAGGCGTTCGGCCATTGTCAGACCGGAAAACCCAGCCCCCACGATCAAGTAGTCAAAGCCCCAGGACATGACCGGACAGTCTCCCCGGCACCGCGCGGTTGACAAGTCTGAATCCCGCCTGATTCGCATCACGGCTTCTTGCGGTCCCGCCAAAAACTGTTCACGCTCCTACCGGGCGGAACCCCGCCAATTCCCATTGCGTTCCCGGATCGCTCTTCATCGCACCCAAGTGAACCCGCTCCGCCGCCACATGTTGGTTTGGCTGTCTCGCGCCCCGCTGCCGGACCTTTCCCGGGATACTGCGGTTGTTGAGCGGTGGCATGCCGACGGGAATCCGTTTGTTGTGTGCCGCCAGCGCGGTGACGACGATCACCTCTCGCTGGGATTTTGTCTGGCTACTCCCGGGGTGCGGCCGCGGCGTATTGCCGTGAAGGCGAGGCTTGAGGATATCCTCCGGGCCGCCCGCCCGCCGCTGTTGGAGGAAGTTGTGGCGAGCCAATCGAATCCTCCTGCGATTGTTGGTGCGTTCGTCTTGCTTTCACACGCGGTGGCTGATGCCGGACTGGTTGTTCGCGTCTTTGGAAGCTGGATGTGGCAGGCGCTCACCGGCGGTTTGCATGTGAGCGATTCCTCTGATCTCGATGTTCTTGTCGACGTGGCTGATGCCGATGCGGCCGAGCTTGCCACAGACATCTTGCAGCGCCTGGCACCGGACTGCCCGTTCAAAATTGACGGTGAACTTTCACTTCCCGGCCTTGGTGAGGTTCACTGGCAGGAATATCGCAACGGCGAACCCCTGATCCTCTTAAAATCCATCAACGCGATCCGAATGGTCCGAAGGGAGGACTTGTGGAAATAGCCGCAGCGGACGTTTCCCTGGCCGAATCCGCCGTCGCGGTTCTGATGCAGGAACTCGAAGCGTATCCGAAGCCCGGTCTTGTGAGCCCGAGGGATTCCGGCGCGCACACGGATATGGATTTCGATCTGATGTGTCGCTCCGCAAACGCACTGCGGCACCCGTTTGCATGCATCGCTGCGGCCGGCCGTGAGGGCCTTCCATTTGCAGCATGCCTGACCCGGTTCGGTCTCCGGGCCGAGCGTGAAATGATGTGCGCCACGGGCGGCGTCAACACCCATCGAGGGGCGATTTTCACCCTCGGCATGCTTCTCGCCGCCATGGCGCGCGCCGAATCTTCCGTGCGGTTAACGACCCCGGAAGAAATCAGAGCGGTGCTCCTGGAAACGTGGGGCGATGCCTTGCAGGCTCACGCTGCAGCTGACGGCGCTGACACGAGCCACGGCGCAACCGTGCGCAGGTCCACCGGAGCCGGTGGGGCCAGAGCGGAAGCGGCGCGCGGCTTTCCAGGCATCTTTGAGACTGGCGTGCCCGCCTACCTCGAAGCAACCGCCTCGGGTCTAGATTCCAACGCCGCCCGCATCCAAACCCTCTTCGTGCTCATGGAGTCGGCGGAAGACAGCAATGTGATCTTCCGCGGAGGAACCAATGCGGCAAAATTTGTGCGCCGGTCAGCGGCGGAATTTCTCGCGGGAGGCGGATGTTCCGCCGACGGTTGGTTTGCCCGTGCGGAAGGACTCCACCGGGAATTCATCAGGCGCAACCTCTCGCCCGGCGGCTGCGCAGATCTGCTTTCGGGGACGCTGCTTGTCGCTGGGATTGATCCTGCGCCGGTATCCGCTAGCAATTGACACCATGAATGGCACGACGGCGGACAAAACGGTGTTTCAAGCGCCGCGCGAAGCGTTCCTGCTTGCGGGTGTCGGCGGGAGCATCGACGCGGTCGGGGTTCTTTCGTTGGGAGGACTGTTCGTCGCTCACATGAGCGGAAACTCCGCGGCTTTCGGCGCGGCGTTCGGCCAGGGTGACTGGCTGAAAGGGTTGCCTCATCTCTTGGCGATCCCCGTTTTTGTAATGGGATTGTTTCTCGGGTATTTGTGGATTCTGAGGGCGAGGACATTCCGCCGTTGCGCCGTGCTGCTTGCGACAGAGGCGTTCCTGCTGGCCGCGTTCGCTGTGGCGATCCGATCCGGCGCGGGGTTCCCTGCGGCAATCCCCGCGCTCTTGGCCATGGGTCTGCAGAACGCAACGCTGAGGGAGCTGGGTAAGTCGTCGTTTCCCTCGACCTACGTGACGGGAGTGCTGGACATGCTGGGCAAGTCCGCGGCACGCGCGGTTCTCGAGCGGGGAGGCCCGGCGCTGGCCGACGCCCGCCGGGCGGGAGCGGTCTGGATTTCCTATGCGTCGGGAGCGATCCTCGGAAGTGCGGGGCTGGCCATGCTTGGCGTGGAGATCGTCTTCGTTCCGGTGGCCATCCTTGCCGTCCTCGCGGCCCGCTTCGCCCGGATCGCCTCGCATCTCGATGACCATCCTGAGAACCCATAGGCCGCAGCGTGAGTTGCTCGCCGCAATTCGCTAGAGCGCGCGCAGGAGTTCGAGCATCCGGCGGTCGAGCTTGTGGCCGTGGAAATTTTCGTAGTTCACGTCTTTCCGGCCGCTGTCGAGAACGCCGAATGCCCCGCGGAAATTCCAGAGCGCCCAGCCGAACCCGGCAGCCTTCCAGTTTTCCAGGCAGTCGCGCATCCAGGCCAGCGTCACGTCATGGGGCGTGTGGTTGAATGCGCCCCACTCACCGACATGGACGCCGACGCCCTTCGCCGCAAGCTCCATCCATGGCTTGATCCGCTGGTTCCAGAGGATTTCCTTGCTGCTCAAATAGCGGGCATTGACCGGACGCGCCCCGCCGCCATCGACGACAAATGCTTCCTGCTTCTCACCCCATTCCTGAACGGTTGGCTCAATGACGATGCCGCCGAAACGGATGTTCGAAAATGTCAGCCAGTCGCCACGGTCCACGCCGATCCTGATTTCTCGCGTTCCTGCAGGTATGGTCGCGGTGAGGTCCAGGTCGTAATCGCCATTGTAGCTGCCCCATTCGTTGGCGGCGGAATTTCTCCATTCGCCATCACCGGGGCCGGGTTTGAACAGATGCTGGAGGACGGTCGCGCCATCGGCCTTGACCACGAGGTCGGCCTCCGCAGAAACATGCCCGACCCTGATGCCGAAGCTGGTTGCCTGCGGGCACTGGACCTGCAGCGTCAACGGGCTCTGAAATTCCGGTTTGGCGGTGCCGAACAGATGGCAGTTAATTCCAGCGGGTATCGGCCAGACCGGCACGGGATACTTGTCGGCACCGCCTATCCACGAGGTCTGGTAATGGCTCACCTGCATCGGCGCGTAACCGCGCGTGCTTTGCGCGACGCCGAAGGGAATGAGTTCCCGAGAAGGATTGGATCCCCAGGCGAGGCCGTCGGCGATGATCAGGCGCTGCGGATCGGCCGTGCGGATCGCCTCGATCGCCGGCTTCATCGCCGCCGCGTATTTTGCGTCGTCCAGCTTGGGCGGCTCGTTGATCAGGTTAAAGCTGAGCTGCCGGTTCGGCGTCCCGCGATACCGGTTTGCAAAAGCACCCCAGTGCCGCGCGAACTGTTCCTGAGTCGCCGAATCGTTCCACAGGTCGAATTTTTCCTTTGGGGGGTTCACGCAATATCCGGGGCCGCGGTGGAAGTTGAGGTTGACGTGAACGCCGTATTGCTTGCCCCACGCGATGGGCTGGTCGATATCGAGCAATGTGGGTTCGTGGAATTCCGACTCCGGCGCTTTTGCCCAGCACCGGTAGTCCATCGGCAGCCGCACGAAATTGAATCCCCACGATGATAGGCACTCGAAGTCCTGCTCAACAAACGGCCTGCTTTCCTGGGCGGTAAATTTTTCCAGGAGATTGAACCCGCGCCAGCGCGGCAATTTTTGCGCCGTCGCCTCCGGAAGCCCCGCAGGGACAGCCGCCGTGAGCCGGTTGCCCACCGCTGCCGTCACGGTTACGGCCGCGCCGATTTTGAGAAATGTGCGCCGGTTCATGGAATGAGATGAGCATTGCCTGTCTGCGTGCCAAGCATTTCCTCAGTCGGCAGCCATTCGAAATGCCGCCTCGACCAGCGGGATGGTCCGTGTTCTAGTCTAGTTTTGTAATGAACAAACAATTTCTCGGAACCAGTGGCATTGAAATCTCGAGGCTTTCCTACGGTTGCATGCGCATCTCCGGCTCGTGGGACCGGAACGCGGTGGACGACGCGGTGACCGCGCGCGCTATAGGGATCCTCGAGGCGGCGGTGGATGCGGGTTACACATTTTTTGACCACGCCGATATCTACGGAGACACCGCGTGCGAAACGATTTTCGGGCACGCGCTGGAGAAACATCCGGAATGGCGGGAGCGTCTGGTGGTGGCGACGAAGTGCGCTATCCGGTTCGAGGACGAGCCGAGCCCCGGCCAGCCGCACCGCTACGATTTTTCGTACGAACACATCCTAGCCTCGGTGGAGGAATCGCTCGGGCGCCTGCGCATGCCTCGGATCGACCTGCTCATGCTCCACCGGCCGGATTTTCTCGCGGATCCGGCGGAGATCGCGCGGGCGTTCACAGAACTACGTTCAGCGGGGAAGGTGCGGGAATTCGGGGTGAGCAATTTCCGCCCGTCGCTCCTCGCAGCGGTGCAGAGCGCGCTGCCGTTTGCCCTCCAAGTGAACCAGGTTGAGATCCATCCGCTGAGGTTGGATTCCTTCACGGACGGAACGTTGGACCAATGCCTCGAGCGCACGATTACGCCCATGGCCTGGAGTCCACTGGCGCAGGGCCGGGTGGGCACGGGCCAAGAGCCCAAGCCGGACGCGCCAAACCGCGAACACCATCTTGCCGTTCTCGCGGCGCTGGACAAAGCAGCGGCGCAGTTCGGCTGCGACCGGACGGTCATCGCCCTGGCATGGCTGCTGCGTCATCCGGCCGGGATCGTCCCGGTCGTGGGAAGCGTGAATCCGGCGAACATCAAAAATGCGGCGCGCGCCACGGAAATCGAGATGGACCGGGACACGTGGTATCGGATTCTTCGGGCGGCCCGCGGGGTCAAGCTGCCTTAGCTTTTGACATACAACTCCATCCGGCAATCGAACCCGGACATGTCCACGAGCTGGCGGGATTGCAGCTTGAGCCGCGGGTGAGGGGATTCGGTCCGCAGCGGGTTGATGAAGACCAGCCGTCCACCGGACTTCAGGGCCACGGCCGCGACGGAAAAAAGATCGTCGATCAACTGGCGGAGATTGGGAATCGGGACGCGCATGCCCAACGGCGGATTTGTGATGATGAGGCTCACGCGACCGGCTTCGAGGCCTTCGATGGATTCGTGTTCTCGGAAATCGCAGCAGACCAATTGCGCGGAATCCGGAGCGATTCCGGCCGCGGCGATATTGGTATGCGCGACGGCTATGGCCTCCGCGCTGAGATCCGTTCCAAAAAGCCCGCGCACCCCGCCGCGTAATGCGCATTCGATCAGTTCGACGCCCGAACCGCAAAATGGATCCCAGACAATTTCCTCCTCCATTTTTCCAGCGAGCCGCGCCATGCTGGCGGCAAGCGGAGGATGTGATGCCGCCGGGATATCCCGCAGGCGGTAGGCGAACCTCGGGTCAGGAATCAAGCGCGGACGCAGCTCCGCGATTTCTCCATGCGACGTGGAATGGATATCCATCGCCCAGAGGGAGCTTCGCGGGTCGTTGAGAATTTCCGGGCAAAGCGCATACACGCGGTCTGCGAGCTCCCGCACCGCTGCGCGCTGGTGGCCTTTGGACACAAAATCGATCCGGTAGCGCGGCACCCCTTCGGTGAAGGTCCTGAACAGCCGGAGCGCGAGCGGCGAAGCCATCAGTTCCGCGAGTCGGCCCGCCGGTGCCGTGCCCAAAGAGAAGCCCGCCGTGCCGAAGCACCTCAAGCGATAAACATCGGCCAGCGAAAACGGAGCCGTCGGCGCAACCGTGACCAGCCCGTCCGATTGATCGAGGACGCGGAATTCTTTGCCGGCCTCGACCTCCGCCCGGACCGTGGCATCGAGCCCCTGCCGACCGCGGAGACAAATCACCACGCCCTCGGTCTCGTGAAGCACACGGTCCATGCGGATGGCGCCCGCGCTTTCGCTCCTTGCCACCGCGGCGCGCGCCTTCTGTTCGGTTTGTGGAAGGAGTCCGCGCGTTGCCGCAAGCGTCTGCTCGCCACCGATTTTTCCGAGGGCGTCGGCGAGGAATTTTTTCTCGCGGGCGATGTCGGATTTTTGGAGCAGGGCGAGGAGGTCGGACTCCTCCACGCGGCCTGCGCCGACTTTCGGCAGGGCGTTCACCGCATACCGGCGGATCTTTTCCTCCGGGTCATCGAGCAGTCGCCGCAACCAGGCTCTCACCTCGTTTCCAAGCTCTTGCGGACCGGACTCCAAAAATACGACGCCGACGGCCCGGATCAGGCCAACACGTTCCGCCCGCTCTTTAGGAGTGGCCCTGTCAAATTGCGGCACCTCCTCGGTCCAGAGCCGCTCCCACGGCAGGGCCCGCAACTGCTGGTAAAGCTCCTTGCCCGCGTTTTGCTTCTTCATTCAGGACGGGCGTTTTTCACGTTCCAGCGGATTGTTCGCAGAAATGCCCGTGCCGTCAATCCGGCAGCAGGGAAGCAGCTTTGTCGTCTTGCTTCACTTCGCACAGTTCTTAACTTGCGGGTGGGCCGGGATCGCGTATTTTCATTCTGCTCCGCAAAACTCTTCTCCCATGATCAAGGCCCTCGCACATGTCTGTCTTCTTTCCCGGGATTTGGAGCGGACGCTGGACTTTTACTGCGGCACTCTCGGACTGCAGAAGAAATTTGATTTTATCCGCAAGGGCGAGCTGTTTGGCTTTTATCTCGAAGTCGCTCCGAACCAGTTCATCGAGGTCTTCAAGGGAGACACGGCCGCCGAGCCTCAGGGTAGGCGGATCACACATTTCTGCCTGGAGGTCGAAAACATCGGTGCGGTTCGTGAGAAGCTTGTTTCCCATGGCATCGTGGTGACCGAAAAAAAGAAGGGAAGCGATGAGAGCTGGCAGATCTGGTGTAAAGATCCCGACGGCACCGATATCGAGTTCCATGAATATACTGCGGAAAGTTCGCAAATCACCGGAACCCGGTGTATCGTGACCTGGTAAACCCGAGCCCTGATCTTCCGGTTTGACCGCCGGTTCTGCAATGCCAACGGTTCCTCTCTTCACATGAAGCTCCGACATTCTTCCTCCCGTCTCGACTTGGTGATAGGGACAAGGCTTGCGATCCTAGCCGCTGCCTGTCTCCTGGCCTCGCCGATGCCAGCCCAGATCGCCAGCAGCCCGGTTCCTCCGCCGGTTCAGTTCGGCTCGCATCAATTGACCAAGGAGGAACTGAGCCGGCTTCTCGCGCCAGTTGCCCTGTATCCTGACGCATTGATCGGACTGATCCTTCCCGCTTCCACGGTGCCGTCGGATGTCGTTCTTGGCGCGCGGTATTTGAAGTCCGGTGGCGATCCCTCGCGCTTGGAAAACCTGCCGTGGGATGAGAGTGTGAAATCCCTCGCCCGCTATCCGGACGTGCTGGCATGGATGGACCAGAACCTTGAGTGGACGGCGTCGGTGGGAGCAGCGTTCATCGAGCAGCCCGCCGATGTGATGGGCGCCATCCAGGGATTGCGCCAACAGGCCAAAGCCGCCGGAAATCTCGTGGACACCCCCCAGCAGAAGGTGATCGAGGAGGACAGCGCCATCCGCATCGTGCCGTCGGACCCCGAGGTGATCTACGTTCCGCAATACGACCCGCAGGTCGTATATATCCAGTCCTCCACATCGGTTCCATTTGTGACGTTCGGTCTGGGATTTGCCGTCGGGACGTGGCTGATCTATGATTTCGACTGGAACCGCCGCTGCTTCTATCGGGGGAATTGGAGGGGTTGGGATCGCAACAACCCGGGCTGCGTCTCCGGTGGAAATCGCGGTGGAACCCGCGTTTTGAATATCGACACTAGCAACGCGAACCCGTGGCAACCGAGCGCGAACGCGCGACGACAAACCGCGCAGCGTCAGCACAACGGCTCCGGCAATGCCACCCGTTACATGGGCTCCGGCGTGAGCAGCCCTGGTCAGACATCGGCTCCTGCCAGCGCGATCAACCGGGCTCAGCCGGGAACCGCCTTGCCGCCCCCGTCGAATTTCCAGCGCTTCCCGGGTGATGCCGGGCAGATTCCTGCTCGCGCCGGAATCCCTTCAAGCACGCCTCTTTCGAACCCCGCCATCCCCACCGCCGCTCTCGTGGTCACCCCGAATCTGCCACTTACGAATGGGCCATCAGTCAATCCGCAGACGCAGTTGCCCCAGCGCCAAGTTCCCGTGCAGTGGGGCCCGCAGCAAATTCCGCAGCAACAACGCTCGGCCCCTGTCGTTAATCCGCAGCCCCAGCCGCAATCAGTGCCTGTCGCAAATCCACCGGGCACACAACAGCCCGG
Organism: uncultured Chthoniobacter sp.; assembly: GCA_964605515.1. Taxonomy (GTDB): domain Bacteria; phylum Verrucomicrobiota; class Verrucomicrobiia; order Chthoniobacterales; family Terrimicrobiaceae; genus QYQL01. The sequence continues at coordinate 29,093 of CAZSDC010000002.1, forward strand.
GTCGAACACCCGCAGAAATTGGGGTGGAGGTTAGGCGCAGAAAATTTCTCACCGACAGCACGGATGTTTTGATGTTTAGTTGGGGGCCGTGCCGCTCATTGAATCCCGCTTCCGACCCCCTTGGTATTTGCGGAACCGCCATGTCCAAACGATTCTCCCAGTTCTGACAGGAAGGAGTGCGGGGCCAGTATTCCGGAGAGAACGTCTCGAGTTGCCGGACGGAGATTTTCTTGATCTCGATTGGATCAAGTCCGGCCATGAGCGGCTTGCGATCCTGTGTGCCGGATTGGAGGGGAACTCGCGAGATCCGGGGATGCTCCGGCTCGCGCGGAGTTTTCAGGCCGACGGATGGGATGTTCTTTCGTGGAACTACCGCAGTTGCAGCGGGGTATTGAATCGCCTGGTGCGCTCCTATCACAGCGGGGCAACCGAGGATCTTGCGGCTGTCGTCTCACACGCAGGGGCGAGGCCGGTCGCGCTGGTCGGCTGCAGCATCGGCGGCAACCTCATGCTCAAATACCTCGGCGAGGCACCGCCGCCGGCGCACATCGTCGGTGCCGTCGCGATTTCAGCCCCGGTTGACCTTACCTCCACGGCGAGGGCGCTCGACCGGAGGCCCGGCAACAGGCTCTACCTCAGGCGTCTTATCGCAAGTCTCTGTAAAAAAGTTCGGACCAAGGCGGCGGCCATGCCAGGTCTGATCAATGTAGATGGTCTGAAGGGACTGCACGGGTTCGAGCATTTTGATGATCGGTTTACCGCCCCGATCCATGGGTTTTTGAGCGCTGAAGACTACTGGAAAAAATGCAGCGCGAGACAGTTTCTTCCCGGGATCGATGTGCCGACTCTCCTTCTCAGCGCGCAGGACGACCCCTTTCTCACCCCCGAGGCGTTTCCCTTTTCCGAGGCGGGAAACAATCCGCAACTCACTCTCGAGGTTCCCGCAGAAGGCGGGCATCTCGGATTCGTGGACGCCGACGGCCAGTGGATCGGACGCAGGGCAGCAGAGTTTTTTTCCCGTCTTATCGTGTGACACGCAGAAATCACGGGCTGGCTTCTTCCCGCCAGGCAGTTACAATCGCGGGATGGACGAATTTTGGAAATCCTGGCAGCCGACCGAGCGGGCGACGCTTTGTTTCGTCATCCGGGGAGGCGAGATCCTCCTGATCCGAAAAAAGCGCGGCCTCGGTGCCGGGAAAATCAATGCACCCGGCGGACGGCTGGAGCCTGGCGAAACCGCGCGTGACGCCGCGATCCGCGAGACTCAGGAAGAACTCGGGGTCACGCCTGTGGGTGTCGAGGACCGGGGAGAACTCCACTTTCAATTTGCCGACGGATACGCGCTCCACTGCGCGGTCTTCATCGCCTCGGACTGTATCGGCGAGCCCTACGAGACCGACGAGGCAGCGCCGCTCTGGACTTCCCTCGACCACATCCCGTATCACGAAATGTGGGAGGATGATATTCATTGGCTGCCAGGAGTGATTTCCGGCGGGCATTTCCGGGGGTTTTTTCACTTTGACGGAGAAAAAATGCTCACATATGACGTTATTTGGTCAAATAAATAATAATGTAATCAATTTATGATAAGCTGGATACAGCATGAATAGAGTTTTTTTAAATATTTTCTCTTGCGGCATGTTGTGCTGCGACTACTCTCACTCCATTAAAGATTGTTCTGGGGGGAACAACAGGCCGTCGTAGCATTCGCTGCGGCGGCCTGTATCTTTTTGGGGATTGAGGGATTTTCTTTTCGAGGCTAGGTAACTTCCATGTCGATCCCAGGCGGTGATATTTTTCGGACGATGATTGTGCGGGTTTCACCGGACGACATTGTTTTATATGCCAACGGGGCGATGGCGTCGTATTTGCGCGCCAAGAAATCCGATCTGGTGGGCGCTCCTCTTGAGGTTCTTGAAGCGCGCACGCTCGGGGAAATTTCAAGTTGTTTCCGGCGGCCGGAGACCGGGCGGTCCACCAACCGGCTGGTGACCGATAACTCGGGGCGCGTCTTCGAGATCAAGACCTACAGCGAAGGCGGAGTGCTGGATATCATCCTCGACGAGGTGACGACGGCGGATTCCGTGAACCGCGATCTGCGCCATGTCAGCGGGACCTCGGTGGATTTGCTCAACGAGGAGGAACTTCGCACGGCTCGCCAGCCCGAGCGGAGATTCATGACGGTTTTGCAGGTCCGCCTCAACGGTATCGCACATCTTGCAGAACGCCTGGCTCCGATGGAGACGCGGCTGATGTTGAACTCGTTCGTCGAGGAGGCCGCCGATGCCATCATGGAGACCGGATGCACGTATTTCCAATCTTCCGGTGAGGCGGTCGTAGGGCTTTTTGGTGCGCCACGGTATTTTGCAGACCACGCCCTGCGGGCGATCCGGGCCGCCTGCAACCAGATCGAGAAGTCCTCGCAGCTTCGGGCGGGCCTCTACCGGCAGGGGAAGGAAATGCCTTCGATGTCGTGCGGGATCTGGACCGGGGAGACATTCGTCGGCACGCTGGGGAGCTCCGCCACGCAGCAATACTCGGCGATCGGACTCACCGTGGAACTCGCGGGGGAGTTGTGCCGTCTTGCGCGGCCGGGAGAGGTCCTGATATCCGAGATTTCGCTGCGCAACATCATCCAAACACTCCCGGAAGGTTGGCAGGCGATCCGTGCGGAGAGCGAGGTGGATCCGGACTTGAGCGACTTCCATTGGACCGGCGACGAAATCCAGCCTTTGCCTCCGGAGCACGTGCGCGGAGTCTGGCTGATTGGTCCGGGGATCCAGGAGGACGCTTCGCGGGCGGAGTTTTATGCCGGCTACCTTTACTCGATCACCTCCCGCGGGCTGGATGAAGCGGTTCCGGTCCTGCGCGTGGTCCGTCCGGCGATGATCGGCGACTCGCTCGAGTTCAACGCCGAGAATGTCGTCGCCACGCAATTCTCGCAGATGTTGGGGAAATATAAACTGCTCAAAGTCATCGGCGTGGGCGGCATGGGAAAGGTTTGGAAAGGTCAGGACCGCTATGGAAATGCGGTGGCCATCAAGGTGCTGCATTCGACCGAGGCGACCACGGATGCCCAGTTGAAGCGCTTCCAGCGGGAGGCGGAGGTGATGTCCCGGCTGCCGCACCGGAACATCTGCCGGGTTTTTGAGATGAGCGAGTTCGAAGGGATCCAATACCTTGTCATGGAATACGTGGATGGGCTCACGCTCGCGGATCTTCTCTACGAGCGTGCGGGAGTCGAATCGGGAGGCAGCCGAGCCGGAGTTCTTCCCGACATCAAATCGTTGATCCATGCCCTGCGGGAGGAGCGGTCTTCCCGAGACGAATCTCCGGCCGCAGAGGAGGAGGCTGCCGCGTCCCGCCCGAAGGAAACCCGAATCCTCCCAGTCGAGCAGACATTGACAATGTTCCTGAAGGTTTGCGAGGCGGTCCAATTCGCCCACGAACACGGTGTCCTTCATCGCGATCTGAAGCCCGGCAATATTCTTCTGCGCGAAGACGGCGAGCCGCTCGTTGCGGACTTCGGGCTGGCGAAGCTAAGCTCCAGCGATTCCGCCCAATCGCTCTCCATCAGCGGCCACGTTGTGGGGACATTGGAGAACATGTCTCCCGAGCAGGCGGAGTCGAGCAAGGAAGTGGATGAGCGCGCCGATGTCTATGCGCTCGGCACGATTCTTTTCCAGATGCTCACCGGCCGCCGACATTTCGAGGCCACCGGTAACATTGTGGCCGATGCCCAGGCGCTGCAAACCCACGAGCCCCCACGGCCTCGCACCCTCAACCCCAAGCTGGACAGCGACCTGGAGGTCATCCTGCTGAAAGCCCTCCGCAATTCGCCCGTCGAACGCTACCGCAGCGTGAAGGCTCTGGAGGCCGATCTCGAGCACTACCGCAAGGGTGAGGCCATCACGGCCCGTCCGGTCACCGCAGTTGAGCTGTTCCGGAAACTTGTCCTCCGCAACCGGGCTGTCACCGCGGTGATCGCGGGGTCTTTGCTGATCCTGATCGCCGGCTCAGTCGCCGCATTTTGGAAGATCACCGAACGCGTCAAAGTCGCGGAGACCGCGCTGGAAGAGGCGCGAATACAGAAAGATCTGGCTGAGAAAAGCGAGCGCCTCGCAGAAAAGAAAGAGAAGGAAGCCCAGGACAACGCGGAGAGAGTTAACGCCGCAAGCAAAGCCTTGCAGAGTGCCCAAGAGGCAAAAGCAGAAGCGGACGCTCTGGTGTCTTCCACGAAAAGTCAGACGGAGCAGGAGAAAAAGAAACTTCTCGCGGAAAAGGAGAGGGCCGATGCGCTCGCTGCCGGTAAAGGCAAAGCACTCACCGAGGCCCAGGAGCAGATCGAAAAGATGAAGGCTGCAAGAGCCCAGCCGCCGGAGCCGGAACGCAGGTCGATCTTCCGCCGCGAGCCGCCGCCGGAGGAGGCGATGGCTGCTCAGCAGGCGAGGCAGATGACACAGGAGGCACTCTTCCAGTTTCACAACGATCTCAATCCCGACCAACTCGCCCTCCGCGAACGGAATCCCGAGTTCATTCTGGGAAGGATAAGCCTTGGTCTGGCAAAGGTCTCCGAGGCCATCCTCGCTGATCCTACGTTTGCTTCCGCCTGGCATTTGAAGGGGCTCTATCATCTTTCCTGCATGGAGGTGTCCCAGGCAAAGGAAGCCTTCGTCTCCGCCGCAAAGTACACACAGAGCGGGGAGTTGCAGGACAGGCCGGATCCGCTCGGGCAGGACAATCCCGCCGACCTGGCCGCCCTCTGCGACCAGATTTTAAAAGTCAGCGGCGACCGGTTCAGGTATGCCTCCAGACTTTTGGGCGCAGGATCTCCTGTCGATCAGATCGCGGGCGGCACGATCCGGTTCTTCGACGGGAAGGCGATCGCAACAAAATCCGCTTTCGGGTCGAGCCCAACCGATCGTCCCCCCGGCCAGGCGGAAATTGCCGTGGACTTGCTCGCGGCCAACGGAGGGGGCGGACGCGTGAGATTCCAGGCGGGCGGCAGGGACCTTCTGATTTCAGGGATTTCCAGCGTCGCCAATTTGTCTCCGGTAAAGAAGTTGAATCCCATCCCGACCCGCCTACAGATCGAAGGGGCGTCCAATCTGGACTGGACAAGCATCGCGGTTCTCCCCTTTGAATCACTTGATTTGAGCGGATGCCAGGTATCCGCGATTCCCGCGACTGCGCCGGTCTTCCTGCGCCTCCGCAATCTCGTCTTGAAAGACACGGCATTTTCGGAGCTGACGTGCGTGCGAAGAATGCCGACTCTGATGAGTCTCGATATTTCCGGCTCCAGGGTGACTGATCTTGCGCCGCTTGCCTACTGTCGCACGCTGCAGTCGCTCGACGCTACGAAGCTCTCCGTCGAAAACCTCCGGATTCTTGGCTTTCTGCCGTTTTTTTCCCGACTGACCATCAGCCCGATGATGATCTCCGACAAGTCGGCGCTCAACGGACTCCGCAACATGAAACAGCTCCGCATCCTTCGCGCTCCCGGGGATCCCGCCGACCAGCCGGTGGCGGAGTTTTGGCGAAAGCTCGACTCAGGGGATTACGACACAGCGCAGTGAGTGTCGGCGTTCACAGCCACGCCACTTCCCAAGTGAGCTTTCCTCCATTGGCGATGGTCAGCCAAGCGTAACTCGTCGGAACGCCCTTGTTGGGTTTGCCAATCGTTCCCGGATTCAGGAACCGCGTGCCACCGACCATCTCATCGCGCGGCACGTGCGTGTGTCCGTGAATCAGGATGTCCGTGCCTTCGGCCCTGCGCGGCGGGATGTGGATTAAATAAAAAGACGTCCCGCACCGTTCGAGGGTCACGCTGATCGGAAGATCCAAGCCGTAATCGTTGTTCCCGAGCACCGCATGAACAGGGGGCCCGATCTTCCGGACCGCTTCAAGTGTGGCCAGGTCGCAAAAGTCGCCCAGGTGCCAGATCTCATCGGCTTCCCGCAGAGCGCCGAATGTTGCGGCCGGAAGCCTCCCATGGGTGTCAGCGATGACGGCGATCTTCATCAAGTGCTGGAATCTCGTCCGTCAGGACCGGAAATACAACCCCGGTTTTCCCGGGAGTGGCACAACCGCGGTTGACCGGAGCCGCATCAGGCACCATAATGAGCACGTTTTGAAATCAACGATTCTCCTTCTCGCCGCCTTGATGGCAGTGGCTTTCCCTGTCGCGACCCAGGCCGTCCCGCCCGACAATTCCCGTGAGACGAAGCAGCTGTTCCAAGCGGTGCTCGCGGATTTTGATGCCAAAAAATACGATGATGCCCTGGTCAAGCTTCAGACACTGGAGAAGAAACTGCCCGGCGACGCATTCATTCAAAACCTCTTCGGCGCGGCCTACACGAAGAAAAAAGACTACGTAACCGCGCAGAAATATTTCGACAAGTCCCTGGAGATGCAGCCGGAATTTTTTCCTGCAAAATTCAACTCCGGCGAAGTCATCTTCCTCCAGCGCCGGTATCCGGAGGCCTTGAAATTTTTTCAGCAGATGCAGGAGCGGGATCCTCAGAATGAGCTTCTGCAGTTCAAGGTTTTTCTCTGCCAGCTCCAACTCGGGAACAAGGAGGAGGCCGCAAAAGCGTTGAAGGCGGTCAAATATCCGGGCGACACACCTGCATGGTATTACAGCCAGGCGGCGTGGGCATCGAAAAATGGAGACAACAAGAAGGCGCTCGAATACGTCACTGGCGCGCAATATATTTTCGGCCCCAAGACGGCTTTGTTCGATGAGACATTCGAGGATCTTGGAATTAAGCTGCGCTAAGTGAAAGCTGCTCCATTTTCCACAGGCAGAGTCAAGCGGATGGGAGCGATGGCGCCCATGTCGTCGGCATCCCGCGAGACGCTTCTCCACGAGAAATCCCGCATTCTGGTCACCGGGGCGGGCGGCTTTATAGGAAGTGCGCTCGTTCATGAACTGAACCGCCGGGGACTCTCGCAGATTGTCGTCACCGATTGTCTGGGGGAGGACGAGAAGTGGAAGAACCTGCTCCCGCTGGAATTCGAGGATTACGTGGACTCGGACAAATTTTTGAAGGGTATCTCCGGCGACCCCGGCCACCACGGAAAGTTCTCTGCGGTTTTTCACCTCGGGGCCTGTTCCTCGACCACGGTGACCGATGCGGCTTACGTCCTGGAGAACAACTACGCCTACACGAAAGCCCTCTGCAAATGGTCGCTGGCCGGCGGCGCGAGGTTCGTCTATGCCTCCTCGGCTGCCACTTACGGCGACGGATCCGCCGGTATGGATGACAAAAGCGATGACATTCGGGCCTATCGGCCGCTGAATCTCTACGGATACTCGAAGCAGCTCTTCGACCTTTACGCCTGGCGCGAGAAGATCCTGTCCGACGTTGTCGGTATCAAGTATTTCAACGTTTTTGGCCCGAACGAATACCACAAGGGCGACATGCGCAGCCTGGTCTGCAAAGCCTACGAGCAGATCCGTTCGACCGGTCTCATCCGCCTCTTCAAAAGCTACAAGCCGGAATATCCGGACGGCGGCCAGCAGCGGGATTTTATCTATGTGAAAGATGCTGTGGACATGACTTTGCATCTTGCCGGGGCTGAGGGTGCTGGCGGACTTTTCAACGTCGGTTCGGGAGTCGCCCGCACGTGGGTGGACCTCGCGAACGCCCTTTTTTCGGCGCTTGGAAAATCCCCGAACATCGAGTTCATCGACATGCCGGAGAACATCCGGGACCAGTACCAGTATTTCACCTGCGCGGACATCTCAAAGGTGCGCGGTTCAGGCTACTCGAATCCGACCACGACGCTGGAGGAAGCGGTCCGCGATTACGCTGTCAACTACCTCCTGCCCGGCAAGCGCCTGGGAGAGTAGCGCGTGAAAACACCTCGCCTTCCACGTGAGCTCGCCGAATGCGGGGCGACCACGGCGATCGTTCTCGGTTCGGGTCTCGGAGTGTTTGCCGAAGGGTTGGAACACCTCCACACGCACGAGTATTCCGGGCTGGGCCTGCCTGCCTCGAAAGTCCCGGGGCATGCCGGACGTTTTGTGGTCGCCCGTTTGGAGGACCGGCCGATTCTGATCGCACAGGGCCGCGTGCATCTTTACGAGGGTTGGGATCCGGCGGAGGTCGTGAGCGCGGTGGTCCTCATGCATGGGATGGGGATCCGTTCGCTGATTCTTACGAATGCCGCCGGAACCGTGAATCCGGACTTTGCGCCTGGTTCTTGGATGATGCTCGCGGACCATATCAATCTGACCGGCCAGACCCCGCTGAGGGGCGGACCGCATTTTGTGGACATGAGCGAGGTTTACAGCAGGAGGCTGCGGAGCGTCTTTCGTGGCGTCGCGTCGAGGCAGGGAATGAAGCTGCACGAAGGCGTCTATGCGGCCATGAACGGCCCCCAATACGAAACCCCTGCGGAAGTCAAAATGCTCCAGCTCCTCGGCGCGGATGCCGTCGGAATGTCCACCGTCCCGGAAGCCATCCAAGCCCGGGCCCTGGGCCTCGAAGTCGCCGCATTTTCCTGCCTCACCAATTGGGGGGCCGGCCTTTCCAAGGATCACCTGCACCACGAGGAGGTCACCGCCGTGGGAAAATCTGCAGCCTCAGCCTTGATCTCCATCCTCCGCGAGGCCCTGCCACTGATCTAGCATGTCCGTGGAATTGCTTGCCCCGGCGGGGGATTGGGAATGCCTGCGGGCGGCCGTGGCCAACGGGGCGGATGCCGTCTATTTTGGCATGCCGCGGTTCAATGCCCGCATGCGCGCGGACAACTTCCGCAACGACGAGCTGCCTGCGGTCGTCGCCTTTCTCCACAGCCACGGGGTCAAGGCCACGGTCGCGCTGAACGTCCTGATCTTCACGGATGAACTGCGGGATGCGGTCGCCGAACTGCAGCTGCTCCACTCGTCCGGCGTTGATGCGGTGATTATCCAGGATGTCGGGCTGGCGGAAATCTCGCGCCGGATGTTTCCGGACTTGCGCGTCCATGCCTCGACCCAGATGACGATCACTTCACCGGAGGGCGTCCGCTTTGCCGAATCACTCGGCATCCGCCAGATCGTCCTCGCGCGGGAACTGTCGTTGCGCGAACTTGAAAAATTCCCGCCGGTTCCGCCGTTGGAGGTCTTTGTGCACGGGGCGCTTTGCGTCGCGTATTCCGGACAGTGTCTTACGAGCGAGGCGCTCGGACGCCGGAGCGCAAACCGCGGCGAGTGCGCCCAGGCGTGCAGGATGCCATACGGGCTGATTGTGGACGGGGTGCTGCGCGACCTCGGAGATAGAAAATACCTGCTCTCGCCGCAGGACCTTGCGGCCGTTCGGGAAATCCCGGACCTGATCGCGCGGGGAGTCGTGAGCTTTAAGATCGAAGGCCGGCTCAAGTCTCCGGAATATGTGGCGGCGGTCACGGCCGTTTACCGCAAGGCGATCGATGAGGCTCTGGCCGGACGGGAATCCGTGCCCGGTGAGGATGACCAATACCGGCTCGAAATGACTTTTTCGCGCGGCCTTTTCAGCGGGTGGATGCACGGGGTCAACCACCAGGAACTCGTGGGCGCACGGTTTGGAAAAAAGCGCGGAGCCTTTGTGGGAGTGGTTTTGCGGACCGCGCGCGACCACGTCGAACTGGACGCGCCAGCTGTCCACCTGAAGCCCGGCGACGGCGTGGTCTTCGACACCGGCGGAGACACGGATCAGGAGCAGGGCGGAAGGATCTTCGAGGTGAGTTGCGATGCGATATTTTTCGAACACGGCAAGCTCGATTTCTCCGCGATCCCCCCGGGCACGCGGGTTTGGAAAACCGACGACCCCGCGCTGAACCGCGAACTCAGGAAATCGTATGCCGGGAAAATCGGAGCCCGTCGCGGGAAAATGCCGCCGCTCGATTTTGTCGTGAGGGGGAAGGCGGGATGCCCGCTGGTTTTGGAATGCGCTGGCATCGTGCTGCAATCCGGCATGGCGCTCGAATCCGCCCGGACCCGCCCGCTGACTGGGGAATCCCTGCGTGCCCAGCTCGGCAAGCTCGGAGAAACGCCGTTTGTTCTGGGCGAAATCCGAAATGAACTCGAAGGCGATGTCATTCTCCCGATTGCCGAGATCAACCGGCTCCGCCGTGAAATAGTCCTTCGGCTTTGCTTTCGCAACCCGGACCCCCAGGTTGCGCTGGAGTCGATTTTACCCGCTCGTATCGAGCCTTCCAAAGGCGCCCCGGAGCTCATGGTCCTCTGCCGCTCGCACGAACAGCTCGTCGCGGCCCTGGAGTGCGGGGTCTGCACGGTGGCGGTCGATTTCGAGGACATCCGCCGCTACAAGGAGGCTGTGGCAATCGTCCGGGAAGCCGGTGGGTCGCAAATCATCCTCGCCACGCCACGCATCCAAAAAGCCGGAGAGGAAGGGTTTTTCAAACTGATCGAAAATGCAGCTCCCGACGGTGTCCTCATCCGCAATGTCGGGGGGATTTCCTATTTCTCACAAAGCCCTCTGCGACGCCTCGGGGATTTTTCATTAAACGTTGCCAACCCCGTGTCAGCATCCGTCTTCCGCCGGATGGGGATCGAGCAGATCACGATCTCGCACGATCTGAACCTCACGCAGATTCTCGCGCTCCTGAAAGACGCGCCGCCGGATTGGTTCGAGCTGACGATCCACCACCACATGCCGATGTTTCACATGGAGCACTGCGTTTTCGCCGCGTTCCTGTCGAGTGGGACAGACCATACTAACTGCGGTCGACCCTGTGACACCCGGCGCGTCCACCTCCGTGACCGCGTGGGAATGGACCATCCGCTTCGCGCTGACGTCGGCTGCAGAAATACCCTCTTCCACGCCGTGCCTCAATCTGGCGCAGGATTCTTCCGGGAATTTCTCGCCGCCGGACTCCGGCACTTCCGAATCGAACTGCTGGAAGAGACTGCGGCCGACGCCCGCCGTGTCATCTGCGCCTACCAATCCCTGCTTTGTGGCAGGACTGACGGGGCAACGCTCTGGAGGGATCTCAAAGCCAGAAGCCAGATCGGGGTTACCAGCGGCACTTACGAGTAAAGAGCGGCGCGGACGCGTGCAGGAAAAAATTCGCTTGATCGGGCGGAATCTCCCTCGCGCTCATCCCCGTCGCAAGGTAGTTTTTGCGTGTGGGGCTGATATCCGAAGAGTCAATTCAGAGGGTGGCCGAGGCAAATGATATTGTCGAGGTCATCGGATCGTATTTCCCTCTGAAGCGCGCCGGGACGGCTTTGCGGGCGCTGTGTCCATTCCACCGGGAGAAATCCCCATCGTTTCATGTCAACCCGGCCCGGCAGTCCTACCACTGCTTCGGCTGTGGGGCAGGTGGCGGGGTGCTGCGGTTCGTGATGGATTACGAGCACATCGACTTTCCCTCGGCGGTGAGGAAACTCGCGCAGCGCGCGGGGGTGCCAATCATCGAGGAAGCCGGCGGCGGCGACGATGACAAACAACGCGGGCTCCGGGCGCGTCTGCTCGCTCTCCATGCGGAGGCCGCAGGCTGGTTTCACCGAAATCTGCTCAAGTCGCCCGCTGGTGGCATGGCCCGGGATTATCTGAAATCCCGCGGCATCAATGGGGAGATCGCGCGCTCGTGGCAATTGGGTTATGCCCCGGACTCCTGGGATGCCCTGCTCGTGTTCCTGAGGGAGAGGAAATTTTCCAAGGAGGAGATCTTCCGGAGCGGGCTGGCTTCGTCCAAAGAGGAGGGCGACGCGGACAACCTCTATTGCCGCTTTCGGGATCGCGTGATGTTCCCTATCCGCAACGACTACGGGGAGGTTGTCGCGTTCAGTGGCAGAGTCCTCGATCCGGAGGCCAAAGCGGCCAAATATGTCAACTCGCCGGAGACCCCGCTGTTCACCAAGGGCCGGGTGCTCTACGGGCTCGACAAGACGAAGCGGGACCTGATCGAAAAAAATGCCGCCATCGTGTGTGAGGGACAGCTGGATCTGATCTCCGCCTACGAAGCGGGCATTCGCAACGTGATTGCCCCCCAAGGTACGGCGTTTACCGGCGACCAGGCAAGACTGCTGCGACGGTTCGTTGAGACTGTGCTCCTTTGCTTCGACTCGGACAACGCCGGGCAGCAGGCGGCCTCCCGCTCGCTTCCCGCGCTTCTCGGGCAAGGGCTCGCCGTCAAGGTGGTCGGGCTCCCGAAAGGCGAGGATCCGGATTCGCTCATCCGCAACCGTGGCGCGGGCGCATTTCTCGACGTGGTGGCTCAAGCCAGAGATTTTTTCGATCATGCCACAGACCAGGCGGAATTGGACGGCGAACTCGGCGATCCGGCCGGCAAGGCACGTCTGGTCCGCCGCCTGGGCCCGCCGCTCGCATTGATTCAGGATGCAGCTCTTCGCGAGTCCGTCCTCGGACGTTTGGCAACCCGTCTGGCGATCCCGCATGCTGCCATCCGTGCTGCCATGAAGGCACCGTCGAAGCAGGAGAGTGCCGAGGAGACTCAAGTGCCCACGTCCGAAAAGCTGGTGCTATCCCCTGGAATGGCAATGCTTTGCCGTCTGGCCCTCATTAGTTTAGAGGTCCGGGAATGGCTTCGTGAGAAGGGGTCGGCCGCGATCCTCGACCCGCAGGGCAGCCTTCTGGATCGGATTGCCAGGGCAGAGTATACGGACGGGGACCCCGTGGCTGTGACCCGGTTCCTGAGCACCCTCGGCGAAGTGGAAGAACGGGCGTTTTCAGGCCTCGACTTGACCCGTTCGATTGCGGATCCACTGCCCCGGGCGATGGAAACCTGGTCCGGACTGGAAGCCCAAAAGTTGCTTCAGGAGGTCGAGGGGATGAAGAATCGCCTTGCCCAACCCGGGCTCTCTGCGGAGGAAAGAATGAAAATACAAAAACTAATCCTTGACCTGAAAATCCGTGTAGCGGATGTTTCTCGGCCCTTTCAGTGATAAGGACCACCGGCAAAGCTGCTTGAAAACCAAAACCAAATCGTCCAAACGCCAAGTCCCATTGGCATCGAAACCGAAGGCAACCAAAAAAGCGGCTTCCAAGAGTGTGTCGAAGAAGCCGCCCGCAAAATCGCCCGCCGTGGCCCGCAAGAAAAAGCCTGCGGCCAAGGTGCCAAAACACCCGGTGAAGAAGACTTCTCCCAAGGGCAAGCCCTCCAAGGCTCATCACAAGGAAGAGGTCAAAGTCGTGACGGAGAAGAAGAAGCCGAAGGTTGCCCTTCCTCCCCAGCCAGCCGTGCCCCCGACTCCGCAGGAGCTCCAGAAGGCGATTCAGGAAAAAGTCCGCGAGTTGATCAAGCTCGCGAAGGAGCAGGGCTACGTCACTTTCGACGACCTCGACGAGCATCTTCCCGAGGGGGTCAACGAGCCCGAGGCCATCGAGTCGGTCATCAGCCAGCTCCGCGCGGTGGAGATAGAAATCATCGACGCCTCCGACGTGGACCGTATCAAGGATGTTCGCACGAAAGACAACGAGGAAGAAGAGGAGAAAGAAGAAAAAAGCGACTCCAAGCTCGACATTCTTGACGACCCGGTCCGGATGTATCTCAAACAGATGGGCCAGGTGCCCCTGCTCACCCGCGAGCAGGAGGTCGAAATCTCGAAGCGGATCGAGGACGCGGAGCTCAAAGTCCAGGAGACGCTCTACCGGTTTGGCTTCATCGCCCGCGCGCATCTGGATCTGGCCCAGAAGCTCATCGACCAGCGCGAGCGGTTTGACCGGGTGATTCTCGATAAAAAGATTGAAAGCCGTGAGCGTTACATGAAGGCGCTTCCCCGGCTCTGCCAGCAGGTCAAACGCCAGGCCGATTCGGTCGCGAAAATTTACAGCGCGAAGCTCATCGTGGCTTCGCCATCCCCCGCAAACCTCAAAAGCTTCGAACGAGTCCTCCAAAACCTGCAGAAGCTTTACCCGAAATTCTTCTACAAGCAGAAGGTCGTTGAGGATTTTGTACTGCTTGCCGACGAGAACCTGCACGCGCTTCAAAACCTCCAGCACGAGCACAAAAAGCATGCCAAGGATTCGAATCCGAAGCACCGGAAGCATCTTTCCCAAGAGATCAAGGAGATGCAGAAGCGCTTCTGGCTGAGCCCGGAGGAGCTGACCTCGCTCCACCACGATCTCAAGCAGTGGCACCGAAAAGCGCTCAAGGCGAAAACCGAGATGGTGGAAGCCAACCTCCGCCTCGTCATCTCAATCGCAAAAAAATACACGAACCGCGGCCTTTCGTTCCTGGATCTGATCCAGGAAGGCAACATGGGGCTCATGAAGGCGGTGGAAAAGTTCGAATACCGCCGCGGCTACAAGTTCTCGACCTACGCCACTTGGTGGATCCGCCAGGCGATCACCCGTTCGATCGCCGACCAGGCCCGCACCATCCGGATTCCGGTGCACATGATCGAAACGATCAACAAGCTGATCCGCGTGCAAAAGCAGCTGGTTCAGGAATACGGTCGAGAGCCTTCCCCGGAAGAAATCTCAGACGAGATCCAACTGCCCGTCGAACGCGTACGCGCCGTCTTAAAAATGGCGCAGCAGCCGATTTCCCTGCAGGCACCGGTTGGGGACAGCGATGACACGAGCTTCGGAGATTTCATTGAGGATAAAGGAGCTGAGAATCCGGCCGACATGGCGGCGATCGTGCTCCTCAAGGACAAAATCAAGGACGTTCTTGAGACGCTCACCGAACGTGAGCGACAGGTGCTTGAGCAGCGCTTTGGTCTGGTGGACGGATACAGCCGCACCCTCGAAGAGGTGGGCCGCCAGTTCAAGGTGACCCGCGAGCGCATCCGCCAGATCGAGGCCAAGGCACTGAGAAAAATGCGCCATCCAACCCGCATACGTCAGCTCGAGGGATTTCTGGAAGCCCAGGAACTGTAGGTTTGGGCGCAACTTTTCCGCACGTCCCGTGTTCCATTTGTTGCCATGAATGAAAATTGGGATAAGGACGCACTCTGGGACCTGCTTGGGAATTCCAAGCGGGTTGGCATTTCGCCGTTTTTTGCCCGCAATGTCCTGCGTGAAATCCGACGGAATCCCTCCCGTCCGCTCATCCCGCTTTTTCTTCTTCGCTGGCTCGGTGCCGGGGCTCTTGCCGTGCTCGTAACCGGCTTCTTCCTCACTCTGGGGGAGGAAGGCACCGTTCAGTCAACCGGGACTTCGGATTTCGCCGAAGTCTTTGATGCGGCGGCCGGCTTGGACAAGCTGGTCGCGGTCGAGGAAATTTCGATCACAAACTACGCCGGCGATTTGTAGAGTTTGGCTGCGGGGACATCCCGCTGATTGCGGGACCGGCGCCTGTATTCAGGCACTCAGAAGGGGGACTTTCCGCCGACATTTCGCCGGGGACAAGGCAAGCTGTTTTCCAGCGGAAAACTGAAAGGCTCCTTCCCGGCAGCTCCTCTCGGAACTGCCGGGGATAGGAATGAGTGGTTAGCTGACGTGGGCTGAGACGAGCTTGGTCATCTCGAACATGCTGACCTGCTTCTTGCCGCCGAAGATCGCTTTGAGGGCGGGATCGGCATTGATATAGGTCCGCTTCTTCGCGTCTTGAAGATTATTCTTCTTGATATAGTCCCAGAGCTTCTTGGTCATTTGGCTGCGGGGAAGCGGCTTCGAGCCGACGACTACGGCGAGCACGGCATCCGGCTGAATGGGTTTCAGCAGTGCCGGGTTCAGCTTGCGCTTAACCTTCTTGGCAGGTGCCTTCACGGCTTTTTTAGCCGGCTTGGCCACCTTTTTGACGGGCTTTGCTGCCTTCTTGGCAGCCTTTTTTGCGGGTGTTTTTTTGGTTGGCATAAGATTCAGGATTTCTTGGCGAGTTTGAACCCCTTCTTCGCGGGCTTGCCGGCTTTGCGTGCGGCCCAGCGAGCCTTCATATTGGCGGCGAGCTTCGCGCGCCCCTCGGGGGTGATTCCGCCTTTCTTCTTGGCAGGTTTGGAGGTCTTCTTGCGCGCGGCGGCGACGGGAGCCGCTGCGGCTGGCTTGGCTGCGGACTTTTTGGCGCCCTTGACAGCATAGCGGCCGGGCTCGACTTTCGTGACAAGCTTCTTACCGGTGGTGCTGAACCACACGGCGATGTTGCCTGGCTTCGAGGCAAGCTTGGCGGCGAGATCCTTCACGCGAATTCCCTCGTCTCCGGCTTCTTCCAAGAGTGCAAGGATCCGCTCCTTGAGGCCGCCGGGTTTGCTGCCCTTGGATTTTCTGGCCTTCTTGGCTTTCTTGGCTCTCTTGAAGGGAGTGACAGCCTCGGCGACTTCGACGGTGGTCGTCGCGGCACCTTTCAGGGTGCGGACGATCTGGTCTTCGACTTCACTGACAGCCTTGATGAGTTGTTCCTTTTTATCCGTAAGACTCAGCAGACGGCGCAGGGAATCGCTGGTAATGTGTTTGATATCCATAGTTGAAGGCGCCAGTTAGCCTTAGAACGGACGGCTTATGCAATACTAAAAGTGATAGCCTTTCGGGTGGGTATCACGACGGGGGATGCAGCAGTGCCCGCATCCGCCGGGCGATTCCTCGGTCTGGATTGTCGTGTGGCTGATGTCGAACTGCTCATGCATTCCATGGGAGAGCTCGTGCAGGAGCGCATCGGTGTCGGAAACGCCGGAGATCTGCAGATGCGCACTCATGGCCGTTTTGTTCGTGCTCAACGGCCAAACGTGAAGGTCATGAATGCCGTCCACTCCGGGCCGGGAAAGCAGCCACGATTCGAGCGCGCGGAGATCGATGCTTTTCGGCGCCGCGTGGAGCGCGAGGTTCAAGGACTCCGTTAGGAGTTCCCGCGAGCTAACCAAAATCATAATTGCGATTGCGATGCCAACCAGCGGGTCCACGATGGTCCATCCGGTGAGGAGCACAATCCCGCCAGCGACCACCACGCCGAGTGAGACTCCGGCGTCGGCTGCCATGTGGACAAAGGCGCCACGGATATTTATGTCGCCTTTGCTTCCCTTCATAAAGAGAAGCGCAGTTGCCCCGTTGATCAGGATTCCGATGCCCGCCACAACCATCAGTGTCCCGCCGGGAACGTCCTCGGGATGGCGGAGTCGGCCGATGGATTCCCATAATATCAAAGTCACCCCGGCGACGAGCAGGAAGGCGTTGATGACAGCGGATTGAATACTCACGGCCCCATAGCCGTAGGTGAAACGACCGGAAGGCGTTCTGCCCTGGAACCAATATCCTACCCCAGCGAGCACGAGGCTGATCACATCCGCGAAATTGTGGACCCCGTCGGCCACCAGAGCCATCGAGTTTGCCCGCAGGCCGATAAAAACCTCCACAATCACAAACGCCGTGTTGAGTGCAATCCCGATTGCAAAAGCCGCTCCGAAGGATTGCGGCGTATGCCCGCCGTGTTGGTGGTGGGGTCCCTCCATGGACTGTAAGGTTGTCCACGAAGCCCGGTTCCGCTAGAAGATTCTGCATGTCAAATAGCTTGGAATCTCTCACCCTCGAAATCTGCGCGTTCCGCGACGCGCGGGACTGGCGCCAGTTTCATAATCCTAAGGAGCTCGCAGTGGCGATCACGGCCGAGGCGGGCGAGCTTCTCCAGCATTTTGTCTGGCAAAGCCCGGAACAGTCCGAGCAAAGGGTTATTGACCGCAAGGAGGCGCTCGAATCCGAGATGGCGGATGTGGCGATCCTCCTCTTCGAACTTGCGGACAACTGCGGGATCAGCCTTGCCGATGCCATCCGTTCGAAGCTCGCCATCAACGGGGAACGGTATCCGGTTGCCAGAGCCAGGGGATCGAACAAAAAATACAACGAGCTTTGAGCGAGGCTTTGACGAATCCTAATGGCATGGACCTCTTAGCCGTGCGTCACAAGATCCGGCATGAAATGGGCAGGATGCCCGTGCAACGGGAAATCCTCCAAAAAAGATGAGCGAGCCTCACCGCAGGCGCCCGCGGTATTCGGGAAAAAATCCGCGGCTGTTCGCGCACAAATACAAGGAGCTCTCGCCGGAAAACTATCCTGAGACGGTGCAAAAAGTTCTGGCCTCGGGAAAGACTCCTGCCGGTTCGCATGTGCCGGTCATGGTGAAGGAGATTCTGGAATGTCTGCATCCGCGTCCGGGGGAAACCGCCGTGGATTGCACTCTCGGACACGGGGGCCACAGTTCGGCGATTCTCGCGCGAATCCAGCCCGGGGGGGTGCTGCTTGGTCTTGATGTCGATCCGTTGGAGCTGCCGAAAACGGAGGCGAGACTGCGCGCGTCCGGTGCAGGGCACGAGGTTTTCAAAGTGTGGAGATCGAATTTTGCCGGACTCCCGAAGGCGATGGCGGGCGAAGGACTGGACGGGGTCGATTGCCTTCTCGCCGATCTCGGGGTTTCGTCCATGCAACTTGACACACCGGGGAGGGGATTTTCGATAAAAACCCCGGGTCCGCTGGATATGCGCATGAACCCGGAGCGGGGGATTTCGGCGGCACAGTTCCTGAAAGACATTCGACCCGCCCCGCTGGCCGTCATCCTTCGCGAGAATGCCGACGAACCGCAGGCCGAACAGATCGCTGCCGCTATTGCTGGAAGGGAGTTCGGCCTGACCACAGACCTCTCGGCGGCGATTCGTGCCGGACTGCGTTCCGTGGCTGCCGAAGAAGCCGAAAAATCCGTGCGCCGTGTCTTCCAAGCGCTTCGGATTGAGGTGAACGGAGAATTCCGTGCGCTCGACAGCCTGCTGCGTGTCCTGCCATCTTGCCTGAGACCCGGCGGCCGTGCAGCCATCCTCACCTTCCATTCGGGAGAGGATCGCCGTGTGAAAAAAGCGTTTCTGGCCGGCCTGCGGGATGGCACCTACTCGGAGGTTTCCCGCGACGTCACACGTCCAACCCCTGCGGAATGCCGTGCGAACCCCCGCGCCGCGTCCGCCAAGCTCCGCTGCGCGGTTCGTTCAAATCCCCGCGATCCCGCGAACCTCATCAAGTGACTCCACCTTCTGGAGCCGCTCGCGGAGACGCGGACCGCCGGGCATTCCTCGCGTATAGGCCATGAGCCGGGCGCGCATCGCTTTCATGGCGAGGTCTTCCCGGCCTCCCCACCATTCGATTTCCTTCGTGCAATGGAGCAAAATAAACTCCCATTGCTGGCGCCACGTCGGAGGTTCCGGGCAGGCCCCTCCATCAAGCGCTTGGCGGATTTCGGAAAAAATCCACGGATGACTCATTGCGGCGCGTCCGATCATGAGTCCGGCCACGCGCGTTTCCTGGAGCCGCTGCATGGCGATGGCGGCCTGGCTGATGTCGCCGTTTCCAATCACAGGAACCGTCACGGATTCTGCCACATTCCCGATGATCGTCCAGTCCGCCGGACCGGAGTAGCCCTGTTCCTTTGTCCGGCCGTGAACAGCGATTCTGCGAATTCCCTCCGCCTCGAGGATGCGCGCGACCTCTACCGCATTGACCGACTGCGCATTCCACCCGATGCGAATTTTTGCGGTTACCGGGACGAAGCCCGCAGCCTGGACCACCGACCTTGCGACATTCGCAAGCAACGGGCAATCGCGCAGCAGCGACGAACCGCCGTTCTTGCAGACGACCTTGTTGACCGGACATCCGAAGTTCAGATCAATAAAATCCGGAGCGACCCAGTCGATGACCGCGCGGGCGGCTTCTGCGAGGCGCCCGGGATTCCCGCCGAAGAGCTGGACCCCGAGCGGGCGCTCTTCAGGGTGGAACTCGAGGTAGCGCCGGGTCCGATCGTTGCGGTGAAGGATCCCCTCCGCCGAAACAAACTCCGTCGTGAGTACGTCGGCCCCGAATCCTTTGCACAGGCGACGAAACACCGTGTTTGTCACCCCTGCCATCGGCGCAAGAAACAGCAGCGGGCGGGGGCTCGTCGGTTCGGGTCGCATTTTCGGCGGGTGCCGTCGCGGCGGGGTTCACCCGACTGTGGATTCGGGAGAGAGGAGAGCGCTGACCTCTTTCTGGACTGCGGGAATCTGGTCGAAATTCAGGCGCGGATTGGCGAGCACGATTGTTTCTCCCGTCGCGGCGTGCTCATACACGAGCATGTCGTCATCCCGGCTCTCGACGGGCCGCAAAATTCTCTTCCGCTCGAGCATCAGGGCGAGGATGAATCGCACGTTCGAATAAGCGGGATTGTTCTCGGCAACAAGCCGGCGCAGCAGGCTTTCTGCGTCATCGCGGGGGAGTGGCTCGAGGCGAGGAGGCTCCGGGGGCTCGTATTTTGAACGCCAGAAAGAAAACGGCTGGATATTGTCGTTCCTGGTCTCCCAGGCCGCTTCAGAGATGTCCTCGCGGCGGAACCCGTCGCCCTCACGGATCAGCAGGGTAAAGAACGTTTCACCGGGTAGAAATTCCGCTCCGGTCCTCGCGCACACATGCGCCCGTGATTTGATTTCCCAGTCGGCTTGCATGAAAAATTTAGAGGCCCGGAATTTCGGGCTTGGGGAGGTTGTCGGCCAGATCAATATTGAACCAGACCCCGATAACCCCCGGATAACAAAGCACAAAGGGCGTCGCGAAGTTTTTCAGAATATTTCGGGCAAGAATCGTCATCGGGCGAAACTGTGACGCTAGCGGCCACACCTTCTCACGTCAACAGTGCCAGCCACAAACCCCGTCACGATTTGGTGAGCTTTTGGCCGTCCTTGCTGTCCTTGACTGTCCATCCAAGCACCTGAATTTGGTCCCGAAGCGAGTCGCTGGATTTCCAGTCCTTGCCGGCCCGGGCTTTGGAGCGTAGCTCGACCAAGGATTGAACCTCACGGGGGACTTCTTCAACTTCTGGCTCCAGGGCCAAGACTGATTGAACTCCTTCCAACCACTCAACCAACCCTTTGGCCTCACTCGGGGTCAGCTCACCAAGGTCAATTCTCCGGTTGGTTTCCCGAATTACATCAAAGACTGCTGCCAACGCGGACGAAATGTTTAAATCATCGTCCAATGCTGCTCCAAAGGATTTTAACTCGATTGCATTTGCGTAAGTTGCGGCATTCGCGGATTCCGAGAGTTCGCGAACCCTACGATACCATTCATCCAACCTGGCCAATGCACTGCGGGCAGCGGAGAGTCCCTCGATGGTGAAGTTGAGGGGTTCCCGGTATTTGACCGAGAGGAGTGCATAGCGGACCTCGCGGCCGGTCCAACCTTTTTCCAAGGTCAGGTCCCGGAGGGTGAAGAAGTTGCCGGCGCTTTTGGCCATTTTTGATCCTTCGACCTGAAGGTGCTTGCAGTGCAGCCAATAGCGGGAGAACTGGAGGCCGGTGACGCACTCGCTCTGTGCGATTTCTGCTTCGTGGTGGGGAAAAATGTTGTCTTCTCCGCCGCAATGGATGTCGATCTGGGGTCCAAGGATCCCGGTGGCCATGGCGCTGCATTCGATGTGCCAGCCTGGACGGCCCCGGCCCCAGGGGCTTTCCCAACAGACATCGCCGTCCGCTTGGTCCCATGCCTTCCAGAGAGCGAAATCTCCGACATTTTCTTTTTCGTATTCGTCGCTCCGGACCCGGACTCCGGATTGGAGTTCATCCAGCACGATGTGGGCAAGGTGTCCGTAGGCTGAAAACGATCGGATCCGGAAATAAACCGAGCCATCGTCGGCCCGGTAGGCATGGCCCTTTTCCACGAGGGTGGAAATCATCGAAATCATCCTGGCGATATGGTCGGCGGCGGTGGCCTCGGGAAAAAATTCCGCACGCTTGATGCGCAGGGCGTCGAGATCCTCAAAGAAGGCCTTTTTGAAAGGTTGGGTGAACTCGGCCAAGGGAATCCCGGCCGCCCGGCATCCGCGGATGGTTTTGTCATCGACATCGGTCAGGTTCATGACGCGGATGACGCGGAACCCCCGGTATTCCAGGTGTCTTTGGAGCAGGTCCTCGAAGATGTAGGCCCGGAAGTTTCCGATATGGGCAAAATTATAAACCGTCGGCCCGCAAGTGTAGAGGCGGACGATTCCGGGTTCCAGCGGAACGAACTCCTCGATCTGGCGGGAGAAGGTATTAAAGAAGCGAATCGGCATCGGTCGGCCAGTTAACTGTCCCCCGCTGCAAAATGCAATCCCTCGGGTGATTCCGCTATTCTTCTGCCAGCGCGGAAATTCCTGGTGGGAGCTGTTTGTCACCACGGGCTCCGAGTTTTTGGAGTTCGAGGGTGCGTTTGACCAGGTTGCCGCGGCCGGTGGCGAGGCGGGAAATGGCGAGGTCGTAGGAACTTTTTGCCTGTTCAATCCGCGAGCCGATTTCTTCGAGCGATTGAGTGAAGAGGACGAATGCGTCATGGAGGTTTCCGGCCTGCCGGGCGATTTCCTGCGCGTTGACCGTCTGCTTGTGATGCCTCCAGACGCTTTCGACCGCGCGGAGGGCGACAAGGAGTGTCGAGGAGGAGACGAGGACGACATTCTTTTCAAAGGCATCCCCATAAAGCGACGGATCTTCTTGAAGCGCGAGATGGAGGGCGGGTTCGACCGGGACAAACATGAGCACAAAATCCGGGGATTGGAGGCTCCTGAGCCCGGGGTAATCTTTTTTTGCCAGTTCCTCGACATGGCGGCGCACCGAAAGGACATGCTCACGGAGGGACGACGTCCGCGCGCTTTCCGAGGCTGCGTTCACGGCTTTTTCGTAGGCGGTGAGCGAGACCTTCGCATCAATGATGAGGTTCTTTCCTTCGGGGAGGTGGATCACGACATCGGGCATCCGGCGGGCGCCGTCGTCATCTTGATACGACGCCTGGGTTTCGTATTCGATCCCCTTCGTAAGCCCGCACTTTTCGAGGATGCGCTCCAGCACAAGCTCCCCCCAGGAACCTTGGGTTTTGGATTGCCCCTTGAGTGCGCTGGTCAGATTCCCCGCCTCTTCCGCCATCTGGCGGTTGAGTTCGTGCAGGCTTTTCAATTGGAACCCGAGCGCGGCCGCGGATTTTTCTTCCTCGGTGTGGATCTTCTCCATGCGTTCGCGAAACTCTCCCAGCCGTTCGCGGAGCGGGTTCAGGAGCGTCCCGAGGTGCTGCTGGTTTTGCTCGAGGAATTTGGCGCTTTTTTCCTCGAGGAGGCGGGAGGCGAGATTCTCGAATTCCAGTTTCATCCGTTCCTGGATTTCCGCGAGGCGCTTTCCGTCGTCATCCAGTCGCTCCATGAGGTGCGAGTTCTCCGCCCGGACGGTGGCCAGCGAAGACGCGAGTTCCGCGCTCTTTCCACGCTCCGCAGCAAGGGACTCTTCCAGCTTGGTGATCTGGATTTCCAGCTCCGCCCCGCGCGCTTCAAGCGCGGAGCTCCGCGCATTCAGTCGCGCCGTGCGGACCGAGGCGGCCAGCCAACC
>CAZSDC010000003.1:0-49006 GCA_964605515.1 uncultured Chthoniobacter sp.
CGTGGACGCTGGTGGGGTTTGTGCCCAACGCCAGCGAGATCGTCGCCTTGTGCTGAAGATCGTATTCGCTTCCGATGTTGGCGAGCGTGTAGTTCCCATCGAATCCTGTAGCGGCAACCGAGCCGCTGCCGGTGGCGGAGTTGTAGCTGATCAGCTTGTAAAGGCCGAGAGTGGTTCCGGTGCCGGTGGCGTTGATGGTCAGGGAACCGGTGCGGGTGAGGGTTCCGTTGACGGTCAGCGGAGCGGTTGTCGCATCACCGACCAGTTTCAGGGTGCCGTTGCCAGAGCCGATTGTCAGAGCGGAAACCGTGTCGGTGAAGGTTCCCATGTTCGCGGTGCCGTTGTTCAGCGTGAGGGCGCCCGGTATCACGTTGCTGGCCCCCCAGATCAGTGTGCCGCCATTCTGCACGATCGTCGGACCGTTGTAGTCGTTGGTCGCATTGCCCAGCGTCGCGGTGGCGTTGTCAATCACCAGGTCGGAGTTGGCAGCGGAGCCGGCGACTTTTCCAGTGACGTTGAATGTGCCACCCGAGAGCGTGAGGACGGTGCCGTTCTTGGTGAGAGTGCCTGTCAGGTTCAGCGTGCTGCCGCCCGTGTTCTGGATCGTCGCGTTTCCGATGGCGTTGATGTCCTTCGCCAGCGTGCCCGCAGCGCCGGTGTAGAGGAGCGTGCCGTTCGAAGTGTTCAGGACGCCGATATTGACGGTGCTGTTTGTGCCGAGTGACTGGGTTCCGCTGGCGGAGGCATTGCCGGTATTAAACGAAAGGGTGCCGCTTTGAATACTGGTTGAGCCCGAGTAGGTGTTCCCGACGGAGAGCACCAAGGTGCCTGTGCTTGCTTGGATCACATTGCCGGTTCCAGAGATGACGCTTGCGAAGTCTGTGCCCTGAGTAATCGTGTTGTTGCGGCTGAAGGCGAGCGTCCCGTTGTTGGTGATCGCGCTGCTGGCCGAGAGATTGCCCGTCGCACCCCCGTTGCCGATTTGCAGCGTGCCCGCGCTGATCGTCGTCGTGCCGTTGTAGGTGTTGGTGCCGTTGAGCGTCCATGTGCCGGTGCCGTTTTTGGTCAGGGAGAGGTTGCCGGTGCCGTTGCTGATCGCCCCACTGAGCACGCCGTTCCCCGCACCGGTGAGCTGTAACGAGGGAACAGATCCCCCGGAGGCGTGGGTGCTGATGTTGCCGCTCAGGGTCAATGTCTGTCCGGCCACCGTATTTTCAATGATTCCACCATTTGTATTGGCTGCGCTGCTCGCGATGGTGATCGTGCGATTGCTCGAACCGCCAGAGGCCCCGGTGAACTGGAGCTTTCCGGTCGTATTCGAACCCGTTTGGCCTAAAGTAATGGTGGTCCCCGCCCCCAGTGCTGAGTTTACGCCACTGTTGGCAATAGAGTCAACGCTCAGGGTGCCTCGGCCGACCGTAACCGAGCCGAACGAGTTGGTCGCATCGGTAAGGGTCATGACAGCAGTGTCTCCACCCGATGTAGCGCTAAGAGTGCCATTGGTGCCCGTGATATTGGTAGCTGAGATGCGGCCGGTTACCGTCAAATTGCCACTCGCAGGTCTGAGGGTGACACTAAAATTATTCATCGTGATGTTACCGGAGATTGTGAGAAGGCTGTTCGAATTGCTCGATATGAAGGCGTTGTTTGACGTCATATTGATGCCGCGGCTGATGGCAGCGGAACCCGCTCCCGTATAGGTGAGGGAGGATTGAGTTCCCCCCAAGTCGATGGCGCTAGTGGAGTTGCCGAGAGCGCTGGCCGAAGCATACTGCAGCGTGCCGCCGCTGACCGCAAGTTTGCCGTCGAAGGTATTGTTTCCCGATAAAGTGAGTATGCTGGCGCCGCTTTTCGTGATGCCTCCCACGCCGCTGATCGCCCCGGAAAACGTGAATGATGTGGCAGTGCCAGCCCCGGTAAACGTGGTGTTGCCGGCCAGCGCTAGGTTACTGGCGACGGTGTAGTTGAGCCCCTGGCTTCCTTTGAGAGCATTGAGGTTCACAGTTGGCGTCGTCCCATTAAAAGTCCACGTCGTGGCATTGCTCCCGATAGTGATATTGGTAGCTCCTGTTGCCGCCGCACCCAGTCCGTTGAGCGTCAGAATGTTCATCGTCAGCGCTGCGGGGACATTGGTGGTGATGGTATTGTTTCCGTTGGCCAGCGCGGTGGTGGTGTCAGCGAAAAAAATCAGGCCGTCGGTGGTGGTGCCGGGGTTGGGATATTGAGTGTTGCCACTCCAGTTTGTGGCCGTGGTCCAATCCTGTGTGGCTGCCGAGTTTGCGGTCCATGTATAATTCGTGGCAGAAGCCGACTGAATCCCCGAGAGGGACAGAAGCGAGAGAATAGTGATGCTGACGAGGGAAGGAGCTAGATGCTTCATGGTGGTGGGTGCCGTGGGAACTTTGTGTTGTTTTGGGGTGGAACCAAACTGCAGTTCATGCTTGCTGATGCACGCTTTCGGGGGTGTTCCAGGTTTTTTCCAAGAGTCCTGCGTTGAGGGGGGAGATTTTCCTCATAAAAATAGATCTTTTCGGGAGATCACATTTTTCTTGTTGGGGATCAATAAACGAGGTGTGCTTGCTGATGCATGGATTCTAAGATCCCCCCGTTTTCTTTGATTCCCCTCACCATGAAGGATGTCGCCCTGGCCGCAGGCGTTCATCAGACCACCGTATCCCGCGCGCTGCGCAACGACCCGCGTATTACAGAGTCAGCCAAAACGCGGATCCGCGAGGTCGCCGAGCGTCTGGGCTACCGGCCAAATCCGCTCCTGTCCGCCCTGGGAACAATGCGCCGTCAGCGCGCCTCGGTCCGTTACCAAACTGCCATTGCCTACGTTTTAAAGGGAGGTGCTTCGGGGGGACATCTTTCCGGTGTCCGAACGGCCGCGGAACAGCGCGGCTTCAAAGTGGACGTCTTGGAAATCGGGCCGGACCTGAGCGAATCCCGCCTGAACCAGATCCTCATTGCGCGAGGCATCCATGGGATCATCCTCGCGCCGCTGCCGGAAGCGCACGGGCATTTCACCCTCGACTGGGAGCGTTTTTCCACCGTCGCGATCGAATATTCCTTCACGGAGCCCGCCTTCGACCGCGTCGTGACGAACAGCTACGACACCATGAACACCGTGATCAGAGAATGCAGAGAGCGGGGTTACAAGCGTCTGGGGGTGGCTCTCACGCAGGTGGTGGATGATCGCAATGAAGGGTTGTTGTGCGCCGCATACGCCCTTGCCGAACAGCGCGATCCGGAAATGGCCCCGCTGGCCCCTCTCATCATCCCCCGATGGGATGCCAAAGCCTTTCGCGCATGGTTCAGGCGGGAAAAACCGGAGGTGGTGATCTCCTCGAACTTCCTGCTTCCACAAATTGAGGAGAGCCTCGGGCAGTTGCAACTCCGCGTGCCGGAACAAATCGGCCTCGTCAATTTGAACCTCCTGCGCGACCAGCAGCATTACAGCGGGGTTTGTCAGGACGCTCCCGCGATCGGAGCCATGGCGGCGCGCCTTGTGATCGAGAAACTCAGCCACAACGATCTGGGCATCCCGAACTCGCGCGTCACAGTGCTGACCGATGGGCGCTGGAGCGCAGGGCGGACTCTCCTCAACGCCACCCGCTCCGGCCAGCGCCCGCAGGCAACCCTGCCTACTAAAAGTCGCAAGCCCGGATAAAGCCGGGCAAGCCGCAATGCCGTCCACTTAACGCAGAGTGGCATTGGGCGGGACGACTGTGCCCCCTGTTTTGCGCCGGTCGATTATCGTCTGATTATCTCCGAGATATGGTATTGCTTGCTGCTTTGGAAAGCCGGACAACCCGCCTTCATGCATTGATAAGCATGCTTTCCGCTTTGAGCAATGAAGCGAGTGGGTTCATGGTAATCGTGTAACGCCCAACTCTCCTTATGATCTCCACTTCATTCAAATCCAGTCCGAACAGAAGTTCCTCCCCTCGCCTTCTTCTTGTGGCGGCCTTTTGCTTATGCTGTATGGCGCTAAGTGGTGCCGAGCCTGTTCCGCAGCCGCTTGCCTTTTTTCACTTTAACGAAGGCGCGGGCAACGCAAGTATTCCGCAGAACTCAGTGGTCACCTCAGAGCTGATTTTTGACGACCCATCGACCGGCCCACTTTCCCTGTTTAGCGGATCGGGGGACGGACTCAGCGGGAAGCCCGGCGACTATGCCCTGGACATCGGCAAGACGACGCAGGCGATGGGGGTTGCAGGAGGTTCAGGCGGGGTCGCGCACATGAAAACGGATAAAACCGCGCTCGGGACACTTGCCTCGTTTACCGTGGCCGGCTGGTTCAAGGCGGCGTCCCAACTGGACGGCGGCGCACGGCTTATCGAATACACGGATCCGTTGGGCACCGGTTTTCTGCTGATGACCGGGCGAGGCACGCTGGTGCTGAGCGTCAACAAACAGCAGACGGTCTCACCCGCCAATGCGGGCAACTTCTATCATCAAACCGATGAATGGGTATTCTTTGCCGTCACATACAATGGCAACAAAAAGGCGGACAACGTCGTGTTTTACGGCGGGACCCCCACCTCCGAGCCCGTGGTCGTCGGGACCGCCAGCAACGAAACCGGACCCATTCCCGCCCTCAATCGATACGGCGCGCTCGTGATCGGGAATAACGCGGGGGGGATTCGTCCATTTCACGGAATGCTCGACAACGTAGCCCTCTACGGAAGCCCGGGTGAGGACAGCGGCGCATTAAACGAAGAACAAATCAAGGAAATCTACCGGAGTTCCCAGACCTCGCCGCTCGGCCCCGTGACGCCGCCGGCCGAGCCCTCCCCTAAAAAATCCGCCACTGCCCCCGCCACTGTCCCCAGCGCTCCGATCGCCTCATCTCCGGAAGCCGGAAAGTTTCAGATCGCGCTCATCGGAGACTCCACAGTTTGCAATTATCCCGCCGATTCCCCGCTGCGCGGCTGGGGACAACTGCTGCCCGAGTTTCTGGTTCCCGATGCCAAGGTATTAAACGAAGCCCGTGGCGGCATGAGCAGCAAAAGTTTTCCTCCCGCCCAGTGGCAGAAAGTCCTGCGGGCCAGGCCCCAGTTTGTCTTCATCCAATTTGGGCACAATGATTCCCATGACCCCGGTCGCCCGGAAGCCACGAATGCCGCAACCGACTATCAGACGAATCTCACACGCTTCATCGCCGAATCCCGGCAGGCCGGGATCACTCCGATTCTGGTCACCCCCCCGCACCGCCGGCAATTCAGCAACGGCAAGATCAGCCATGAGTTGGACGCCTATGTTTCCGCCATGAAAACCGTTGGGGAAGCCACCCAGACTCCCGTCGTAGATCTGTACGAAAAATCCGGCGTGCTTTTTGAATCCCTCGGCGAGGACGGCAGCGCCGGGATCACGGTCAACCGCCTGGCCAATCCGGAAGCCCCGCAGGAAGATCGCACACATTTCACGCAGGAGGGCGCCCGACAACTGGCCAAAATTGTCGTCTCGGAATTTGCCGGTGCCGACCCCGGTCTCGCCAAACTTCTGCACCCCTAAGCCCTTGACTACTCATCCGACT
The DNA here is from genome assembly GCA_964605515.1 of uncultured Chthoniobacter sp. GTDB lineage: Bacteria > Verrucomicrobiota > Verrucomicrobiia > Chthoniobacterales > Terrimicrobiaceae > QYQL01. The sequence goes on from CAZSDC010000003.1 coordinate 5,540, forward strand.
TTTCTGGAAAGCCTTCAACCGATTCCCTTGAACAGCGGGTTTCGAATGGCCGACTATTGGATTTGGTGCGGCTCGGTCATCCGAGGTGAAGAAGGGCGCTACCATATGTTCGCATCCCGTTGGTCCAAACGGATACCCATGTTTTCCGGTTACCTCCTCCGCTCGGAAATCGTTCACGCCGTTTCCGAAACCCCGGAAACCTCCTCCGCTCGGCGAGTTCCGCGCGGTGTTCTCCGGGACTCTCCTCGGCGCATGCGGCTACACGCAGGAATCGGCGGAAGCGGCCATCGCCTCCGGATTGGTTGATCTCGTCGCTTTCGGGCGGCCATTCCTGAGCAACCCGGACCTGGTCGAACGCTTCGCAAACGGCTGGGAACTGAATCCCCCCGCAGATGTCAAACTGTGGTCCGCTCCAGGGGCGAAAGGCTATACCGACTTCCCGTTTCACACCCAATCCTGACAGAATCCCGAGATTTGAATGCGTAAATCTCAATTGACATTTCCTCCCCGGCCGAAAGGCTAAGAACCTCAACACCGAAAGAAAATGTCCCACAAGTTTCCACTCGCAGCAACGCCGCCCCAACTCGCCACGCCGCTCGGCAGCAAGACGCAGGCGACAAAGTCCAATTTCCCCATCCTCAAGGGCCTTTCGCTTTATCGCCTCTCGGTCAGCCCGGGATGCTTCCGCGAACCGCACTGGCATGCCAACGCTGACGAACTTGGCTACTGTCTGAGCGGGAAAGCGCGCGTCACGATCTTTGCCAGCGGCAATTTGCATGCCCGGTTCTCGATCTCGGCGGGGGAAATGTATTTCGTGCCGTCGGGCTCCCTTCATTCCATTGAAACCATCGGCGGGGAGACAGCAGAATTTGCGATTACTTTCTCCCACGAAAGCGTCGAGGATTTTGGTCTTTCCGGCTTCGTGGGTTGCATGTCGCAGGCCGTGATGGGCAACACGTGGAATCTCGACAAGGAGACCCTGTCCGGTCTCACGCAATCCCCGCAGAGCGTTGAGTTCGGAAAAGCTTCCTCTGTTGCCACGCTCACCGAAGCCGACAGCTACCCGTCGCCCTTCAAGTTTGCGATCGAATCGCGCGCGCCGCTGCTTTCGAATGCCGACGGCTCGGCTATCGTGGCGCGGCGGGATACCTGGCCGGCACTCAAGGCCCAGGCAATGTATTCCGTGCGCATTCACGGAATCGGCATGCGGGAACCGCACTGGCATCCGGAAACCGCAGAACTCGGGTTTGTGAAACAGGGTCATGCGCGAATGACCATTCAAAGCCCCGGCGGATCCGCGGAGACCTACGAACTGCATCCCGGCGACATCTATTTCATTCCCCGCGCCTACCCGCACCACATCGAAAACCTCGATGGGACGGAGATGCACTTTCTGATCTTCTTCGACACGCCCGACGTCCAGGACATCGGACTCACCGGCGCGATTCCCGGCTTTCCAAACTCGATTATCGGCCCATCCCTTGGCATTGCGGAGGAACAAGTGTCCCGAATCCCGCGTCTTCCTGCGGATCTCCTCCTCGTCGGCAGGGTAAATCCACTGGATTGATTCGAGGGATTACGCGAGAGCGCAAACCAATCACAGAAAACCTGGCTCGTTACCGCAACGCTGCACGGCGCATCAGCAGACGAGCAGGCGCCGCTACAACGAAGGCGAAACCGGGATTACGCATCGATCTCCAGATCGCCCGCGGGCAGACCGACGCAGACCAGGCAGTGACCCGAACCCGGATCGGCTGCGGGCTGCGAGCTGTAAACAACGCTGCCCTTGCGGAGTCGCACATTGCACGTCCCGCAGGCACCGGCGCGACAGCCGAACCGCAGATGGAGGCCCTGACTCTCTGCGAGCTCTAGGATGCTGGGTTTGCTGCCGTCCCACGTGAGCGTTTTTTTCGATTTGCGAAACGCGATCTTCGCCGACGCCGCGACGCCCTTTGGCAGGTTCCGCTTTTTGAGTGAGGACGGACCGAACGCCTCGTAATGGAGGTGCTTTTCCGGCACGCCCCACTCGAGGAGACCATGGTAGCAGCCCTCCATCATCGGGCCGGGGCCGCAAAAATAAAAATCGTAGCGGTTGTGCGGCAGCGTCCGCTTGAGGACGTCCACGGAAATGCGGTCGGCAATATGGTAGTCCTGGTCCGGCTTTTCGTCGGGGTCGGGATTGCTGTGGCAGAGAAGGAGGTGGCCGTTTGGAAGCGCTGCCACTGCGGCCTCGATCTCGCCCCGAAGGCCTTCCTCGCGCGAACAGCGTGTGCCGTAGAAAAACCAGATTTCGCGCCGGGACTTATGGGCGGCGAGCGTCTTCAGCATCGAGAGCACCGGGGTCAATCCAATGCCCGAGCCCAGGAGAACGACGGGGCCGTGGCCGCGCGGATCGAGCGTGAAGCCGCCGGCAGGAGCCCGGACGCGCAGGACGTCGCCTTCCTTGAGCTGATCGCGGACAAAATTTGAGCTGAGGCCGGGCGCGAACTCGGGGTGATCGCGCGGCGGCGGAACGCGTTTGATCGAGGCGCGGTAGTGGTGGCGGTCCGGCGCGTCGGAGAGACTGTAGGAGCGGATGACGGGATCGGGCTGACCCGGAATTGGAAACTCGTAGGTGAGGTATTGCCCGGGCTTGAAGGGCTTCAATTTCCGGCGGTTGACCGGCTCCAGGTAGATGGAGGTGATGTCGTCGTTCTCAAAAACCTTGCGGGCGACCCGAAACTTTCGCCATCCCTTGAATGCCGGCTGGTGCGTGAGCTTGTAAACGCGGCTGGCCGTGCCGGTGACGAGCTGTTTGGCGACGCGCAGGATCTCCAGCACGATGAGCGGCGCAAAAATCGCGAGCGTCGTCGGGAGCTGGTTGTCTTTCTGCGCCCCAAAGGCGCGGTGAAAAAACGCGAGCGCGGCGGCAAAGTAGGCCAGCCGGTGGAGAAACTTCCAAAGCGGATACCGGATGATCCAGACGGTGAGCTTGTTGCTCGTAGCGGCAAGGATCGTGAGCAGGATGAACGCCGCGAGGCCGGCCTGAAGATAGACGAACGACGAGAGGTCATCGATGACGTTTTCGTAAGCGTCGGAAGCGCGGAGGAAGAGCGAGAAGTGCCAGGCGGCGTAGAGAAAGCACGTGATGCCGGTGGCGCGGCGGTGGCGGTTCAGCGCTGCGACAAGTCGGGAACGCGGGAAGAGCACGCGGAGCGGCGTGAAACAAAGGACGGCGACGAGCAGGACGATCGCCGTGTTGCCGAGAAAGTCCTGAATGTCGGCGGTCCGCCATGCGCCGAAACAGCCCTGCACCTCTTCATTCCAGAGATAGAGCGCCGGCAGCGCGAGGACCGGAAAATAGAAGATGCGCGAGGCGATGATGCGTGCGAGGAGCGTGATCATCGGTCAGAAATTAAAATCGAGCTCCATGCGCAGGCCGAAAAGCGGGCCCTTGTCCTCCTGCAAAGCACCGACGGCACCGATGACGCCGACCCAGTTTCGGCCGAAGGCCTGCTCGTATTGAATGCCGGCGGCAACGGATTTCTGTGTCGCTCCGATGGTCTGGGTCTGCGCGCCGATCTCGAGCGTGAGCTGCTTGCGGTAGAGGTTGTCGAAAAAAATCTGATAGCCGAGGGCCGCGCCGGCGGAGTTGGTCGCGGTGCTGCCGAGGGCCGCGCCAAAGTTGCCCAGGCCGGTCGCGGCAAAAAGCAATCCGGTCTGGCCAAGGGGGCCGCCGGCATCCGCCGCGCGCGAGGCGGAGGTGAAGGTGTCAATTGCAAGGAACGCGTCGAGGTAAATAATGTTTTCCGTGCCGGGCGCGTCGGTGGAAATCTGTGCGAAGACGAGGGCACCGTTATTCACCATGGTTTGGTCGGGCGTGAGGCGATTCGTCGCCAGGGAACCGGCCACCGTGAGATTCGTATTGAACTTGCCGATGCGCTGGATCGCCGAGGCGGCGGCGTAAAATCCGTCCCCGCCCGCTGCCCGGTTCGCGGGGCTGTAGAAAGCGTCGACCTCCAATGTGGAAGTGAGGTAGTCGGCGCGGAGGAAGCCTCCGATGAGCTGTGCGGAATCGCTGACGTAGCCGCCGCTGCGGTGAATGTTGCCCCACGCGTAGATGAGAGAACCGGTCGCGGCCGAGCTCCCGAGCGTGAACAGTGACGGGCGCGTGATGCTGACCATGTCGATGTTGTCGTTGATGAGGACGCCGCTTTGCAGGGAGAGAAGCTGCCGCCCGATCGAAAAGTCGAAGCCGAGAAGATTGCTTTTTCCGTTGTCGAGGCCCGGGAACAGGCTGAGGAAGTTGCCCTCGAAGAAGAGCGTGTAGAGGCGCCCGTTCAACGCATTCTGCCAGCCGGAATTTGGACCGGAGGTCGGCTCCCAATTGTAGCCGCTGAAATTGGTCGTATTATCGAGCGGACGGAACTCGATCAGAAAACGCTCGGTCGGCGTGGCGTTGAAATTCGCGAAGAGCTGCAGGCTGTTGACCCATTGAGTCGTGCGCGGGTCGACGCCGTTGTCGAACGTTTGCACGCCGCTGCGAAACAGGCCGTAGAGGAAGAATTGCGGCTGGACCATTGTCCCGGTCGGCAGCGCAAAGCCCGGGCCGATGTAGCCTTTGCCGAAGAAGGGATTTCCCAAAGCCACGTAGGGGCCCGGTCGCTTCGGAAAACTGCTGACCTGCATGGGAAGCGCGACGTCGGTGAGCGTGCTGTTGATGGGCGGAACGACGGGCGCGGGAACCGGCTTCGGCGCGTTGCTGGAGAGGTCGCGCAGAACGGTGCGGGCGTCGGAAAGCGCTTCCTCCGCGACGTTCGCCAGCTCGTTCTCAGCGGCGGCTTTCGTTTTCTCGGCCCAAATTTTTGCGTCCTCAATGTAGGGGCGGAGCTTGTGGTGGAGCCTTTGGTATTCGGCATCGGTGTCGCTCTCCACGTCGTGCGCCATGGTTTTCAGCCCGCTTTCCATGTCCGCATTGAGCGTATCGAGGTCGAGGCCGTCACGGGTCCGCGACATCAATGCGTCAGTGTTGGGGAGATCGGCGGCGGCCTTGTCGCGGACCTCCTCGACAAGGTTCTCTTCATGAACCTTCATTTTGGCGCGAAACCGATCCAGATCGGTTTGGGCCTTCCAAACAATCATCCGCGCATCGCCAGCTGCGCTTCTGGCATCGCGCTCCAAGCGCTCCAGGCAGGTCTCCGGCGGCGTGGAGACGCGCTGCGCCAGCGCGGGCGTCAGCAGCAACGCGAAGGCGGCGAATGTTGAGAGAGTCTTCATGGGGCGGACGAGACGTCGGCGGTGACCGATTCTCCGTTGAGTTCGCGGATCCAGGATTGCGGAAGTTTCAGCCACGGGAGCGCGGGCGAAACCGCCTCCGGTCCGAGGACCTCCGCCTCGGTGGGCGTGAGGTCCTTTTCACTGCCGGCGGGGCCGAGCGGAATCTGGTGATGCCAGAGCGGGAATCCTCCCATGACGACACGGTTGGCGACGTCGCGCGGCGCGAGGCCGTAGTCGAAACCGACCGACGAAATTTCGTTGATGAGATTTGCCGGGACCATCTGCGCGATGAAGGTCACCTCGGCGGAATACGGCGGCCGCCCGGTGAGGGCCTTGGCGGGGACGCGGTAGCGGGCGGTCGAGTGCCCAAGCGGAGGAATGCCCGAGGCCTGCTTGCGCGAGGCGGTGGGGTGGGAAAGAAGAAGGTTGGACGATTCGTTCGGGCGGGCGAAGGGCAGCGAGCCCTGCGCGACGGGAATCGGCAGGATGCGATCGCGTTCGCCGCCGTGAGGCATGAGCTCGAGGAATTCGGATTGCAGGCTGAAGAGCTGATCGTCGAGCGGGAGCTTCAGGTTTTTGACGTATTGGGAATGCAGGTTCCGGACGTCCCCATTCGGATCGAGATCGCCGGATTGAAAAATGGTTTTGCCATCGCGATCGCGGACGACGACGTGCATGGAGACCTGCCGCTCGGCGTCGAAGCCAGTGGGAACGGCGTGGCCATTCGTTGCGTTGTGCACGTCGATCTCGAACGCGAGCCCCTTCGCGTCGTTTCGCGTGACGCGGAACTTGCCGAGCTGGTAGCCGAAACGCAGCGTGCGGAAGGATTGGGCGCGAAGTTCGCTGATGAGGCCGAGCTGGCCCTTGATGAACTGGGCGGCGCGCAGGCGGTGGCGCCGTTCCTGCCACTCAGCGGGGAACGCCGACGCGGGGTGCGGCTTACTTTCGAATTCCTGAGTTCCCCAACCGGCGGCGACGTCGAATTCCAGCCACTCGCGGAAGCTGGCGATGGATTCCGCCTCGGGATTTTGCGGGAAGACGCCGGGATGGACGATCGTGTAATCGGGTCCGGCGAACATGTGGTTCGTCCGCTTCCCCACAGGCGTCGGCACGCCGCCGATGTAGGCGATGGGACCCTGATCGTATCCGGAGACCTTGCCCAGCACCTTGCCCATGTGGCAGTCCTGACAAATCGTGCCCTCGGCCGCGGACGGCGAATTACGGAACTGACTATAGGCTTCTTCGAGCCGGAAGCCGTTCTGCCCATTGACGTCATGGCAGTTTGAGCAGAGCTGCGCGGTGGCGAACGTCTTCACCTTCACCGCGCCCTCGTGGATGACCTGCGCGCCCTCCTTCTTCCAGTTCAATGAGCCTGCGGCGGGGTCCGTGGTCACCTTGAACTTGTTGAGCACTTCGTCGAGCACCTTGGGCCCGCGCGGACCATACATCGGCTTCACGAGCATGCCCTTCTCGACGCCGAACCGCCCGCTCACGCGCCCGTAGGCATTTTCGACCCGGTGGCAAACGATGCAGCTGATTCCCTCGCGCGTCACCGGGAGCCGGTCGGCATTCGGGATGAAAATTTTCTCGTTGATCGACATGCCGACAACGTTGTGGCAGCGGATGCAAAAGTCGCCGTTCGTGCCGTTCGTGAGCCGGTTCATTCGCTCGGACATCGAGTTGAAGACGGGGCTCAGCTGCGCGTAGGCATGGTGGGAAACGGACCACTGGCGGTATTGGCCGGGGTGGCACTCGGCGCACTGCGTCGCCGATGGAAAATCGTTGGTGACGAGCAGATTGTTGTGGGCGATCACTGCCTCGGCCTGAATGTCGCTGAGCGGACGGCCATCGAGCCAGAAGTCGGCTTTGTTTTCCCCGGCAAGGACGGCCTGTTTGACCTTCACCTCGTCGGTCATGAGGTGAGCCTCGCCCTTGTCGACCTCCTCCTGCACCCAGTTACCGGCGGCGTCGAGATCGGCGCGGGTCTCTCCCATCACGCGCTCCGCTTCCTTCCCGGTGGCCGTCTCGCCCTTTTTGATTTCGAGCAGCGAACTGCGTTTGAGATAGCGAATTTCATCGGTCACGTAGGTTCCAAGGCCGGGGGAAACAGTGTTGAGCTTGAGGAGTTCATCATTGATTCGCATCTTCCCGTCCCGATCGAGCCGGTAAAGATAATCCATCAGCCAAAGCCGTTGATTGGACATGCGCTTTCGGGCCGTGGCCGCGTCGCCAAGAACGTCGTGCTCGACCCGGGCGGCCCCGGATTGGACGTCTTTTTGAATGACGGGTTCCCACTTGCGGTCGAGGTCGGCGGCCTTCTGCTCAAGCGCGGCGGCTTCCCGCTCGACGACCGGGGTTTCCTTTTCGATGAGAGCCTCGCCTTTCGCCTTTGCCTCCGCCCCGATTTTTTTCGCCTTTCCGAGTTCCTTTTCCCCCACGGCTTCCGCCTCGACGGCGGCCCGGCCGAGGGCCTCCTTCACCGCGGCCGCGTCCGTTTCGGCCTTTCGTTTTGCGGCCTGCTCCAGCCGACTTGCGTCGCCCTCAATCTTTTCGAGGAAACCCGGATCCGTGGCCGGATCAGCGGCGAACGCCGTGCAGGTGATCGCAAACGCGACGCCTCGCCCGGCCCAGATCCGCACACACGCGAATTGGGATTTTCTCATCGGAAACAGCCGATCGAGGCACGCAAACATTTGAGCCAATTTTCCTGCGAGGAAATCGCTTTTCGGCCCTCCGGGCGTTGGCCCGGAGTCTGAAGCTGGAAGCGGTCAATTCCATGCCCAAGTGCTGCCAGATCGGGCCTTGAGAGTCAAGTGCCGGGTGGAAGACGGATGAGAATCGGCGGTCACGGATTTGGCCTGGACCCGACCGAGGGCGCCCTGAAAGCCCGCGAGGGTTCCGACACCGTGATGGCCCGCGTCCGCAAAGCGGTCGGGCTCTAATTCCCACCTCTGGCGGATCGGGAAATTCGACATGCGGCTTTGCTCGGCCGAAAACATCGGTTCCCAGGCGGGTTTTCGATAGCACCCGTGGCATGGGCAGCATGCCCATGCCACGGAATGTTTCGGCAAAGCAATGCTCCTTCTTCTATTTGCCAAGAGGGGCGTGGGGTAAGGTTATCATACCATGACCACCGTGCTTTCCCAAAAGGGCCAGATTGTGCTGCCGGTGCCGATCCGCCAGGAACTGGATCTTTCTCCCGGCGATGATTTCGAGGTTCTGATCGAAGAGGAAAACACCACCACGCTCCGCCGGATCTCCCGGCCAGCCAACAGCTGACTGGTTGACCTTCTCTTTGCCTGCCCCTCGCCTTTTGAGATTCCAAAGCGCGAACGCGACTCGTCGAAGCCCCTCGATTTATGAGTTTTCTTCTGGACACTAACGTCCTCAGCGAGCCGGCGAAGCCCAAGCCCGATGCCGGAGTCACGGCATAGACGTCTGCGATCTGCTTGCGATTATCGCATGAGCTATTTCTTTAAAATGGAAAAATGATGCATTTTTGGCTGGCTAGCATTTCGCATTTCCACCGAGAGATCGTCGTACTGTTTTTGTAGGCTGGATTCATCTTCCGTCACGTTTGCATTCCCCTTTTTCTCAGGTGGAGGCAGCGGGACCGTTGGGTCTCCACCCTTCTTTGAAATAAGATATCTTTGGCCGGCCAGCCCTCTTAATCGCCCGCCAACATCCTTGCGCTTCAATGCCAAATCGGTAACCGTCTGAGATTGGAGGTACTGCGGGGTTTGGGGGTTCTCTGCTAGATTTACTCCCATTTTCAGTGCGCTGGCCGGGTAATCGCCGACAATTTTATTGTCAATTCTCAGCTCATAACCTCCTTCGCTAAGACCATCAACAGCAAGTCGTTCCTGGTTTAATTCTTGTTGAAATGGGACGAGTGTGAGCGCCTTCGTTGCATTGACCGGCACAACAAAAGGAAGTGAGTTTTCCGTGCAATCGAACTCAACTCCACCGCTCGATCGCACGAGCTTTTCCACCTTGCAATTCGTTAGGTGCCCAGTCTGCATGTTGGAGGCATTGATTTCGATATTGGCAACAAATTGGGGTAGCCCTTGGGCCTTAAGAAAAATGTAGCCCATGACAAAATGCCCGACAGGACCTGGGTGGATCCGATCGGGACTTACCAAGGTGAATGCAGGGTTTTTTTGCTGCTCTCGCTGGTTGATTTCATTCATCGGACCATAAAAATTAATCAGTCCGTATTTCGACTCCGCGGCATTCTGCGCGATGAAGGCAGCACATTGCCCCAGAGCTCCATTGACACCTTCCGCTATGACCTCATTGGGAGGCTGCTCTGGCTTCATGGTTTCGTCATATATCGAAGGCTCAATCAAAATGATCTTGGCGCCGCCTTGCAGAAGAATTGTTTCCAATGCCAAAATACTTTTCTGATAGGTCGCCAAATACGATTGTCTCTTGTGCTCGATCTCCGCTCCAGATACGCCTGGACCATAGGCGCCACGGCCTACGTCATTCATGCCAAGCATGATGGTTGCAACGGTTGGCTTCTTACCAAGGATGTCGATGTCCTGACGAAACCGTTTGTCGCGACTGATGACGTTTGCGGTATCTCCGCTGATCCCGCAGTTGTAGTAACGAATATGTCGGTCCGGAAACCGGGTGGCGTAATAAAGCTCAACCACCATGTGATAGTTGCCTCCATGGGTGATGCTATCGCCGACGAAGCAAACCGTATCCCCGTTCTTGAACGGTTCGGCAGATCCGAAGTTCTCTGCTCTCGCAGGCAAGATTAACGCTGAGGCGAGAGCTAAGCAATATATGTGTTTTATGAGAGGTATCGTCATTTGCAGGGAGGTTGAGGCCTCAAAACTGAAAGGAAACCGAGCTGCACGCAACCCGAAAAGGTTTCCTGATGGCTTCTCTGATTTTCGACAGCCCCGCCCACATCCGTCCCTGCTTGTTGGCGCAGAATTGCAAGCGGGGTCGGACCTTGCTATCATTCCTCGTCAATGTGCTGACGCAGGCAATCTCACCTGTGCATGCTGGTGGTGCTGGCGATAAGCCTTTCCGGCTGCAAAAGACAGTCACAACCAGGTCCGCCGGACCGCAACGATCTTGTCGCTGCGGCCAGATGGTAGCGTGAGGCAAGCGCCTTTGTCGCCGCGCACGACCACATGGCGGATGCGCTGATCAAGAGGGATGTGGATGGCGGATCGCTGAAAGCGTGCGTGCTTCGGACGGATTCCCGTAAGTCCCTCCGGCTTCGGCATTCGAGCCCCCTCCCCCCGCACCAAAGAAACCGTACGGGCATCTTTCTCGTGCTCGGTTGCCATTAAAATCCGGACGCTCCGAGGCTGTCATCCAACACGTGGTGCCCCATCAATTCGAAAAGCTACTGAAGTATCCGCCAGATACCAAATGTCGGTTTCGTTGCAAAGCCTTGCAAGCGTGCTGCAATTGGAACAGCATCGAAATGTCTTTGAAACTATCGAAAATCGAACAAAGAAAGCCTGTCGATGAGCGTCACCCTCGACTTTGAAACTCTGAAGACCGAAAGCCTCTTGGAGGCTCTTCCAGACGGAGCGTATATCACCGATCGGATGAGGCAGATCCTTTATTGGAACGCCGCTGCCGAACGCATTACCGGCTGGCAGAGCGCTGATGTAGTGGGCAGGAGCTGCAGCGATAACATCCTGATGCACGTGGACAAGGATGAGCATCCACTCTGCGGCCAAGCATACTGCCCCCTGCACCGCTCAATGGTGACCGGGTGCACCAGCACGACACCGGTGCTAGTCTTTGCGAAGTCGAAAGCCGGCCCCCGCATCCCCGTCGAGGTGACGGTCGCACCGCTTCGTAACAGTGAGGGCGAGGTTGTCGGAGGCGTTGAGGTATTCCGTGACATGAGCTCGACGATTGACGACCTGAATCGTGCGAGGGTGATCCAAAGTTTAAGCGTTGCCACCCGGCTTCCTGCGGACGACCGCCTGTGCATTTGCACCCGATACGTCCCGCACGACCTTGTGGGCGGGGATTTCCTGCGGGTGGAACAGGTCGATAAGGATCATTATGCCATGTTAGTGGCGGATGTCATGGGCCACGGCATGGCTGCGGCCCTTTACACCATGCAACTGCGTTCTCTATGGGAGGAAAACCGCCACCTTATCATTTCGCCGCCGGACTTTCTTTCTGCATTGAACCGGCAGCTGCATGCACTCTCCAAGGGGGACGACCACTTCGCCACCGCCGTCCACCTGGTGGCGAACGCTGCAGATGGAACTGTGAAATATGCGCTGGCCGGCCATGATCACCCGTTGTTGATGCGGGCAGGCGGAAAGGAGTTCGACACTCCAAAACTTCATGGCCCGTGCCTTGGACTTCTGCCCGAGGCAGACTTCCCAAGCAACCAGGTAAGCATGGGACGGGGTGACAGCTTATTGCTATTTACAGATGGGGCCGTCGAGGTGGACGGAGAGGACGGACAAGAACTTGGCCGTGCGGGACTCGTGCGGATGCTGGCAGCCTGTGACTGCAAGACCGACGTCAACGCTCTTGCTCGAATTGAGGAAATGCTGGTCCTCTTCAATAGAAACATCCGGCTCGAAGACGATCTAACGCTTGCCTTGCTTACCCGCATGTAACGGTTCCTCAGCCTCCTCCCATCCACCTCAGGGTGGACTTCTTTTTAGATGGCTGCTGAGTTTAGGGTTCCAACTCTTCCCTTCAGCCAGCATGGGAAGCAAAAGGACAATATGATTAGATTGAAGCCTTGACGAGGCTGCTGCGACGAACAATGAAGAGCACGGTTCCCAGAGCCAACAAGCCCATGACCCAGGTGCTGGTTTCGGGCACAGCCACCACCCCGCCCCCACCAGAGCCACCTCCCGATCCGCCGCCACCCAGACTGGCGGGAGGGGAATTGGTCCCAGCATTTACTGTGCCTGAATCCTGAAACCAATACGAGGAAGAGAGGGTAGTGGGTCAGTTTGAATATCGTTTTCTTCTTAAAATATCTACCAGCAGGTAATGGAAAACGGCAGTGGAATGTCTTTCACCCAGAGAATATCTGCTTACGAATCCAGTAGGGCAATAATTTCTTCAATCTCCCAAACGTGCTCGGGAACCCCGGCCTCCGTCGCGTGAGTCACGCGCAAGGTCTGGTGAATCCGGATTTTGCAATCGTTGTTGAGGGTGACTTTGGACATGGGGCTTAATTTGAGGGTGGGTTGTTTTCAGGCTGGCACCAAGCGGCTGCGGGGTCGGCTACTTCATGCTCGGCACGATGATTCCACGCATGATAATTTTCTGGCAGAACAGAAACACCAGAAATGTCGGCACGCTGGCGACGACGAGAGCAGCCATCCCTACCGACGAGTTGCCCCACTCCGCCTGGGACTGCTGGAACTGGAAAAGCCAGACCATGAGAGTCCAGATTTCTTCCTTCTGGCAGACGACAAATGCCCACATGTAGCCGGTATAGGCGGCGGTGAAGGCACCAAGGGCGGTCACGGCGAGAATCGGCGCGCTGAGCGGGACGGTGATCATTAAAAACTTGCGGATCTCCCCTGCCCCGTCGATCTCTGCAGCCTCATAGAGTTCGCGCGGAAGCGATTCGAAAAAACCTTTCAGCAGAAAGATGGAAAATCCGCTGGCTGCCCCCGGAAGGACGAGCGCGGCGAAGGTGTTGAGAAAACCAAGATCCCGCAGCAGAAGGAAGCTGGGAATCATCGATACTTCGGAGGGAAATGCGCTGGTTGCCAAGCAGAAGAGAAGGATCGAGGATGTGAATGAAAGCTTGTAGCGGGCCAGCACGTAGGCGGCCAGGGGATTGATCGTCAGCGCGGTCAAAACGCTCAGAAAAACAAGAATGATTGTGTTGGTCGCCGCCCGGCCTTTCGTAAAGAGATAGGAGAAGACCGTGCGGTAGTTTTTCGTGAGTATACCCGCAAAGTTAGCCCCCTCGTTGGAGCGGAAAAGGTGGTAGTCGAATTCGGCAACCGGCAGGTCCACCCACTCTTCGGAGGATCCCAGAAACCGCGCATAGGCGAACTCCGGAAGCTGGCCCTGAAGCCGTGGGGGGACCCCCTTGGCGAAGAATTCCTCCCGCAAGCGCGGCTCAAGAAACGGGACATCTAGGAGGCTTTCGTAATTTGCGCCAAGAAACGCGTTCACCGAGGCCAATGACCACTGGGTTTGAAGCCATTGAATCCAGAGGGCACGTCCGGTGATCACGGTCCGTTGCTCGATTGGCAGGGAACGGAAAAATTCCTGTATGCGCTTGTATCCACCGGTGGATGGTGGAGTCCAACCCACCTGCAGAAGCCTGGAATTTCGAGGCAGCCATTTCGAGAGCTCCGTCGTCTGCTCGGCCGGAGTGAGTTTCGCCGAGAGTGGAAGAAACACCTCGCGGTCATACCGGTCCTGCACCCCGCCGGAGGAATAGACTCCGAGATCTTCCCCGGGAATCGTTTTGAGAAACTCCCGGTAAGGCTCAAGGGTCTTTGTGTCGGCGGAACCGATTTTTTGCCGTTTCAAAAATGCTGAGGGGTCGTCCGCGAGTTCGTCCCAGAAATTCACCTGCCTGTCCCTGTAGGCTGCTTGAAAGAGAGTCCAGTCCTCGCGGTGGTAACGGTCCGCCAAGAAGGCCAGAAATCTGGCCGCGTGCCCCTTCAAGGAAAGCGGCAGCAACTCAAAACGATCGTAGTCGAGCCGCGTGGTGACGCTCGAACTGAGCATGAGGGCGAAGGGATAAATGATGGTCACCGCCCCGGCGCTCAGGATCAGGTAGATGAACGCGATGAGGCATCTCGCCGAGAATTTGGACCTGCCAACTTGTGCGATGATCGGCATAACGAGATTAGCTTCCGGCCTTTCTCCAATCCATTTTCTCGAGGATGCGAAGCTGGATCACAACGAATCCGATCAGGGTAGCCGCAAGCATCCAGGCCTGGGCGGTGGCCACACCGAAACGAAGGTAGAGGAAGGCGTTCTGCCAGATTTCCAGAGCGAGAACGTGCGTTGCATAATTCGGGCCGCCGCCTGTCATGACGAAAATATTGCCCATGCCTTGGAAAGCGCCGATGAAAGCTCCGATGAAGTTGATGAGCAGGAGCGGAAAGATCGCCGGAAAAGTGATGTGAATGAACTTGCTTCCGGGACCGCATCCGTCGAGATCCCCCGCTTCGTAGATGTCGTCCGGGATGCTTTTCAGTGCCGCGAGATAGATCAGGGAGCCAGGGCCAGCGGAGGCCCAGATCGCGGGAACGATCACCGCGAGCATCGCCCAATGCGAGTCCTGCAGCCACGCGACCGGCCACTGGGCCCGCCACGCATCGGGTGCGATCGCATTCCATGCCCCGAAAACCGGTTCGAGAACGTGGTTGAGCAACCCCCATTCCGTCGGTTCGTAGAGCCGGATCCAGAGAAGCGTTACCACGAGGCCGGCGGTCACCGCAGGGAGGTAGTAAATCGTGCGGAACCACGCCGTTCCAATCGGCAGCTCGCTGACGAGCACGGCCAGGAGGAAAGGAGCTAAGAACCCCAGACTGAGATTGATGGTCACGAAGACCAGTGTGTTCACCACGCTGAGCCAGAAGCGGGAGGCAAAGAGACCTTCGGCAAAGTTTTCGAGCCCGACAAAAGGCGACGCCCCCACCAGCCGGTAATCTTGAAATGCCATGACGAGACCGCGAAACACGGGATAATAACCGAAGACGGCCAGAAGCAGCAGGGCAGGACCAAGCAGCAGGCAGGAATAAAACAGGATGCGCCTGCTCTTGTTCCCGGGAATGTCTCCACCGCTGACTGCTGCAGTTCGAGCCTGTTTCATCTGCGAGCGGATCACCGCAGTCAAACCAAGAACAAGCGTCAGAACTGTCACGCTGAACGCGATCATCGCCCCGGTCGAGCGCTTGCGATGGGTTTCGGGAGTCACATGGCCGAGAACTTTCTCATTCGCCATCCGGACGGCGCGGCCCAGCGCTTGCGCCGAATCGAAGTTGGGATCTGCGAGCAATGGCGCAATGACGCCGTTTTCCATCTCCTGCTGGATGCCAGTCCAGCCATTGATGAATGGCACGACGTTCGGGCCGGAGAACAGAAAATCCTGTGCGGAGCGCCATTGCGGAGGCAGGGCATCGAGTAAATTCAGCATTCCGCTCCGCCGGATTTCCCAAACCGAAATCGAGCGGGCCAGGCCGTTCTCCGAATAGATCGTGTTCTCAATCGCGGCAGCGTCTGCACCACTCCGGAATCTCACCCACCGCCAGGCCGCATCCAACCTCACATGATCTCCGGTGAGGGACCTGTTCAAGGCCATCATCTGCGGAAGCAGCGGCGACGGCGATGGTGAACCGGCTTTCAAAGGAGGAATGGGACAAATCCCGAGGTTCGTTTGTTCCAGAGCCGATGTCCTGGAGCTGAGAATCACATACGCCATCCCCGTCCGCCCCCGCCTCAACAAGGTCATGCGGTCCTTGTCATCCTGCGTTTGCACGGGGCGCACGACCCCCCGGATGACGTTTGCAGTGACGGCAGCTTCTTCCTCGGTCAGATCCCGGATCACTCCGGTTTGCGGATCCCTGACCCAGGGTGCCCATCGGAACTTGTGCAGCCAGGCGAGAGCCTCTCTGGCTTCGGCGGAGTCGAACGAAGCGATGTAACGCGGAGTTAATCCTGCAGAGGTGGAGGCTGGCGGCGCATCTTCCAGCCGGGTTCGCAACACCACTTCTCCTTGCGGGTTCAGCCATTCCGTTTCGACGAATGTCGCACCACACGCAAAGAAAAATGGCATGACCATTTCCATGAGTTCATCGGCAGTGAAGGCATAGCGGCCAAGCGCCTGGCCACTGGCGCTGGAGGCATTTGGATCGGTCAGCTTCTGGCAAACGCGCCAGAACTCCTCCAATGTTCCGGGCGGTTTCGAGGAGTCCAAACCGGCAGCCTCCCAGACCTCGCGCCGGAACAGAAGCGTTTGGACAAAACAGCCCGTGGGAATCGCATAAATTTTGCCATCAAGCGTCGACGCCCTCTTGAAAGAAGCGGGTAAAGATTGCCAATAAGGCCAGGGCGGAGACCCGGCAGGAGCCACCAAATCGTCTAGGGGAGCCAGCAGTCTCTGGGACGCGTAGAACTGAACCTGGTGGAAAAACAGCGTCTGGATGTCGGCAGCAACCCCTCCAGCAAAGGCAAGAAGATCCGCCTGCATCCACATGTTTCCCGGCAGTTTCAATCCGGACCACCTTTTGAGCTGAATATCGGGATTCTGAAGAAAGAAGGCTTCCTGTGCTGCTGTCTGCGCCTTGCCAACAAGGTCGTCGCCTCCAGCCTCACTGAAATATTTTACAGTCAAAGTGACCGGCTTGTCCGGTTCGGCGGGCTTTGCCAGCAAAGGAGACGGGCAAATCAGCAGCCCCAGGCAGGCGACACCCCGGATCCAATTGCCAAGAGCCGCAAGGGATTGTGACGCATCAGCTCCGGGGTTCATTTGCTTATATGGGGCTCCGGCAGTTTGACGGGGAAACAGGCTTTCCAACCGTTCCGGACAACACGTCACCAATCTTCACCGACCTCCCCGTCTTGGCCGATTCTTCAGCAGCGAAAACCGCAAGCACGGCCTGGGCACCATCCCTGAGAGAAGGTGACGCGGGACCGCCCTCGCGAACGGCCTTGTAGAAATTACGCAAGTTGCCGCAGGGATCGTCTTCTCCCGAGACCGGGAGGGCAACGAGATCCTCTTTTGAATTGGTCAGGTTCATGCGCTGCGTGTGCAGTCGGGTTCCCTCGTCGAAATAGCGGTCGTCGCGATACAGGTTTGCCTGGCTCCCGAAAATGCTGAGAGTGTGGCGATACGGAGTCGTGTGGTAGGCGTTCAAAGTTCCGATCATGCCGGAAGAAAACCTGAGAAGGCAAGTCGCCGCGTCGGCCGTCCTCGTGGGAAGGACATCGTAACGCATCATCGCCGAGACTTCGGCCACCGGACCAAAATAGAACATCAGTTCATGAAGCGCATGAACGCCGCACTGGAAGAGCATGCCGCCGGGATTTTTTTCAGGATCTCCGCGCCAGTCGCCCGGTTTGATCTGATGCCCGCCGCTGTGCGCGGTCGTTTTTTCAATCGCGGTGACAGTTCCCAGGTCGCCCGAGTCAATCACAGCCCGGATTGTGCGGCTTATCGCATCAGTGGCATGGTCCACATGACCGACCCCGATCGTCACGCCGGATATTTCCTGAACCCGCAAAATTTCGCGCACCTCATCCACCGTCGAGCAGAGAGGTTTTTCAACAAACACGTGAAGCCCGCGTTCCGCCGCCGCAATGATCTGCCCAGCGTGGAATTTCGCGCCGGTTGAAATCACGACAGCCTCAATTCCAGGAAACGCCAGAAGTTCCTCATAGCTTCCGGCCGCAGTCGCGTTCTCTTCTGAAGCGGCCCGGCCCAGGGTTTCCTCGTTATGGTCGTAAACAGCCGCCAGATCGAAAAGACCAGACTGGCGGAGCAGACTCCGGCGAGTCCAACCGAACCCTCCCACACCAATTTGAGCCACTTTCAGTTTATCTTTTATCATACTTCTACCTGCGTTTGCTTCGACGCCTCAATAATCTGAGCTTGCCTTCAAGAGATCGGTTCTGTCAATTGTTTCGTAACACTTTACCTGAACCCCATGCCACCAGAAACTTCAGAGATTGCCCTGCATCCCGCCGAGCACGCAGCCGTGGTCCCGGTGCCGAGGATTTCTTTTTCCCGAAACAGCAGGTTTGACGAACTCGCGCGGATTTTCCATGAATCGCCGGCTGTGACTTTGCGCCAGCACTGGCTGAATGAGCGGGAGGAAGGCTTCAGACCTGCAATCGTAAAAGTCTGCTGGCGTGCCCGGAGCCTCAGTGTTTTTGCAGAGATGGAGGATGATGACATCTTCAACGAAGCGCAAAAACTCAACGACAGGACATTTCTCCTCGGTGATGTCTTCGAGGTTTTCCTCAAAAGCCCACAAGAGGAACATTATGTCGAAATCCATGTGACCCCGAACAATCAGCGCTTGCAGTTACGGATTCCGAGACAGGGTGATGTCCATGCCGCTCAGGTTATCAACGATCCGGCAGCTGTCTTCAGCCGAGCGTGGATCCCCCAGGGGGGAGGAAGATGGTTTGTTTATCTCGAGATCCCGGCTCATCTGGTGACGGGTTCCAGCATCGCAGGCAGGACATTCGACCTGCAGTTTTCCTTCTCCCGGTATGATTACACTCACGGAAAAGAAACCCCCGTCCTTTCCTCTTCGTCCCCTCATCCTTATGCCTCATTCCACCTCGTCGATAACTGGGGCATTCTCCGTGTAGAGGGTTTGAAACAACGGCGGCGCACCCGGGCGAACGAAATGTTGGCAGTTGCCTGAGGCTTTCATTAAGAAATGGAAACGTGTTTTTCATATGTTGGCGGCCTTGGAGACACCAAGGTGAGTTGGCTTCGAATTCAACTTGTCCAGCATATTGATTCGAGTCTATTTATAAATAGCGGATGCCGATAATCCCGGTTTCTAATACTCAGAAAATGATCCTCTCCCCTCCCAGCACCACCCGCGACCTTGCAGGCATCGAGTTGACCGCCGATTTTACGGTGGTCGGTGGCGGGCTGGCCGGCGTGTGTGCCGCGATCGGGGCCGCCCGGTCCGGTCTCAAAGTCGTACTGATCCAGGACCGTCCCGTGCTCGGCGGGAATGCTTCCAGCGAGGTGCGGCTCTGGGTCCTCGGTGCCACGGCACACATGGCCAATAACAACCGCTGGGCCCGCGAGGGCGGACTGGTCGGAGAAATCCTCGTGGAGAACATGCGCAGGAATCCCGAAGGGAATGCGATCCTCTTTGACACCGTGCTTCTCGACAAGGTGCTGGCTGAACCGAACATCACTCTGCTCCTCAACACCGCGGTTTTTGAAGCGACGAAATCCGATCCGGACCACATCGAAAGCGTCCGCGCTTTTTGTCCTCAGAACTCCACGATGTATTCCGTGCGGTCCCCTCTATTCTGTGATGCCTCGGGCGACGGGATTCTCGGTTTCCTCACCGGGGCGGCCTTCCGCATGGGTGCCGAATCCCGGGAAGAATTCGGCGAAAAATTCGCGCCTTCCTCGGAATACGGCGGCCTACTCGGGCACTCGATCTATTTTTACAGCAAGGACACCGGCTGCCCGGTCACCTTTGTTCCTCCGACATTCGCGCTCGCCGACATCACAAAAATCCCCAGATTTCGGGCATTCAATGCCTGCGAGGATGGCTGCCGCCTGTGGTGGATCGAATACGGAGGACGGCTGGATACCGTCCACGAATCCGAGAAGATCAAATGGGAACTCTGGAAAGTCGTCTATGGCGTCTGGAATCATATCAAGAACTCCGGCGGGTTTCCCGAAGCGGAAAACCTCACCCTCGAATGGGTCGGCGCGATTGCCGGAAAGCGGGAGAGCCGGAGGTTCGAAGGCGACTACCTGCTGAAGCAGCAGGATATCGTCGAGCAGCGCACTCAACCCGACGCCGTGGCCTACGGTGGATGGTCGATTGATTTGCATCCGGCGGACGGCGTTTACTCCCCGGCTTCCGGGTGCGACCAGTGGCATTCCAAGGGGCTCTATCAGATTCCTTATCGCTGCCTCTACAGCAGGAACATCGAAAATCTTTTTCTGGCCGGCCGCACGATCAGCGCCACGCATGTCGCCTTCGGAAGTTCGCGCGTCATGGCCACCTGCGGAGCCATGGGCGAAGTGGTCGGTCGCGCCGCCTCGCTTTGCCTGCGGAGACAAATCTCCCCGCGTGACATCGGACAAGGCGCGCGCATCAAAGAGCTTCAGCTGACGCTGATCCGGGAAGGGAATTTTATCCCGGATCTGATTTCGAAGGATCCCGACGATCTCGCACAGAATGCCCGGATCACCGCATCCAGCACATTCAAACTGGCAGCGTTCCCGCCTGATGGCCCCCTATTGAAACTGGAGGATGACCGGGCCATGCTGCTGCCGGTTGTTCAAGGGCCCGCCCCAAAATTGACGCTGCTCTTGGATGTGACGGCTCCGACATCATTAACCGTGCAGCTTCGTTTCAGCAGCAAGGTGGAAAACCAGACGCCCGATGAAATTGTCGCAGCCTTCGCAATCCCGCTGAAGGCCGGAGCGGGGCAGTCAGTCGAACTGGCTTTCGACATTTCTATCGATCGGCCTCGCTACGCATTCTACTGCCTCCTGGCAAATCCTGCCGTGTCCATCCGGACCAGCGAGCAGCGCGTCACAGGCATTCTTTCTGTAAAACACAGTGCCCGTGTTGAAAAATGGACCACGCAGGCGCCCACGCGGGACATCGGAGTGGATGCATTCGAATTCTGGACACCCGAGCGTCG
This sequence comes from uncultured Chthoniobacter sp., assembly GCA_964605515.1. Classification (GTDB taxonomy): domain Bacteria; phylum Verrucomicrobiota; class Verrucomicrobiia; order Chthoniobacterales; family Terrimicrobiaceae; genus QYQL01. The sequence continues at coordinate 26,150 of CAZSDC010000003.1, forward strand.
CCCGGAGGGCCGCAACTTTGCGCTGACAGTTGATCCCCCGCTCGATGTGTTCCGTGCCGAAAACCTGCTCAACGGAACCGCCCGCCCCGTCTCCCAGCCCAACGCCTGGGTTGCCGATCCCTCGGACAAAAATCCGCGCATCATCCTCTCCTGGACATCCCCGCAGAAAATCGCTCGCATTGATCTGGATTTCGATTGTGACTACGATCATCCGATGGAAAGCGTTCTCATGGGACACCCCGAACGCACAATGCCGTTTTGCGTGAAAGATTACCGCGTCTTTGACGGCACTGGCCAACTCATCGCCGGGCGCACCGGAAACTATGCGGGCCCGAATCGCATCGTTCTGGAGACCGCCGTGGTCACCGACCGTATCGTGATCGAACCCGCCTCGACCTGGGGCGATCTTCCCTCCTCGCTCTTTGCGGTTCGCTGCTATGGACCTGCGGCCACGGCGTAAGTTAAACGGGCAGGGAAAACAAACTTCCGAGCTTTTTGTTTGTTTCGAGACTTTATTCAACCCTGTATTGCGCGCGCAATTGACGGATCTGGAAACGGGGCCAAAACGAAACTCAAAAATAACAATAATTAAGTGGTGCGAGACAATTCAATCGTGATATTGTCAACAGGACTCTGGTTTCCTTCTTACAATGTCTGACCGTGCACATAGCTCTGTCTTCGGGAAAAGGTTCTGCCGGACGGCTGTCGGGTTCTCAGGCATGGCTCTTGTGCTAGTGCTTGCGGCCATCGTGCTCTTGAGCGTGCTTTTGGTCGCCTTCCTCGCAAGCGTGAAAATCGAACGCACCGCAGCGGGGTCCCAACTCAACCAGACCGAGGCGCGCCTTCTGAGCGAAAATGTTCTGGGGCTGGTCACCGCCCAGATCCGCGAGGCCACGACGCAGACGAATACCGCCTGGGCTTCGCAACCGGGATTGATCCGCACGTATTCGTCCGGTGGCAACAAAACCTACAAACTTTACTCGTCGGACGACATGATCGCCGCAAACTTTGATCCCGCCGCCGGCACCGATGTGCCCACCGACTGGTCAACGCGACTTGATCAATTTGTGGATCTCAACAGCCCGGCGACCGTCAGCTCCAACGGAACGTCAGTGAAGAGCTACCCCATCCTGGACCCCGCTCTTGCGTGGAACGCGACGGGCGGCACAGGCATCAAAGGGTTCCTTAACAACAGCACCTCCTCGAACATGGTCGCTTCCGGCAGCAACGCCAACCCCCTCCCTATGCCGGTCCGCTGGCTCTACGTTCTCCAGGATGGCACGCTCCAGGCCATGAACAGCTCGGGCAAGGTGACCTCGGCGAGCGCCGCCAACCCTATCATCGGCCGCATCGCCTTCTGGGCCGACGACGAGTCCTGCAAAATCAACATCAACACCGCCTCGCAAGGGACGTTCTGGGATGTGCCGAGGGGAAAGGGGAACACATTTGAAATGGGCAGCTATTCGACCGGCTCATTTAATATGACTGCCAGAGGACTTGCCGTGTCGCAGCCTTATCGGGGCGAGTATCAGCGATATCCGGGCCACCCTGCAACAACATCGCTCGGAGTGGTTCTCGATTCGCTCGATCCCGCAACCGGTAAACCACTTTTCTTTCCTGCCATCACCGACCCCATCCAGCGGCGTGAGAATATTTTCGGCCTGATTCCGCGAATCAACGCGGGAGGGTCCAAAGGGGGCACGGTGAGTTCCGACCCAAACACAGCCACTGCGCCAGTGTCAGCCGACACCGACCGCCTCTACGCTTCAGTGGATGAACTCGCCTTCTCAGGCGCTTTCACAGGAACCAACCGAATTTCAAATATCAGCACCACCAGCGCACGTAGCGGGCTTTCGACCGACACGATCCAGAAATTGAATTTTTTCCTGACGGCAAACAGCCGCACTCCCGAGGTGACGCTGTTCAACACCCCCCGCATGACAATTTGGCCCGTGGATGCGGATCCTGCAAAGCGCTCGATCTTTGAAAAAACAATTGCCGCCTGCTCGACCCTGAAGAACCCACTCACTTCAACGGCCACCGAGCTGATCCTGACGCGTCATGGATTTGACCCGACAGAATACAAACCCGCCCATTTGGGCGTCGCCCCGACGAAGAGCGGTTCATTGAGTCCAACCATCGATTTCGACGCGCATAATGCCGCGCTGTATTCCTTCCTCCAGAGGAGCACTGCCAGGTCTGTGCCCGGTTTCGGCAGCACAACATTTTCAAGCAAATATGGTGCAGACCGGGATCAGATCCTCACCGAGATTTTTGACTATATCCGCTGCATTAACCTGTTCGACAAAACAACATCCACCTCCAACCCCTTCACGGCCAGACCATGGCTTATCGGCACCCCGGCTTCATGGGATCTTACGGCCTACCAGAATTACCCAACGCAGGCGATCGGGGGAACTCAACAAACCTATTACCTCCCCTCACCCTTTTTCGGACAAGTCGTGCCGCTGCGCATTAACTCCACACAGGGGTTCGGGCGCATGGCCGTGGTGACGGGAGCCGCGCTGGTCTTCTATGGATATGAACCAGCCGATCTCAGCAAGAAATGGATAAATGGTGCCCCGACCGCTACGGACCGGACGAACTACGACCTAGGGAATTCGGGAAATAACACGGTCAGCCCTCAGGGCTATGGGAATGCAACATCAAGCCCGGCACAATCGATGCAGGCTATGCTCATCCTGACCATGTCTGTTCCGAGCGCCGGTCCGATTGACTACCATCACCGCTACGATCAGCGCGTCACGGTATTGAACGCCTTCACGGTGACCAATAACTCGACAACCACCAATCTGGGCTTCCCGGCATCGGCTACTAACCAGGTTTTCCTCGCGCCCAACCCCGCGACCACTCTCCAGGGAGGCGCCCCGGAATGGGAGTTCAACAGCTATCTCAAGACAACGGGAAACACTTTTAGCAGCCTGACAAAACAAGGCACCGGACCGGATGGAGGCATTGCCAATTACCCTTTCGTCAGCGCCGTCATCCCGATCGCCGGGAACACATTTTCCTGTAGTGGAGGTAGAATCAACGTCGATACTCTCGTAGCGGGTCAGGTCGTGCAATCCACCGAAATTGAGTTTCAACCCTTCACCGCTCCGACTCCGCAGTGGTCCAACCTGGGAAGCGCTTTTACTTCGGGGAATTCAACCATCAATAGGTTTTGTGATCGGAGCTGGTGGAAAATGAGGTCAAGTTACGGCGGCAATCCTCCTTGGCCCACCATCGTCACCGCACAAACCCTGACAAATGCGCCAGTCAACAAATCGGGAACGCTGTTCTCTGATGTTGTCCGCATGATGGAACTGAAATCCGGCGACCCGCGAATGCTTGCGGCACGACAGAGCGTCACGAAGGATTTTTTCGTCGCGCACGCGAAATATACTGACCCGAACGTGCTTCAAGCGCATTCCTTGCGTTATCACACCGACGGCTTGTATGGTGCGCTGGTTTCCGCCTCACCGAATGATTCGTTTAACGCCATATCGAGCGGCGTTAATGCGGCGTTGCGGGCCGATAGCAGTCCCGGTGATTGGGATATGGGCCCTCCTGTTGCCAGTGTTTACACGACCTTCGGCGATAACTGTGGAGGTTTTATTAATAAAGCCGATGACGCCAGTGCGGGCTACTATGACCAGAACGGCAATCCGGCAGAACCCTACTTCTCGGTAAACTCTTCGATCGTCAGCAGCGACAGGAGTTTTTCTCCGAATCGCATGATTCCCTCTGCCGTCATGTTTGGCTCCCTGCCCACGGGTGTCGCACGTCATGATCCCCTGACGAACGACCTGTCTTGGCAAACGCTTCTTTTCCGTCCCAATGGCCAGACAACAGGAACCCACCCCGGCTCGGCATCTCCTCCTGACCATCTCCTTCTCGATTTGTTCAACATGCCCGTCGTGGAACCCTACGCCATCAGCGAACCCTTCTCCTCATCGGGCAAGGTCAATATGAATTACCAAATCGCGCCGTTCACTTACATAACGCGCGATACCGGAATGCGCGCCGCTCTTGATGCCATCCGGATCACTGCGATTCCTTCCGCGAATGCGTCCCTGCGGAATTACGGGCCCACCGGTGGAAACACTGCGACCGACAAAAAAACCAACTACCGTTACCCCGTCGATGCGGATGCAACCCTGATGCTTTTTGCCGACCGGTTTGCAAACAACAACCCTTTCAAATCCTCCTCCGAGATCTGCGACATGTTTCTCGTGCCAAAGCCCGAGAACAAGCCGAGCCCGACGGCTCCCGATGCTCCTTCTATCAACCCCTACCAGACGCAGCCGCCGACCAATGGAACGGCTGCGCAGGTTCTCGATTACGTGCAGACGTTCTGGCAATCCGCCAGCGGCGGGGCGGGAACGGCGGACAACCTCCGGGAGAGGCCTTATGCCGCGCTCTATCCGCGCCTCACAACCAAGTCGAACACCTACACGGTCCACCTGCGGGCCCAATCGCTCAAGAAGCGTCCGGGATCGGACCCTCAGACATTTGACCAGACGAAGGACATTGTGACCTCCGAGTATCGCGGGTCATTCATGATCGAACGGTTTCTCGATCCAAATGCCTCGACCTTTGATATCACGGACTCGACCTCGACGCTCGGGCCCTACAAATTCCGGGTGATCAACACGAAGCAGTTTAATCCTTGAAAACGCATCCTTCCACCACGCGCAGGGGCTTCAGCCTCGTCGAACTCGTCATGGCTTTGGGCCTTGTGAGTTTCGTGCTGGTAGGGTTGCTGGGCCTGATGCCGATCGGGCTCAATACCATGCGGGATGCGAGGGGCGATTCCCTTCGGGCTGAGATTATCAAATCGGTCGCCAACACCGCGCAGCAGACGGATTTCTCTTTGTTGGGCACCCTCAACGGTGCGAAATACCAGTTCGATGCCAACGGGCTCTTGAATTCAACGAACGCCATCTACGAGGCCGTGTTAAGCACCGGTTCCGTCAGCGTTCCCTCCTCATCGTCGCCGGTCACGCTTCCGGGATTGACGTCGGTGACAATTGCCATCCATCGCCTTGCCAATACGAACAGCGAGGCCTCCACCCATGTCGTGTTCATTCCTGACAACGGGCGGTAATCGAGGTGGCCACAGCCTGACCGCGCAGGACCGCACAGGCTTCACTCTCATCGAATTAATGGTCTCGATGGCGGTGTTGAGTCTTCTGGGCGTTTTGATATTGGCCATGGTGCAATCAGTGTCCTCAGTTACTAAGAGAGCGCGCGACCAGGTGGAAAGCTATCAGGGCGCACGAGCGGGATTCGACGCGCTCACGCGGACGATTTCCCAGGCGACTCTGAACACATACTGGGACTACTACGACAGCTCCGGAAAGCCCGCCAACGACACCGCCTATAGCGGCACTCCGGCGAAGTATGGGCGGCAGTCGGAACTACACTTCCGCTCCGGCCCGGCAAAGGATTTATTCGGATCCGGAAGCGATGCCCTGAAGCGCCCGACGCACGCCGCCTTTTTTCAAATCCCTGCCGGGTTTTCTTCGAACGCCACGCTCGGGCCTCTTAGCAACATCCTCAACGCGGTGGGATTCTTCCTGGAATTTGGAAGCGATGAGAGCCTGCGGCCGGATTTTATGGCTGGTCTGACGGATATCCCGGTCCGCTACCGCTACCGCCTGATGCAGATGCAGCAGCCTTCCGAAAATCTGCAGATCTACAGCTTGGACACGACAACCTCGCGCACGAAGTGGTTCACCGACCCGCTTGGATTTACCGCTGCCGTGGCCGAAAAGGACAGGCCCGTGAGCGTGCTGGCTGAAAATGTGATCGCCCTGGTGCTCATCCCCAAACTCTCCTCTACGGAGGATCCCAGCGGCGCGGCACTGATAAAGACCGACTACAATTACGATTCCCGTTCCTCCAAACCCTTCTCTGCAACCGAAGCCTCCGGGGCAACGCTCAGCGGCACGACACTTCACCAACTGCCACCGCTCGTCGAAGCGATCATGGTGGTTATCGATGAAAGCTCCGCCCAAAGACTGGCGACTATCAATGGCACAAACCCGCCGGATTTCGGTCAGAGCGGTCTCTTCCAAAACATTTCCTCATCGTCGGACGTGGATGCCGACCTCGCAACCCTGGGAAAAAATCTCACAGCTCAAAGAGTAAACTACCGCATTTACCGGACCGTGGTCGGCATTCGCGGGGCCAAGTGGAGCAACGATTAAGAACGTGTGAAAACAAACGCCTTCAGCCTCGTCGAGCTTCTGGTTGTGATTGCGATCATCGGCCTTTTGGCCGTGCTCACCGTGCCCGCCTGGAACGGGATCGCGGATGGACAGCGGCTCACATCGGCTTCTCAGTCGCTCTCCGATGGCCTGCGGCTTGCGCGCCAGCTCGCCCTCGCGAAATCCACCCCCGTGGAATTCCGTTTATACAAGGTCCTCCCCAGCGATGGCGTCTCACCGAGTTACTGCGCCTATGCCTTCTCCCAGATCACGGATTCCGGCATCACCAATCAACTCGCCAAACTGACCTATTTTTCCAAGGGCACCAGCCTGTCCACTGCAGGCAACTACTCAACGCTGCTCACCAATGGTCCGGGCATAGATGCCTCGTCCCGCGCCTACAACAGCTTCAAATTCCGCCCGGATGGATCGACGGACCTGGCGCCTTCGTCGCGCTGGTATGCCACGCTCGTCCGGGATCGCGAGGCCACGAACTCCACGCTTCCGCCAAACTACATCACCATTCAAATCGACCCGCTCAATGGCAATGTGAGGTTTTACCGGAGATGACAAACGTCGGCGGAAACAATTCGTGCGAGTTCATGAAGCAGAGTTCCGTGTCCGCATCGTTCGGTTTCCATAACGACACCTTCCGCACTACGAACCCACTCCCGCCGAAACCCTGGATCAACTATCTCGGAAATCGGAGGCTCAAGGCATTTATCAGCCAGAACGCGGGTGGGTTGCTGTGGCATCATGAGCCGCACTCTCGCCGCATCAGCCGCTACCATTACACGGCCCCCCCGGGGGATCGGCCCGGGTTTTACATCTACATCAGGGATCGGGAGGATGGCAGCGTCTGGAATCCCCATTTCGCGCCTTCCTGCACACCACTCGACAGCTTCCTCTGCGAACATCGTCCCGGCCGCACAGGGTTTGCGGCTGAACGGAACGGCATCGCGGCCACCGTGGACTACGGCATTCCTCCGGATCATGATGCGATGCTCTGGCGGGCACGGCTAACTAACCTCTCTAAGCGCGTCCGCCGGATTCAGGTGGTGAGCTACCTGGAGTTCGGCCTGCTCGAGTTTCTCCGCGAGGCGCTCGGATGGTGCTATTTGCAATCCCACTTCTCGCTGGGATACGACAAGGCGATCGATGCGATTCGCTACGACTACCATGTCTTCGAGGCACCGTTCACACCACGCATGCTCTTCGCAGGTTCACATCCGGCGGACCGCTATGAAACCTCGCGGGATGCCTTTATCGGGCGGACGGGAACCTTGGCCGCCCCTGAAGCTTTGAGCGGCGGCCGCGAACTTTCCAACAGCGAGCTGCCGACCGGTGGCCACGGCGCGGGAGTGATCGCCTACGACCTCGAACTCGCTCCCGGCGAAACGATCGAACGGACTTTTTTCTTTGCGCTCGGAGAGACATGGGAAGCCGTTGCAAGCATGGCGGACTATTTCCGGAAGACCGGGTCCGTGGATAAAGAATTCGCGGCGATCGATGTATTCTGGAAAGACCGGCTGGGACGGTTTTCCGTCAGCGGACTCGAGGAAATCCCCACCGCGTTCGTCAATACCTGGAACCCCTACAACGCGCTGGTTGCCGCGGAACAATGCCGCATCATTTCGACAGATCACATGGGGACCGATGGCTACCGATACCGCGATACGTCACAGGATGCCCTCTCGATCGCCAGCCTCGATCCGGACTATTCGAAGCGTTTGTTGCTCTCCGTGCTGGAAACTCAGGGGCCTGACGGGTCTGGCGTGTTCAATTTCTTCCCCGGAACAAACCGCCCGCCTGGGCTTAGTCCGCTGCGCTCTGACAACGGAGTTTGGCCGGTCTGGACCGCGCAGGCGTTGATTGCGGAGACCGGAGATCTCTCGCTTCTCGATATCGAAGTCCCTTTCCGGGACGGCCCAAAAGCTCCGGTTTGGGATCACCTCCGGCGCGGGCTCGAATGGATCGCGGCGCGGCGGGGGCCTCATGGCCTGCCATATCTTCAACATGCTGATTGGAACGACGGCCTTGCCCTCTTCGGCGACGAGAAGGCCGAGAGCGTCATGCTTGGGCTACAACTCGCCGCCGCATGCAGGGACATGGCCGAGGTGGCCGCATTGCGGGGAGATCGGGAAATGACAGAATGGGGTGAAGCGTTGCGGAGCGAACTCGCGACGACACTCAACAGTGATGCTGTCTGGGACGGTGAATGGTATCGGCGGCTATTGCTATCGAACGGAAAACCCGTGGGGTCTGCAAAGAACAGCCAAGGCCGGATTTTCCTCGAACCCCAGGTCTGGTCGGTTCTCTCCGGGGTTGGCGATTTCAAGAATCGCGGACGCCTCGCGATGGACAGCGTGGCGGAGCACCTCTCAACCGAGGCGGGACTCATGATTCTGTCTCCTGCCTTTCGAGGTTTTCCCGAGCCCGAAGATCCGCCAAAAGGATCTTCTGCCGGCAGCAACGAAAACGGTGCCGTATTTTGTCACGCCAACACTTGGGCGATCATCGCTGAGGCCATGCTGGGACGCGCCGACCGCGCCTGGAAATACTACTCGCAGCTCCTGCCGCCAAACCTCATCGCGCACTTCGGGGAGGAACTCTATCAGCGGGAACCCTATGTTTACGTTTCATCAATCGCGGGAGTGGATAGCCCATTTCACGGGCGCGCCGGAATCAGTTGGCTCACCGGCACAGCAAGTTGGATGTATATCGCCGTCACGCAATACCTTCTCGGTATTCGGCCCACCGTGCATGGACTCATTGTAAAACCCTGCCTGCCGAAGACCTTCGGCAAAATCACTGTCAACCGGTTCTACAGAGAGCAGGCCCTCCGGATCGAAATCGACCCTGCGTCAGGAACCCACCCCTACCTTTCATGAGACCCATCAAAGTCGCCATCATCGGAGCGGGACAGTTCTCGCAATGTTTCGTCCCACTCTACCAGGCTCACCCGCTCGTTTCCGAAGTCTCGCTTTGTGACATCGAGCCCGGACGCCTTCGTTCCGAAGCCGCCCGGCTGGGAGTGACCCGCACATTCTCCACATTCGAAGAGGCACTTCGCACTCCCGATATCGATGCCGTGGCGATCTTCACCCAGCGCTGGATGCACGCCCCCATGGCTCTGGCAGCTCTCAACGCCGGAAAGCACGTTTACTGCGCCGTTCCCGCCGCCACCACTTTGGAGGAACTCTCGCTGCTCGTCGAAACCGTCCGACGCACCGGCCTGACTTACATGATGGGAGAAACCAGCATGTATTACGGTGCAACCGTGTATTGCCGCGAAAAATGGAACGCCGGAGCCTTTGGTTCCTTCGTTTATGGCGAAGGCGAATACTACCACGACATGAGCCACGGCTTCTACGAGGCCTTTCAATTCAGCAGCGGTATGCAGTGGAAACCGACCGCCAGTTATCCGCCAATGCTTTACCCGACACATTCTGTCGCGATGGTGCTGGCGGTCACGGGTGCCCGCGCCACCCATGTTTCCTGCCTCGGTGTGCAGGACACCCATCCCGATGGGGTTTTTCGCGAGGATGTCAGCCTTTGGAAAAACACCTTCTCAAACCAGAGCGCACTCATGCGCACGAGTGACGGGGGCGTGCTTCGCATCAACGAATTCCGCCGCGTCGGCGTGGGCGTAGGGCGAAGCGTTCGGGGCAGCATCTACGGGACCGAGGGCGCTTTCGAGGAGCAGAGCAACGGGGCTGTCTGGACAACCCGGAACAAGGAGATCGAGAGTGTGGAGGATCAACTCCGATGCCGCGATGTCGGACTCGCCGAGATGGAAAAAATCAAAGTCGATCCCGCACTGCTTTCCGAGTTCAGCGCAAGCTTCGCCGCGATCCATGAAAAATACCGGTGCCGTCTGCCCGAATCCTACAGGGATCGTCCCAACGGCCATGAGGGCAGCCACCAATTCCTGACAGATGATTTCGTCACGGCCGTCGTAAATGGATCCCTTCCACCGGTGAGCGTCTGGGATGCCGCCCGCTACAATGCGCCTGGTATCGTCGCACATGAGTCCAGCCTGCGCGAAGGGGAGTCACTCCCGATCCCGGATTTCGGTTCGCCCGCCACCTGAGACTTGCATGTTCGTACTCCCACCTAATCCATTGCTTCCAGGCTACTATGCCGACCCCTCGCTGGTGCAGTTCGAGGGTCGGTATTTCCTGTATGCCACAATCGATCCGTGGGGTGGCAACACTCTGGCTTGCTGGGAGTCGAGTGACTTCCAATCCTGGATCTACCGCCGCTTGAACTGGCCGACCAAGGCAGCATGCACCAGCCCGAGCAGCAACGAGAACAAGGTTTGGGCACCCTCGGTCGTCCGGATGCCTGACGGAAACTTCTACATGTATGTCAGCGTGGGTAGCGAAATCTGGGTCGCCTCATCCACACACCCTTTGGGACCATGGACCGATTGTCTTGGCGGTAGCCCACTCATCTCTTCCACATGGGATGAGCGCTATCACATGATCGATGCGGAATGTTTCATTGATGAGGATGGCCGCGCTTATCTGTATTGGGGATCTGGCCTGAACTGGGTCAACGGCCGCTGTTTCGCGGTGGAGTTGGAAGCGGACATGGTCACATTCAAGGGGGACGTCGTGGATGTGAGTCCCGCCCATTACTTCGAGGCCCCCTTCATGCACCGCAGGGGCGACATCTATTATCTGGGATACTCCAGCGGTCGAACCGACCAAGACACTTACCAGATCCATTATGCTACCGGAACCCACCCGCTCGGTCCCTTCGCCGAGCAGGCAAACAGTCCGATCCTCGCTACCGATGTCTCAAAAGGCCTGGTCAGTCCCGGTCACCACGCCATCTTCCGCAAGGACGGGGAGGATTACATCCTCTACCATCGCCGGATCCCCCACTTAAAAGAGGTGCTGCGGCAAATGTGTGTGGACAAGATCGCATACGATGGCAACGGCCAGATCAGGAACGTGGAGGCCCGGATGTGAAAAACGCGTCACTTCCAGGAACTCCCTCCCTGCGCATCGTCGTCGTTTTCGGCGATTCCATTACAGCTGGAAACGAACTTCCCGACCCCGCTGCTTGCTGGGTCAGCCTCGTTCAGAGGCAGACAATGGGGCATCTCGAAGTGATCAATGAGGGGAAAGGGGGCCGTCTCACCGATTCCATTCAGGAGTTTGGGGAGATGTTGCTGCGACATCCGCGCGCGGATTTGCTGGTGCTTGCCCTGGGAACCAACGATTCGCGCACTATCAAAGAGGAATGCGTTCCCAACGCTGTCGCCAACCTTCGATCCATGATCCGACTGGCCCGAATGACCTATGGCCCAAATTTGGCCATCCTTCTGATCGGTCCGCCAAATCTTCGAAAGGACACCCTGGGTCCGACGCGCAATATCGCCGACATGCGCAACGCCAAATTGCGCGAACTCGGAACTGCTTACCAGGTCCTCGCACATGAGACAGACAGCGGCTTTTTAAGTTTCTATGGCGCACTGCCGCCCGAAAGTCTGGCTAAGGATGGCGTCCATCCCGATGCTGCGGGAAATGAGCAGTTGGCGAAGTTGATCCTCCCGGTGTTGCTGGCTTAAACCCCATCCGTTTCTGTGGCATCATTTCCTTTGCTGTTGCGTTGGCGACAGTTCTTCAGGTGCTCCTGCATCTCCTTCGCCTTGCTCTTGGTGATAGGATAGAACCTCAGAAGGATCAGGCAGGGCACCAGGAATACGACGGGAATCAAGGCGAAGCCAAGCCGCATGCCATTGATCGCCCCGGACGTCTGCGCCCCCTCGGCAGCCGCATTGAATCCTGTCCACTGAAGCACCAGACCAGCGGCAAGGTAGGTGACTGACGTCGCCCCCTTTTGCATCCAGTTTCCCAAAGCGCCGTAAAGGCCCTCGCGGCGTCGGCCGGAAGTCATCTCGTCCCAGTCGCAGACATCGGCCTTCATCGAGTTCACCAAAATCCAAAACGCATTGCCTCCAAGAGACAAAAGCATCATGGCGACAAGCGAGAGGTAAGGCATCGAGGGAGTAAAGAGAAACCAGGAGCCCACAGCTCCGATCAAACCGATCACGAGACAAGCCTGGAGTGCGGTGATTTTGTCAGTGCGTTTCGCGTAGGCGGCAATCATCGGAGCGGATGCAAACCCGACCCCGGCTCCCACCAACTGACCGACGCCAAGCAGGGCGCCAGCGGCCAGCTTGTTGCCGCCATAAAGATAATAGACGTTCAGGTAGAAGCCGAGCGCTCCGGCGGTTTGGCTCCCGATGATCAGAGTGACGATAATCCCCATCACCACGAGAAACGGCTTGTTGGAAAATGCCTGTTTTGCAGCGGGTAGGAAAGGCTCCCGCTCTTGGTGCTGGACGAAGGAATAATTGACCTCGCGGAGAAAAAGTGCGGGCACCATCCCGAATACTAGAATTCCGACTCCCACAAGAAATCCGAGCACCCTGGCCCCCTGCACAGGCCCCCCCCAGACCGGCATCTGACAAAAGAAATAGAACCATCCGATGAGCAGCATCACCGCCGTGTTGAAATAGGAGCGCCACGCCTGGAGCCGCGTGCGCTCGTCGTAGTTATTCGTCAACTCGAAGCCCAGCGAGAGATAGGGCACGGAATAAATGGTGTGAGCCAGGTAAAACATGATCGATGTCGTGCAAAAGTAGATGGAAAGCACCGTCGGCGACCATTGCGAGCCTGCGAGCCAGATGAGGGGATACAAAGTCGCACTGAGAACAGCCCCAAGCGCAAGGTAGGGGCGCCGCCTCCCCCAGCGGGTGCGCGTGTTGTCCGAAATGGCTCCCATGACGGGATCTGTAAAGGCATCGATAAATCGGGCGACCATCAGGAGCCCGCCGACAAGTGCAGGGCTGAGCCCCATCTCCACATTGAAAATCGGCATAGCCAGCATCCCCAGTCCGACATGGCCAAACTGATGTGATACCAACCCTGTCCCATACGCGCACATCGCGCGGCGCGTGAGTTTATCAGAATTGCTGTTCTTTGTTTCGCTCATGGATCATCGGGATTTATTTTCAAACGGAGCATTTCGTTTCCTGCACAGATGTGAAAGGCCTCTGCCCCGAAAACAGCCTGGCAGTAGGGATTGGCGAATCGCGGATAATCCTTGACGGGAATATCCTTCCCGGCAACGAAAAGCCCGCGATTCCATCCGGTAGAAACGCCCCCCAGCGAAGGGGATTCAAAGGTGACATGGTCAATGTCGCCATCCACGCGGGCTGAGACGATGCGATCCACAAATGCAGAAAATTCCCCATGCGTCGATTCGCTCCCCATCTCGCAGATCCAAACGACATCGGTTGAACGCACTTCCCATTCGTAGGGTTGGTCGGTTGTAAGCTTTTCCGCCAAGTCGCCGGCAGGCACCCACGTCGCTGCAGAAAGCGATCGCAACGCGATGTAGCCGCCGTCCTTACGACCGAAGCACCAACCGTCACGATCAACGACCTCGTCAAAAAGACCACGGGGAAAATACGCATGGACACGATCCTCGCGAAACCAAGGCGGCTGATCATAGATCGGGCACGGGCGGACACGGTGCAGAGCGATCAAAACATTCCTGTGCTGGACAACTTTCGGGAGCACACCATTTCCCACCCAGGGACCGGGGCGTCCATAGGGCACGTCTGCGGGAGCCGGATTAGTCGTGAACACGACCGCCCGGTCGCCCAAGGTGGCCGACCAGATGAATTGTTGATACCCCGGCGCACCGGGCCGATAGGCCTGGGCGCATCCCAGCACGTAATTCGGGGTGCGGAAGGAATAAACCTCCGCACGTGTGCAGGCATAGGGGATCGCCCGCGTGTCAAACGGGCGTCCCTCAGCATTGCATCTGCCAAAGAACTCATGGGAGTAAAAGTAACCCGGCCACTTTTCCTTCCCTTCGTGATACCTCACACGCATCCCGGCCAACAGATGATGCTGATCCACCCCGCAACCGCAGAAGAACGGATAGTCATCGATACTCTCCGGATTCACGCCAAATGCCGCCGCTTCTTCCGGATCGAGGCCATGCCTTTCCCGATTTTCGTATTCGGAGACCGGCTGTGCACCGATATCGAAGATTGCCGGAGACAGCGAGAACCCGCCTGCAGCAAGCGACACGGCAGCAAGCCCCAGCGATTCTCCTCTTGGCTCCTCTTCCGTTCCCCAGATGAGTTTTAGAAGCAAGGCCATCGGAGAGCGCGCAGGGAAAATCTGATCGTCCAGGTAAGCGCGCCCCCTGCTTCCCGCCGGGATTGTGCCGTGACTGTTTACCACGACATGAAAAACCAACAACTGCAGGACACCGGACGCTTTCCGTTGGACGATTTCATCCCGGGCAAACTCTGCAAGGTTCAGGAGTGCAGCGGCGTCCTCATCGTAATAGCAGCTCGAATTCCACTCGGAAAACGAGAATCGGAACCGCCAATCCAACCAGCGCAAAAGCGGTTCGCGCGCCCTGTCGCGATGCCAGGACCCGGACTTGCCGGTATTTTCAAACACATGCTGCGAGAAAAGTTGTCCGGCCAGATACTCAGAACTCAGATACTGGATCTGGTGATTTTCCGTAAGCCAGCAGCAGGAATCTTCACCGGGATCTTTTTCGGAGAATTTGGCAGCCCGAAGGACGGACGCCACGATCTCTCGTTGGTCAGCGGATAAGAGACGTGAATCCGGATACCGGAACAAGATCCTGATGAGGCCAACCATCGTAAAGTCCTGGCAATCCTTACGCCGCCGGATGAGTTCGAGGGAGTAGTCGATCCATTCCCACCGGAAAATACCGGACTCTGCACCGCTGCGCTCGCTTTCCAGTGAAGGAATCGCCTGAAAGCACGTGCGGCCACCAAATCCTGCGGGCATTCCCCAATCGTATCGGGCGAGTCGCGCCAAGTAGGAAAGACGCCGCTCCGGGGAAGGAATCAGGGTCTCGACATTCACTGCGCCTCGATCGCCGATTTCGTTTTGGCGAAGCGGGCGGCGAGTTCGTCGTCCTTGGGCATCATCTCTCCGAGTGTGACGAGCCATCCATCGACGCCGTCTAGCTTCCATGGCTTAATATCAATTTCCTTGTCATTAAGAGTCACCTTCGGCTTCTCCTTCATCCCACTGACAAAGAGCGTTGAAGCGCGCTCGGAGGGTGGTGGCATAAATTCGGGTTTCAGATCGAAAGCTGCGTAACGCAGGATCAGTTCGCGCCCGTCCCTGACTGCCCACTGGCCCATGGAACAAAGCCCGTCGGCAATGATTTTCACGCCATCGGGCGTCTGGAAGCGGTAGGCCTTGTAGCCAGGGACGGGATTCGTGCAGACATAGGTTTTCTGCTTGGGAAATGCCTGCAGCATCATCGGGTTATTTCCTGTGATGGCGGCGCGTTCGACGAGCGCGCCGGATTTTTCGAGGCGGCGGCCGAGCCCCATCTGAGAAAGCGTGGTATCCTGCCAGAGCGACTGCTCTTTCGCGTAGGCAGCAGGGTCCTTGCCATTGACGGTAAATGCGGGCAATTCACTTGGGATCTCTTTGCCCTCGGCATCCTTGACGGGCTTTGGCCAGTTTGCGACGAGCGTTTCGTCGCCGCTGCGGTAGGTCACCCCGTATCCCGACTCGGCCGGGCCACCGGTGAGCTTTGCCTTTTGGATGTGTTCCTGGAATTTCTCGAAGCTGCCGTATTCCTTCTCATCTCCCATTTCGAGCACGAAGCCCGAGGTGGTTCCGGCGAGGCGCTTGGTGTCGAACTTTTCCGCGCCGTTTTTTTCGCGGCGAAAGAAATTCGCGTGGATGAGCAGAGCAGGCTGGATGTTTGTGGTCTCATGGTATGCCTGTGTCTGGGGCTGGCCTGCCTCGAGCGTAATCTCGGCATCGCGGCCCAGGTCCTCGGTCGGCAAGGGACGGATCGCGATGTAGCTCACTCCGTCGCGGACGGTGATGACCTGGCCGTATTTCGCTGTGGCGGGAAGGCTATTCACTTTTTTTCCGTCCACGAATATCTGCCACGTCGGCGAGGGTTCCTCGAAATTGAAAAGCGCGGCGGTGCATTGGACGCTCTTGATATCCTGTGCGGGTGCCTTGCCCTGGCCGAACGGGTGTTCCGCAGCCTGTTCAGCGATGGTCTTCGGGTTCGGTTGCGCCAGCATGATCAGCTTGTTGTCGTGCTGGTAGGTGCGGTAAGTGCCCTGAGGGGTGATGATCCCGGCCCCGTCGTCTCCAATCTGGGTCTGGTTGAATCCGATGCGCATGTCGAGCGTGCCGATGTCGCGCATGCCGGATGGGATCTCCGCCTTGCGGCGCCAGTGTCCGAGAACATGGATGCGCTGAGGGGTTTTGCGGATGCTCGTGAGTCCGTAATTCTCGCCGAAGTAGGTCGTGACCCAGTCCCCGTCGGCCACAACTTTTTTCTCGGCCAGCGACCGCCATGGCAGCGGCTTCTCATCAATCCATTCGCTGATCCACGGCTCACCCCATCGCCCGGCCATGCTGTTCAACGCCACTGCCTGCGGAGAATAGTCGTGGCCCCAGGCGCTGATGGGCTTCGTGAGCCTACCTTTGGCGTCAGGAACTGGAGAGGTCAGTGCCGACAGTGTTCCTGTGGCCATGTCAGACAATGCACCTTTGGGAGAAAGTGTGTGGAGGATGTGGTAGAGACCATCCTGCTGGCCCAGCACATGCTCGTAATACGTGCGGCTGGCCGGCCCAAGTAATTTCTTAAGGTTCGGATGCCAGGCCATCGCCAGGTCGTTGGAGGTCTTTTGAATGATGCTCCATCCGGCCATCTTGTCCTGCGGGTTTTCGCAGAAATCGGCGAAGAGCTTGTTTCCCGCCGAGGCGATCGCCCAATAGTAATGGTCGATAAATTCCTGGCCGACACCGGCATTGAATGTCCATTGCCAGAACGGGAACTGCATGAGCCCCGCGCGTCCGTCCTCGATGGCGCGCTGCGAACCAACGATCTGACCATTCAGCAGTGCTCCAGAAGTCGCGCTGCTGTTGAAGTTTGCTGTGCTGCCCATGCGGGTGAAGCCGGAGCGGTAATAGCTCTTGTTCCCGCGCCAATCGCCGGTCTGCCTGTAATAGGTGTCGCCCTGCCCCCAGACGGCCTCTTTGCCGCTTGGATCCCGCCCGACGCGGGGGTCGTCCGCCATCGGGTGGATCAACTGGCCGGTGGTGTTCGTAAAATCCTTGCGCTCCTTGTCGCTCATCGCCGTCTCGCGATCAGGCATCAGCCATGCGTTCCAGCTGCGGATCACTGACTCCTGCACGGGAGCGGGCATGGCATCCCTAAAATTATACCACTCGGCGATGTTGTTGGCCGCAGTGAGGTGGCCTTCAAAGAAACGGGGCGGACGGCCGTTGATCCAGTCGAGCCAGGACAGGTAAACGGCGTAATCCAGATCCTCCTGCGGAACCGTGACGTTCTTCCCCGCCTTTAACTTTGCCTTCTCGATCACATCAGCAGTCACGAAAGCCGGGGCGACGCTGTAATAGAACGGCTCCAGCTTGCCGCCGGACTCAAGGCTCATCAGTTGCTTGATGTGTTCATACTGCCACTCGGGCATCCACGCGGGTTTGGCCCGGAATCTTTCATTCATCCTGGCAACCTCCTCCCGGGTCGGCACCACGGCAGTGGGCGTTCCTACGGGTTGGTCCTTGTGTTTTGCAGCAAGGCCCGGAACGTCGGCGGCCGGGCTGAGGGCGATCTTTTCGCCCTTGCCGGGCTTGAAGGTGACAATCAGTTTCGGCTGCTTGATCAGGATGGCACGCGGGCCTGTCGAGCCGGCCCACTCGTAGCATCCGTCAAAGTAGCGGGCATCGTAAACCTCTTCCTTGCCTATGAGGAAACCCGTGTCTGAAAGAAGCCTCAGGCGGTCGCCGAGGGTTTTCCCATAAGCCTCGTCTGTCACGACAGCCGTCACATCCATGCGTCCGTCGGGTTTGGAAGAAGAGACCTCCACCGGCCCGAGCTGGCTTGGAAAGCGGTCCTCCTTTTCATCCGAGGCACCGAATCGCTTCCAGTAAACCGCACCGTTGATCGCCGCATTGTAGGTCGGGGCCGTGTCTCCGTCTGCATTCCATGGCTTGCGCAGCACATGGGCCACGGCATGCCAGTTCGGCCGCTCCTCGCGGTAGGCCTGCAGCGGCGTGTTCTTGCCCGTCGATTCCCGGAGCTGCCCGCGATAGTAGTTGTCGCAATTCCAGTTCTGCCGGTAGCGGTAGCCATCGGGGCTCGGAAAATCCACCCGGCCCTGGGGCCAGATTTCCTCGTCGAGATACGGCAGCACCAGTTCGACCTTCTCGATGGTTTTTCCGGAAGCCACCTCCTCGGCGATCTTTTCCGCCGCGCCGGGAAACCGGACCAGAAGATTGCGGTGGACGGCATCGAAAGCCAGTGGACCGGGATTCACTCCATCCCAGACCGCTGTCTGGCCGCGATCCTTTACGACAGCATCCTTCACTGCTCTCGCCCCGTTCTCGGCCACGGGAATCGGCTTGTCCCAGTGGGCGCGGAATCCGCTCATCCCTGCACATTCCGAGGCATCGAAGGTGAGAGTCTCCTGCGCCTGAACAACGGTGGACCAAGCGATGCCGATAGAAAGGAGGAAAAGGAGGGGCTTCATAGGGCGTTGAGAAAACAAATACACTCGAAACAATTTTAGGCAACCTCATTCCGCCTTTTGTCAGGTCTCTTGAACCCTATTTCGGGAGAACGAGCGTCGGAACGATCTTGGGAGTGCTATCCGCCACCTTCATGCTTTGAAGCAACTTGCCCAACAGCGAAAACATCTTTTCCACGATTTCCTCCGGGTCCAATTCGATCCGAATCAGCGTCGGCCAGAACGGCCTGAGCAGAGATGCGCCTTTATGAGTGATCGAGGCCACCTTCACGTCGCGGCCTAGTTTTACACCCGCTTCGAGCAGGGCAATAAGACCGCCGTGTGCCATGGTATCGTCGGCGAAAAAAATCCCGTCGGGCTTTTCGCCATTGGAGGCCCATTTGGAGCGGATGATTTCCGCCCCAGCCTCCTCGAGACTCTCCCAGCCTCTGCCGGACGCAATAACATCCGGAGTCCATCGGAAGTCGCGCTTGTAGGGGATTCGGGCCTTCTCGCAGGTTTTCTGGAACGCCACGGTAATGTCATCCGTCTCCTGTTCAAATTCAGGAGCGCCGCTGAACCAGACAACCGCCACCCTTTTGCACCCTGCATCACGAAGAGACTGAACCCCCATGCCCGTGCTGCTGGCAGCGTCAAATTCGACCGACGCATCGGCAAACCCTTTCTTGCTTCCGAGCGAGACCATGGGAACCCCGCTGGATTTGAGCCAAGCGAGAGCATCTGCGCTGATGCCCGCAACGAGCAAACCGTTCAACCTCCGCGCCTCGATGTCATCGGAAAGCGAGTAAGCGCTTGGCTCCAGGTCGCCATCCCCTCCCACCGGGCATCCGAAATACGTCCGGAGTTCATCGCCGTTCCGTTCCGCGATGCGAAGAGCGGCCGCGTGGATCAGGCCCCAAAACTGGGAAAAGTGCAGGGGATCACCGATGTTGCCCGGGAAAACGAAGCCAATCTTCCGCTGGTTGCTGTGTTGAGACACATAGATCCCGCTGCCTTGAACGCAAGTCAGAATCCGCTCGGACTCCAGCACGCGCAGCACGCGGTCCATAGTGGATCGAGACGTTGAGAGTTTCGAGCAAAGCTGGCGGACCGTTGGGAGCTTTTCCCCCGGTCCGAGGCGGCGGGCCAACCCAAGCAGAGTTGTATGAATGACTTCTTCTTTGCTTAATTTTCCCACGGAGAAATAGAACCTTCGCGGGCGCAGGAAATCAAGACCTCATTCCCGGGCGCTGATGTGGGCGCTATTTGACAAGGCGCATAAATTGTCTTAGACCAATTCTTTCAATGGCCGCCGTTCAAACAAAAACCTCCGCGCGCGAGCGGGCTGTTCTGCGCGACCTGGCATCGCGTGTCCGGCAGATTGCCGAAGACCCCTCCATGGCGGTGAGGAAGCAGCGGTGGCAGCGCCACAACGCGCTCCAAGGCGAAGGTCCGATGATTCTCTGTAATCCCGAAGGCGCGTGGAATGAAATTTTTCCCGATAGCGCGCTGGTTTGCCAGAGCGAGCCCCTACGAGGATGGGAGTGGACCCTGCGTTCGAGGATTTTTTGGTGGGAGCACATCCGGGACGACAGCTACATCGACCCGTGGCTGGACATAAACTGGAAAGTCGATGTGGGGGATTTCGGTGTGCAGATCTCGACCACCCACGGCGACAATCGCGGCAGTTATACCTGGAAAGCCCCCCTTGAGGATCTGGAGCGTGATCTGCCGAAACTGCATTTCCGTTCGCTCAGCGTAGATCGTGAAACCACGGAACACAGCATCGGGCTGGCCAACGAGATCCTTGGCGACATTCTTCCCGTGCGCATTCGCTCCTACTTGTGGTGGTCAATGGGCTTGACCGATGAGGCGTCCAAACTGGTCGGCTTGGAAAACTTGATGCTCCTCATGTATGACCAGCCGGACGAGTTGCACCGGTTGATGGCTTTTCTGCGCGACGAGCGGCTGCATTTCATTTCCTGGTGCGAGCGCGAAGGCCTTGTGAGTCCGAACAATGGGCCGGACCCCATCGCCTCGGGGGGAATAGGCGCCACCGATGAGCTTCATCCCGCCAGCGATTCCGGAGTCGCGCTTGGCGACATCTGGGGGTTCGCAGAGTCCCAGGAAACCGTCGGGGTATCGCCCTCCATGTTCAAGGAATTCGTGCTTCCATATCAGGTGCCGATCATGGAGAGGTTCGGCCTGAACTCCTACGGGTGCTGCGAGGGGCTCGAGCATCGGATCGACGCGGTAACCAGCCAGATCCCCCGGTTGCGCCGGGTATCGGTCGCGCCCACTGCAAACCAGGAGATCCTCGCCGACAAGCTGGCCGAAAATTACATCTTCAGCCGCAAACCCAATCCGGCCCATGTCAGCGTGGGTTTCAACGAGAAAGCGATCCGGGAGGATCTCCGGCACACGCTCGCGGTGGCAGGAAAACTGCCGCTGGAGATCATCCTGAAAGATACCCATACCATCGAGAACGATCCGGCTCGACTGACCCGCTGGGTTCAAATCGCCCGTGAGGAAGTTGGCATGGCCCTTGCGTGACAGCCGCGCTGGAATCCAAGAACCTCAATACAGGAATTCGAAGAGGTAAAGCGGAAGAATCGCACCCGGATCCACGGCCTGCCCGGGCCCATGGCAGATCGCATGGTGGAGGGTCGTATTCTCCAAAAACGTTTATTAGCCTAAAAAAACGCAGTAGGTTTAAGTGCTGCGGCTACTCGCGCCGGCGGCGGAGGACCATGACCGTCGTCAGGCTGAAGGCCAGAAGCGCCCAGGTCGCAGGCTCGGGGACGGCGGCGACCAGGAGGTCGCCCGAGGCTTTGTCGAAGCTGAAGTCTTGGCCATTTGAAGAAGCTGTCCAGAGGCTGCTTGTTCCGTTAAACGTCCATGTGCCCGTGTAGGCTCCGCCCGTGAAGGTGATGCCAGCGAAGTTGCCGGCCGGAGAAACCAAGTCAACGCCCAATGCTCCCTTAAAGAGACCGTAGGTCGTGTTTGCGATCGGGCTTGCCATTGTCAGCGTCAGAGTTCCGTTGTATGTCAGCAAACCCGTGACATTGACCGCGTCGTATGTCGTCCCGCGGCCGGTGCCGTTGATCTCCATGGTCGTCGTTCCATTAAGCGTCAACGTGCTGGTGAATGTCAGGAGGCCCGGGCTGTTTCCGGGGCTCAGGTTGCCGTTGACCGTTGTCGCGCCGGAGATGGTGCCGTTGCCGCCGAGGGTGCCGCCGCTTTGGACCGTGACCGTGCCGGTTCCCGTGCCGGATCCGGTGGAGCCGTTGTTCACGAGCAGGGTGCCGGTGGTCACCGTCGTGCCCCCGGTGTAGGTGTTGGCAGCGGAGAACGTGGTGGTGCCGCCGGTGACGTTCACGGCCATGGTGGCCGTCGCATTGCCGTTCGCTATCGCAGTGCCGCTCACGGTGATCGCGCCGGGGCCAGCGAAGGTGAGGGTGCGGTTTCCGGCGGTGGTGCTCGAGATGCCGCCGGTGATGTTCACCGTGCCGTTGGCGACCTGGGAGACGATGAGATCTTTTTGTGCATCAATGGCTCCGCTGAAGGTTGAAGCGTTGGCCGTATTGCCTCCGAGGGTTGAGGTGAAGGCTGTCGTGCCATTGCCGGTATTGACGGTCACGTTTCTGCTGATGGTGAATGCCCCATTCGCGAGCAATGCGACGTTCTCACCCGCATTCGTGCCGCTGCCGCCGGATCGCCCGAGGTAGATGGGATTAGACTGATTTCCGAAGACTCCATTTGTGGAAGCCGTGACATTCCCGCCAGCGAGCAGGGTGCCGACCTGGACATAGGTGTTGCCTGTGTAGGTATTCACGCCGGTGAGCAACATGGTGCCTGCTCCTTGCTTATAGACCCCGGAAGAAGCTGTTCCATTCCCCAAGGTGGAACTGATGGTCAGATCCACGGCGTCCGCCCCATCAGCAACGCTAAAGACACGAGAGGCGTTGTTCATGTTTATGGTGCCACCGGAGATCGTGGCGCCGAGGTTGTTCGAACCGGCATTCAAGGAGTAGGTGAGCGTGCCGTTGAGGGAGA
>CAZSDC010000004.1:0-48046 GCA_964605515.1 uncultured Chthoniobacter sp.
GGCCGTAGGCGAGCGCGAGCTTGAGGGGATCCGGGAACGAGACCCCGCTCTCCGGAGTCGCGCCGACTTCAAGGCCGAAGAAATTCGACTGCGTTTGCCGGATCGAAAGATAGCCGCCGTTGTTGAGCACGAAGAGCTTTATCGGCCAGCGGTGGTGCGCCACTGTCTGCAGCTCCTGTATGTTCATCTGCAGGCTGCCGTCGCCGGCGAGGCAGATCACCCGCTTCCCGCCGCGCGCGACCGCCGCGCCGATCGCCGCAGGCAGGTCGTGCCCCATCGAGGCGGCACCCGAATTCGAAAACATCCGCTGGCCGAGCTGGATGTTCGCGCACTGGAAGGTCACAATGGTGGCGGTCGCATCGCCGCACGCAATCACGTCGTCCGCAGCAAGCTCGCGCGAGAGCACGTGGGCGAAGTGATACGGGTTGATCTCCGGCCCGCGGGAAATTTGTTTTTCCGGCTGGAACACAGGGTAGCGTTCGCGACGCTGCCGGCACCATGCCAGCCACTCGCGATGGGCGGGCGCGGGCACATGGGAACCGAGCTGCCGATCCAACTCCTCAAGAAACACCCTTGCATCGCTGCATACCGGAAAGTCGATTTTCACCATCGGTTTTTCCAGCTCCGCGCGATCCACATCGACCTGGATCTTTTCCGCGTGTCGCGCGAATGAACTCCAGTTGTAGCTGACTTGCCGGACGTTCAGACGCGAACCGAGGACAAGAACCAGATCGCTGTTCTGAACCGTGAAGTTGCCGGGACGGTCGCCGATGCTGCCGGGGCGGCCGCAAAAAAGCGGACTCGACGATGCAATAATATCGTGGGTCCATGCCGTCGTGACCGGGATGCCAAGCTTTTCAATGGCGCTCTGAAAAACATCCACAGCACCCGCGATGCGGACACCGCTGCCGGCCAGGATCACCGGGCGCTTCGCTGCGGAGATCTTCGCGATGATGCTCCGGCAGATATCCGGAAGACGCGCTTCGTCAGAGTCCTGCGCATCCTCGGCGGGATCATACGAACGGAGCTGGACGGGATCGATTGAGGCTCCCTGAACGTCCACGGGAATGTCGAGCCAGCAGGGGCCCGGCCGCCCGGCAGCCGCAAGATAAAGCGCCCGCTCCAAGTGGTAACGGATCGACTTCGGATCGGTGATCATGACAGCGTATTTCGTCAGGTGGCGGACCATGGCGACGATGTCCACTTCCTGGTCGCCGAGCTGCCGCAGTTTTCCTGTGAGCCCGTGGGTGCGCAGACAGGTTTCGCGTTTCACCTGCCCGGAGAGGACGAGCGCGGGAATCGAATCGGTGAATGCGCCGAACACGCCGTTGAGGGCGTTGAGCGCCCCGGGTCCGGAGGTGACACTCACGACGCCAATCCCGCCAGTGACACGAGCGTAACCCTCGGCCGCCATCGCGCTGGCCTGCTCGTGGTGGTTGCAGATGTATTGGATGCGCGGTTCGCGCCCGATGGCGTCGTTGAGGTGCATGGCTCCTCCACCTGTGACCATGAAAATGTGGCTCACTCCGCGGTCCGCAAGAGTTTGGATGACGTAATCGGCTACGCGGGTTGTGCTCATTCGGGTTTATCTGAAAGCTCCACGATGGGATTGGTCAAACCCAGACTGCGGATGGCATGAATAATGGCCGCAGAGTTGATCAGCGAACAGACAAGAATTGGCGTAGCGCATCGAGGCAAATCGCCGCCGCCGATGACTTTTCGCCCCAGGAGTTCCTTGCCTTGATTGACCGGATTGCCATCCACGAATGCCTCGATGTCCGCCTCGCGGAGGCAGGTCTCGGCGAGCAGTTTCATGGTCAGTTGCCCGGTGCCCCAGACGATCACTGAGTGGTGCTTGGCGAGTATGAGGCCGATACTTTCATCAAGCCGCCGCATCAGGGCCGATGAGGCCCGGATGTAGCCTTCAAGTGCCGGACGGAGGATTTCGTCTCTCTCGATGGGCTGCGGCGACTCAGTCATGCGCGCGAACCAGAACAGCGCGGGATAGGGCATGTCCTTGGCCGAAAAGATTTCCTTTGCCCCCCCGACCTCGGGAGTAAAGCCGCACGTCCGGAGAAGGTTCGCCAGGCCGGTCATCGAGAAATGGTTAATGTGCTCGGTATTAAAATCCTGAAACGGGGCAACCAGAAACTGTTCGTAACGGGTGGCGTCGGGAACCTCGATATAAACCCATCCTCCGGGATTCAGCAAACCCCGCAAACGCTGAAGAGCCGTCCGGGCGTCGCGCACGTGCTCCATCACATGGCTCAAGATGATTCCGTCGAAAGTTCCTATCCCGGCTGGAACGCCGGAGAGCGTGCCGGTCCAAACCATTCCCGCAGCGGCTGCGCGGGCTCTCTCCACACACTCGGGCGAAGGGTCGATCCCGCAAACATTCGTGTAGCCCCTGGCTTGAAGCGCTGCAAGCAGCCCTCCGGCCGCGCAGCCAACATCAAGGATCCTCGACGAGGAGTCGGAATCGAACTCCGCCACATGGCCCGCGAGTTGATCAAGACGGGCGGCATCCCACAGTGAAACGCCGGACCCGGTCGAAGTGCTTCCGTCGGCATATTTCGACATCGCCGAATAGTAGGCGTCGTATGCGGGCTGCGAAACTGAAGTGTCCGCAAAGCAGAAACCGCACACGTCGCAGGCAACCACCTCGTATTGATCATGAAGCGGATGCCCTTCGCTGAGGGTGAATCGCTGGCTGTGCAGAACCTGTCCGGAGTGACATTCACAGACAGGGCACGGGCGATGAAGGGTTTTCGAATTCATACGCGAAAAACGGATTGTTTTTTCAATAGCCTCGTGCAATCCGGTCGATGCGCTAAGACCGAGTTCGGCGTGCGCACGGCCTGTGCAGGGAACGTAGATTGGCGGCGCGGCGCCTGGCATTGCCTTCCCCTCGATGATCGACTGCGTGGCGAAGCAGCGACCAATATTACGGGCGAGGTCGGCCAGGCAAACGGCTTCTTCGGATCCGACATTAAACCCGCGTCCGGGCTGGCCATCCAGCAGGATTGTCCACAGCCAGGTGGCCATGTCGGCGGCATAAAGGTATGAGCGGACCGCCGTGCCATCGCCTTTGACTGCGATCGGGAGGCCCGCCAGCCCATCCCCGATGAAATTGCCGATGGCGAAACCGGCATCGAGAGGAAGCCGTGGCCCGACGAACGCGAAGCCTCGGGCGATTTTGACCGGGAGGTCTCGCTCCTTCCATGCCCTCAGGCACTGGTCTTCGACTTTTCTGCGGATTTGTGCGTAGGAAACCGGCCCATCGAGCGGCACTCGGGGCTCGTCCTCGCGAAACTGGCCCGGGGGATCGTGCGGCTGGTAAACAGCCCCGGTGCTGCACAGCAGAAGTCCTTCCGATTTTTTTCCCAAAGCGATGTCGATCAATCGAGCGGTGGCGGATCGAAAAAACACTTCCTGATCGAGAAGCGAAGTCCCCGCGTCAGGGACCAGCGAATGGATGACGAAATCCACCGGTCCATCCGGGACCGGCATCGTGGCCGCGTCCGATTCCAGAAGCTCGACGCGCAGATCGCCCGCGAGATGCGGCAGATATTCCGAAAACCGGGCGGCATCCCGCGTCAACGCAATGGCCCGGAATGGAAGGTTCAGCCTGGTTCCCGCATGGAGGAACGTCTCGAGCATCCAGCTCCCGAAAAAGCCGGACGCCCCGGTAAAAAGCACGCGCTTTCCCTTGAGCCGGCTCCAGCATCGAGCAGTTTGGATGAGCACACTTTCAAGATCCTCGGACGGCAGAGGCGGACGCATAAGGGAATTCACCTGTGCCAAAGCTTTCCAGCCCTGCGAAGCCTGGCATAGACGAGGCTGGGCGGTTCGTCGCCCCGGGTTTCATGGAGGCGGCGGATGAGTCTCAGCGCGATGAGGTTAAGAATAAAAAGCGCCAGGAAGTAGATGCTGTGCCGCCTCCAGTGAAACGCTCCGGTCACCGCTTCATAGGTCCCGATGAAATCCAACGAGACGCCCCAGACAATCGGGGCTGCACCGAGACCGAGGCTCGTAATGACCGTGAAAAGGGCGAAGAAATGGTTGCGCCCCATCTCCGGCATCGTGGCCATAATGATGCGGACGTTCGCGAGGTTGAAATTCGATCCGGCGACTCCTGCAATAAAATTGAGCGTCCCGATCACCCACAGGGAACAGGGCAGCACCCCTGCGGCTACCAGGAACCAACCCAGAATCGCCGCGCCAAACACCACCAGCGCACCGGTCATCACGGGCTTGCTACCGGCTTCGTCCACCAGCCGCCCGACAAACGGCAGGCTCACCAGCGCGCCGATGAATGACAGACCGGAAAGATAGAGAACCATCGATACGTCGAAGTGCGGAAACTCCCGCAGATACTCGACGGTGAACACGCCCATGCTCCCGATCACTGCCATGAAAAGGACGTTGAATTTCAAAAGCTCGCGGAAGGGCGGATACGCCAGGATTTTCCCCCAGGGCACCGGCTCGGAGGATTTGCGCACGGTCTCCGACGCAGCCACCTCCGGGATCCGGCGGATAAAATTCAGGCTCAAGGTGGCCCCGACGGCACTCAGGAAAAACACGAGGGCATATTCCCAAGCCTCGACCTTCCCGGTCATGACGATCGCCGAGGCGACGAGCGCGAGGAGGGATCCCACATGCATGAAGATTTGATCAAGAGATAGAAATCGCCCGCGGATCTCCTCCGGGATCAGGGTCGCAATCCACGGCATCCACGCAGCGGAGGAAATCCCGCGCAGCAGGTTGAAAACAAACAGGGAGGCAAGAATGACCGCCAGCTTCGAAGTGCTATCCAGAAAAGCGGCCAGCGGAACCACGGCCACGAGAAAGATGAATATCGTGCGCAGGCTCCACCCCATCAGAATGAATCGCTTGTATCCGTAATGCCCAAGAAATTGCGCCGCAGGAAGCTGCAGGACCGTCATCAGCGGCGTGAACGAGGCGATGATCCCCAGAACCGTGGATGACGCACCGATGCTTTTTGCGTAGAGGATGATCGGCGCACCGAGAATGATCTGAAACGAAACGGCGTTGCAGAGGCTGAACCAATGGGCGTTGAACGAGCCATTGGGGTATTGGTGGGTTGCCGGGTTCAGCCCGCAAGGCGTCACTGGGCGACTGGAAGGACAGAGGTCTGGACAAGGAGGACGCTGGCGGGACGGAAAATATATTGGTCAACCGATCCCGCAACGGGCTTCGGCGGCTGAATCAAACTCTCCGCGATGAACTGAGGATTGATCGGGGCGATCAGGCTGTAGCTCCCTTTGCCGTCGGGCAGCATTGGGGTGCCCCACCTGCTTCGACACACGACTTCCTTCGCCGGGATCAACTCACCGCGCAGCGTGTGATTCATCATCTCGGGTTGCTGAGGGGGCGAAAAAGCGCCGATAAAAGCACCTCCGGCAATAAGCAGCCAGTTCATATTCCCGCTCAAATAGCCAATTTTCTCAGACATGAAAAGCGGATTATTTCGATTTTATTCGCGATCCGTTTGCCTTGAAGCGCTTTCTACTGTAGGAACCGTGGGCCTGGCCTGCGCCACCAGACCGGCCCCGGCGGCGTAAAACAAACTTTTAATCCGGCCTTTCAAAATGTCCTACCCGTCCTTCCGCGCTTTTTGCGAAAAATTGGAATCATCCGGCGAACTCCGCAGGGTGGCCGGACCGATCGCGACCGAACTCCAGATCACGGAACTCGCTGATCGCGAGATGAAATCCCCCGCAGGAGGAACCGCGCTCTTCTTCGAAAAGCCGACTGTCAACGGCAAGGAGTCCGCGTTCCCTCTGGCGATCAACACCATGGGCTCGCGGCGGCGGATGGCCATGGCACTCGGCCTGGAAAAGGTTGATGACCTCGCCGACCAGATGCAGTTCCTAATGAAGGCAAAGCCCCCGCGCACGCTGAAGGAGGCCTTCACGTTGCTGCGCAACGGCATCGACGTTATCCATGCCAAGCCGCGCCATGTCCGCTCCGCCGCCTGCCAGGAGGTCGTCCATGAGCCCGGAGGAAATTTCTCCCTCCACGACCTACCGATCATCCATTGCTGGCCGGATGACGGTGGACGTTTCATCACCCTGCCGACCGTGTTTACAAAGGACCCCGACACCGGTGACCGAAATGTCGGCATGTATCGAATGCAGGTCTACGACGGATGGACGACAGGCATGCACTGGCAGGTCCACAAAGTTGGCGCGCGGCATGGAAAGAGGTATTACGAGCGCGGCGAAAAAATGCCTGTTGCCGTCGCTCTGGGTGGCGATCCCGCGCTCACATTTGCCGCCACCGCCCCTCTCCCGGACGGCCTCGACGAGATGCTCTTTGCCGGTTTCGCCAGAAAAAAATCCGTCGAACTCATCAAGGCGGTGACTGTCGATATCGACGTGCCGGCGAATGCGGATTTTGTCCTCGAAGGCTACGTCCAGCCGGGCGAGGTGCGGGCGGAGGGACCGTTCGGCGACCACACCGGATTCTACACAAACGTGGACGACTATCCGGTCTTTCACCTCACCGCGATCACTCACCGCCGCGACGCGGTCTATCCGGCCACGATCGTGGGCGTTCCGCCGATGGAAGATTTTTACATGGGCGAGGCCAGCGTGCGCGTCTTCCTGCCGGTCTTCAAAATGAACTTCCCCGAGATCGTGGACATGGCGCTCCCGGCCGAGGGCGTCTTTCACAACCTCGTCTTTGTCTCGATCCGCAAACAATATCCTCTCCAAGCCTACAAAATCATGCATGGGCTCTGGGGCATGGGCCAGATGATGTTCTCGAAATACATCGTCGTCGTTGACGAGGACTGCGATGTCCACAACACCAGCGAGGTCCTCTTCCGCCTGTGCGCAAACACCGACCCGCAGCGCGACACCACGTTCGTCAAAAACCCCTCGGACTCGCTCGATCACGCTCCCTCCATCGCCAACATCGGCTCCCACATGGGCTTCGACGCCACACGCAAACTCCCCTCGGAAGGCTACTCCCGGGGCTGGCCGTCGCTCGTGAAAATGTCCCCGGAAATCCAGGTCTGGGCGGACCGGTTTTCCTCGTCGCCTCCACAAGAACGCGAGCGGCCACAGCCGCCGGCAAGGAATTAGCCCGTTTTCACATCGGAACAGGTCGAATCGATGCCCTCCCCTGCGGTCGGTCCAGAGGCCCGACCCTGCCAGTGGTAGCAGAGCGTGACGTCCCGGCGCGCCGAGACATTTTACCTCTCAGAGCGTGCATCCGGTATCACTGCCCCCCCGGCCTTAAGGATCCGCGAACCGAATGGTTCCAGCGCCAGCCGATCTGAAACGGCCTCTCCGGATTCCGCATCAATCCACTGACCATCGGGAAGCGCCACAGTGGCCGGGCTCGCATCGAAGTTCATAAAAAAAGCAAACACGTCCTGACCATTCGCCCTCTGCCGAAGAACGACACCTTCCGGAAGGGAGTCGGCCAATTGTGGAATGAGATTCAGATCGCGGGCAAGGAAACCGAGCAGATCGTCTTGGAATCGCGGATCATTTCGTGAAGCCATGTAATAGGCCCGGCCATTGCCGAAATGATTGACAGTCACGGCGGGATATCCGGCGTAGAAATCCTCGGCAAAGACGGCGAGGGACCGGGCTCCCTCCAATTGCAGGATGTCGAAGTAGTGCCTGCCCGAATACGACCCGTTCAGTCCGCAGCCGATTTCCTCAATGACTTCGATCCGGCGTTCCATCCCGTCGGGCAATGCATCGGTCTCCTCAACCCGGAGCCCAAAAACCTCCCGCAGCGGGCCCGGGACCGGACCGGCGAAACAGAGATCGCTTCCATCCACGAGCCCGGAACAATAAGTGCCAACGAGGGTCCCGCCATTTCGGACGAACGTGCTCAATCGTTCCCCGAGATCTCCGCGCACCATATAAAGCATGGGGGCGACCAGCAGATCGTAGCCGGTCAGGTCAGCCTCCTGATCAATTACGTCAATAGGAACCCCTCGCTTCCACAGGGGACGGTAGTGGTCGCGTTCGGTCGTGAGGTAATTTTTATTGGCGTTCTGCGGCGACTGGGATTGCTCAAGCGCCCAGCGGTTTTCCCAGTCCAAAAGCAGTGCCGCCCGCGCGACCGTCCGCCCGCCGGCAATGCCGGAGATGCTTTTCAGAGTCGCACCCAGAGCCGCCACTTCGCGGAAAGTGCGGGTGTGCTCGGTGCCATCGTGTCCGACCACCGCCCCGTGGAATTTCTCGGAACTGCCGCGGCTTTTTCGAAACTGGAAATAGCAAACCGCGTCCGCGCCGTGGCTGACTGCGAGAAGGCCGTTGAGCCGGTGAACACCGGGCCTTCGCGTGGGGGAGACGGACGTCCAGTTGACCTGTCCGGGGGTCGTCTCCATAAGAAGAAACGGCGCCCCGCGTTTCATGCTCCGGAAGACATCGTGATTGATGGCCGTGTTCAGCGCGGTCTCCGTCTCATCAAGCACCGCGGATGTGGCATGCCAAGTGGGATAGCTGTCCCAACTAATCACATCCACTTCCTTTGCCATCTCCCACAGGTTGTAGGAATCGAAAAACGGCATGAGATTCGTCGTCGTAGGAATGTGCGGGGCGTGGGGACGCAGCGCCTGGACCTCGTTTCGGATAAAACTACAGCACTGGTGAGTCATGAAACGTTTCCAGTCGAGTTCCAGGCCGTGCACCGAGCCGTCGAGGCTCTGGATCTGGCTCCAGTCAGTATACGTATGACTCCAGAATCTGCTCCACCAGGCGTCATTCAGCGCCTCCAACGTCTGGTAGCGATCCTTCAGCCAGACTCGGAAGGCCTCCCAGCAAAGCGGGCAATGGCAGTGTCCGCCGAATTCGTTGGAAATATGCCAGAGAACGAGGGCCGGGTGTTGGCCGTAACGCGCGGCGATTTGCAAGTTGATGGCCCTCACTTTTTCCCGATAAACCGGCGATGTCAGGCAATGGTTGTGCCGACCCCTCTGGGGTTCGCGATGCCCATCGGCGGTGACTCTTCGGACCTCCGGGTATCCGAGGGCAAGCCAGTTGGGCTTGCCACCGCTCGGGGTGGCCAGAATGACCTTCACCTCCTGCTTTTCGGCGCGCGAAAAAATGTCGTCCATCCATCCGAATTCGAACCGGCCTTCCTCCGGTTCAAGTTGAGCCCAGGAAAAGACCCCGAGGGTGATGGAGTTCATGTTGGCCAGTTTCAGAAGGCGGAAATCCTCCGCGATGATCCCTGGGTGGTTCTGCCATTGGTCCGGATTGTAGTCGGCTCCGTGAAGGAAGCCCTCGATTGGAAGGCGGTGGACGGAAATCATGGTAGCTTGTCCTCCAGAATGCCGGGGTCGTCAAAAAATACAACACTCCGCCTCGCGGGCAAATCTCCGGCAGACCGTTGGGCGCCTCGCTCCATGGATTCGCCGAATGCCCCGGAAACCAGTCCTCTGCTGAAACAATTTCGCGTGTTTTTCGATGATCCACAGGCATAATCGAGTGGATATGAAAATTCTCGTCACCGGTTCCTCCGGCCTGATCGGCTCTGAAGTCTCGCTCTTTTTCGCCCGGCAGGGCTGCAAAATCCACGGCCTCGACAACAACCAGCGCGCCATCTTTTTCGGCCCGCAGGGAGACACGCGCTGGAATCAGGAGCGGCTGGCCAACTCTATAGCGGGCTACACACACCACGAGTTCGACATCCGGGACAGGACTGGCGTCCTCGATCTCGTCGCCTCCCTGAAACCGGATGGCATCATCCACGCCGCCGCGCAACCATCTCATGACCGCGCAGCAGCAATCCCCTTCGACGATTTCGATACCAACGCCGTTGGAACTCTCAACCTATTGGAGGCTGCCCGGCGAGCCTGCCCGGAATCGCCGTTCATCCACATGTCCACGAACAAGGTCTATGGCGACCGCCCGAATACCATCGCCCTCACCGAGCAGGACACCCGGTGGGACTACGCCGATCCAGCCTACGGACACGGGATCGCCGAGGACTTTTCCATCGACCAGAGCAAGCACTCGCTATTCGGTGCCTCGAAGGTTGCAGCGGATGTGATGGTCCAGGAATACGGCCGCTACTTCAACATGCCGACGTGCTGCCTGCGGGGTGGATGCCTGACCGGGCCAAACCACTCGGGCGTCGAACTCCACGGGTTCCTTTCTTATCTCGTCAAATGCAACCTCGAAGGCCGCGAATACAAGGTTTTTGGATACAAGGGCAAGCAGGTTCGCGACAACATCCACAGCGAGGACGTCGCCCGGTTCATGTGGGCGTTCTTCCAGTCTCCCCGCGTGGCAGAAGTTTACAATCTCGGCGGCGGAAAGGCGAATTCCTGCTCGATTCTCGAAGCCTTCCTGCTCGCGGAAAAGTTCAGCGGGAAAAAGCAGACCTTCGTGTATGTGGACGAAAACCGCATCGGCGACCACATCTGCTACTACAGCGACCTTCGTAAAATGCGATCCCATTACCCCGCATGGAATATCACCGTCAGCCTGGAAGAAACCGTCCGGCAGATTGTTGAAGCCTGGAAGCTGAGGATTTAGCCACAGAAGGCACAAGAGCCACAAGGCATGACAGACACAGCAGCCAAGGCCTTAGCCGACCAAATGCGAATGATATCTCTGGAACTCCATTCCACCCCCGCTCTTCCTGTGATTTTTGTGCCTCTTGTGGCAAATCCCTCTTCACCCTTGCCGTTTTCAACATGAAAATTCTCATCACCGGCATCTGCGGATTTGCTGGCTCCGTGTTGGCCCGCACCTTGCTTGACCGCGTAGAAAGCCTCTCTCTGGCAGGCTTCGACAACCTCAGCAGAAAAGGAAGCGAAACAAACGTCGAGCCACTGCGGAAGCTGGGCATTGATGTCCGGGTCGGAGATGTGCGGGATCGCGCGTTTCTCGCCGGGCTGCCGAAAGCAGATTGGATTCTCGATTGTGCCGCCAACCCGAGCGTCCTTGCCGGAGTCGACGGCTCGGAGTCCCGAGATCTGGTGGAGCAAAACCTCTACGGAACCGTCAACTTGCTGGAACTATGCAAGTCTTGGAACGCCGGATTCACCCTTCTCAGCACCAGCCGGGTCTATTCGATCGCTCCGCTCGCCTCGCTGTCTCTCCACGATTCCCCCACCCGATTCTCGCCATCAGCTTTCCATCCGCCGAATGGATTCTCGGCAGCGGGCATCACGGAATCTTTCTCCACCGCTCCCCCGGTCAGCCTCTACGGATCCACAAAACTGTGCTCCGAAATGCTCGCTCTCGAATATGGAGCCGCATTTGGTTTTCCTGTATGGATCAATCGGTGCGGAGTGCTCGCTGGAGCCGGCCAATTCGGCAAGGCCGATCAGGGGATCTTTTCCTTTTGGGTCCACAGTTGGAAATCCGGCCGCCCACTCCGCTATATCGGCTTTGGCGGCTCGGGCCACCAAGTCCGCGACTGTCTCCATCCCCGCGACCTCGTCTCCGTCCTCCAGAACCAGTTTCGGTCTTATCAACAGGAGGCTCCGAGAATCTGCAATCTCAGCGGCGGAGCGGCCAACTCCATGTCCCTCCTCGAACTCTCTTCATGGTGCCGGACTCGCCTGGGCCCGAGCCATTCCGAAGCCCATATTGCGAATTCTCAATCCAGCGAATCCCGCCCCTACGACATCCCATGGATGGTTCTCGATCACTCGCTGGCTACGGATACCTATAACTGGCAACCGGCGACACCAATCCACGACGTCCTGGAGGAAATCGCACGGCATGCCGAGGGGAACCCGAACTGGCTCGACCTCGTCACGTGAAGAATATTTTGTTCATTTTAAATTGAATTGTTCTGACAATCGTGCATGATTCCAACCATGCAGACGACGGTTTTCAAATCCGCCCACGCAGCAAGGCACCAGTTTGATCTCGGCTTGGTGGAGGTCTTCGCGGAGCTTGCGGACCTCTTTGGCAATCCCCGTTCCCACGGCCAGATCTATGGGCTGCTGTTTAGTTCCCCGGTGCCGCTTTCGATGGATGACATCACGGACAAAATCGGGATCAGCAAGGGATCCGCGAGCCTGGGCCTGCGGGCGTTGGAGGAGCTGGGAGCCATAGAACGCCATGCCAACGGGCGATCCGGGCTCTATTCGGCCAGAATGGAATTGAAGACTCTCATTTCAGGGTTCGTCCGCCAGCGCCTCGTTCCGCGCCTCGAAAAAAGCAACGACAAGCTGAAAGAATTGTCTGGCCTCCTGGCTGAAATGCCATCGGCCGAGGCAACGGAAGCCAGCTGGAGGCTTGAGCGCGTGGCCCAGTGGCACACTCGCGCCACGCAGTTCCTCCCGCTGGCTGAAAAGATTTTACAGTCCGCCTCGAAGCTTATGCCCAAAGGCGGCTAGATGCAAAAAAATGCGCGAAGGCGCGATAAAATCCGTAAAATCGTGTGTGGTCTCCGGCAAAAATTACCGAAATGACCAAAGGCGGCAGCTTGCCCGGACGAGCCGCAAAGCCAGGGCAAAATTCGATGCATCAGCCCCAAAGCCAATGTTCCGCCCGTAGCGTTTCCACATTTCAATTTATGCTTTCCCCTTTTTCTTCATGAAAACTCTCATCACTGGCATCACCGGACAAGACGGTTCCTACCTCGCCGAAGCACTCCTCGCCCGCGGAGACGAGGTCCACGGAATTGTTCGTCGCACCAGCAGTCTGGATCGTTCCCGGCTCGCTCACCTTTACGGTGACCTCACGATTTACAATAAGCGTCTCTTTCTCCACTACGCAGACCTTGAAGACATCACGACCCTGCGCCGGATACTCGCCAGGGTCGAACCGCAGGAGTTTTACCACCTGGCCGGCCAGAGCCACGTCGGTCTCAGTTTCGAAATTCCGGAGACGACCTGCGAGCTCACCGCGATGGGAACCCTGCGGATCCTGGAAATGCTCCGGGATACGGGACCGGGCTGCCGATTCCTTCACATCAGCTCCAGCGAAATCTTCGGTACTCCCGACGAATCCCCACAAACCGAAACGACGCCCATGCGCCCGCTCACCCCTTACGGTTGCGCCAAGGCCTTTGCCACCCAGATGGTGCGCATCTACCGCGACTTTCACGGACTCTTTGCCTGCAACGCGATCGCCTACAACCATGAATCTCCCCGCCGCGGAGAGAATTTCGTCACCCGTAAAATCTGCCGGGCAGCCGCTGAGATCAAACTCGGCTTGCGGCAGCATCTGGATCTCGGAAATCTCGAAGCGAGGAGGGACTGGAGCGATGCCAGGGATATCGTGCGCGGCTATATGGCCATTCTCAAACATACCTCGCCGGGAGATTTTATCCTCGCCAGCGGTTGCACCTATTCCGTCAGGGAGGTTGCGGAGGTTGCCTTTAGGAGTTTGGGATTGGAATGGAGGGACTTCATCCGGTGCGATGAGTCATTGCTCCGGCCCGCTGATCCCGCCCATCTCTGCGGGGACACGAAAAAGGCCAGGGACGAGCTCAAATGGCGCCCTCTTTCGACCTTCTCCGACCTCATCGCAGAAATGACCAACGCTGAACTTCTCCAAGTCTCCCCAAAACCTGAAATGCATCACGTATGAAAGCCGTCATCCTCGCAGGAGGCTTGGGCACCCGCCTGAGCGAAGAAACCATCACCCGCCCCAAGCCCATGGTCGAGATCGGCGGGCATCCGATCCTCTGGCACATCCTCAAAATTTACTCCTCCCACGGGATAAACGATTTTGTGATCTGTGCTGGATATAAGGGGTATGTGATCAAGGAGTATTTTGCGAACTACTTCCTCCATATGTCGGATGTGACATTCGATATGCGGGAAAATTCTATGGAGGTTCACTCGAAACGGTCCGAGCCTTGGCGGGTGACCATTGTGGACACCGGCGATGAAACTCTGACAGGTGGACGTCTCAGGCGGATTGCACCGTTCGTTGATGGAACTTTTTGCATGACATACGGAGACGGCGTGGCAGATGTGAATATTTCCGAGGCCATAAAATTTCACATGAAGCAGGGGCTCAAGGCCACACTGACAGCTGTCCAGCCCACGGGGCGCTTCGGCGCGCTCGGTCTTGCAGGAGGAAAAGTCGCGAGCTTTCAGGAAAAACCACAGGGTGACGGCGCTTGGATCAACGGGGGGTTTTTCGTCTTGGAGCCATCAGTTTTCGATTACATTGAGAATGACGAAACCATATGGGAGAGGGCACCCTTGGAACGCCTTTCCCGTGAAGCCCAACTCGCCGCCTACGAGCACCATGGCTTCTGGCAACCGATGGACACGCTTCGTGACAAGCATCTTCTCGAACGTCTTTGGGAAGAAGGAAAGGCCCCATGGAAAACCTGGTAGATTCATTGCGACAGACCTTCTCGGGTAAAATTGTCTGGCTCTCCGGCGTTTCCGGTTTCAAAGGGGCTTGGCTCGCCGAGTGGCTGCTCTCCCTGGGCGCGGAGATCCGCGGGTTCTGCCTTCCACCGCCGACTCAGCCATCGCTTTTTGATCAGACCGGTCTCGCCTCTCGCATCGTCTGGGATTGTGCCGATCTGCGCGATGCGAATGCCGTGAGGAATTCGTTACTCGAAGCTCAACCTGACTTCGTGTTTCATCTGGCGGCACAACCGCTCGTCCGGCTGTCCTACCGGGAACCGGTGGAAACATGGGAAACAAATGTCATGGGCACTATCCATGTTCTCGAGGCACTCCGGCAGCTCGACAAGGCATGTGCCGCGGTCCTGGTCACCACGGACAAATGTTATGACAACCGCGAGTGGGTCCACGGCTATCGCGAAGAAGATGCGCTGGGCGGGCACGATCCTTACAGCTCCAGCAAGGCTGGCTGCGAACTGGCCATCGCATCCTGGCGCAGATCGTTTTTCAACGGTCATCCGGTGAAAGTGGCGAGCGCACGCGCCGGAAACGTCATCGGCGGAGGAGACTGGGCGCAGGACCGCATCCTCCCCGACTGCATGCGCGCCCTCGAAAAGGGAGTGACCATCCCGGTCAGAAACAAGACGGCAACCCGACCATGGCAGCACGTCTTGGAGCCTCTCGGCGGATATCTCCTCCTCGCTTCCCGTCTGACTTCCCTCTCAAATATCCCTTCTTCTGCGGCTTCTGCCTCCGCCTTCAACTTCGGCCCGGCATTGGATTCCAATCGCACAGTCGCCGATCTCGTTCAGGAAATCCTCAAGCACCGGCCCGGAGAATGGGAGGACAAGTCGGACCCCGCCGCACCCCACGAAGCCGGAAAGCTAAACCTCGCCACCGACAAAGCCTTTCACCACCTCGGCTGGCAGCCGAGATGGGATTTCCGGACCACCATCGAGAAGACCGTCGCCTGGTATCGCGATGCAGCAAATTGCCACAAGCCCGAGGATTTTTCCGCCCTGACGCGGCGGCAGATTCTTGAATACGAAAAGAGTTAACTCCATATGAAGTCATCCGAGATCAAGGCCGAGATCCTGCGCCTCACCCGTGAGTATTCGCGCCTCACGCACACCGCCAATCGCCCCGGCAACGACCCTATCCGCGTCGCGGTGAAAGCCTCGCCCCTTGAGTCTCGCCCCTCGGCTGTCCCCGTCCCCTACGCCGGCCGTGTTTTCACGGAGGATGAAGTCGAAGCCGCTGTCTCCGCGACACTTGATTTCTGGCTCACGCTCGGCCCGGAAGGCGAGGCTTTCGAAAAGGAACTCGCCGCATTCCTTGGCGTTAAACACAGTCTGCTCGTCAATTCAGGCTCCTCTGCCAACCTGATTGCGCTCACCTGCCTCACGACCCACAAACTTCCTGATCACAAACGGATCCGCACCGGCGACGAAATCATTACCTGCGCCGCAGGATTTCCCACCACCGTCGCCCCCATCATCCAGAACGGGTGCATTCCCGTATTTATCGACAACGATCCGACGACCGGAAATGCCCGAGTAGATCAGTTGGAACCCGCTTTCTCGCCCGGAAAAACTAAAGCGGTCATGTTGGCCCATACGCTCGGAAATCCGTTTGACCTCGGTGCCGTGCTTGCCTTCTGTAAAAAATTCGACCTCTGGCTCATCGAGGACAACTGCGACGCCCTGGGATGCACATATTCGATGCCGGTTAATCAGGCGAAAGCCCTTGGCCTCGACCACCTCCTGAAAATTGCCGAGACCGGTGCTCACCCGATTATCCGAATTATTCAGCATTCTTCCGTTCCACATTTGGTCGCGCCGACCGGGGCGTGGGGCGATCTTTCGACCCAATCCTTCTACCCTCCTCACCACCTGACCATGGGCGAGGGAGGGGCCGTGAATATCATCCGTCATCCACCGCTGAAAACTTACGCCGAGAGCTTCCGCGATTGGGGCCGCGATTGCTGGTGCCCCTCAGGAAAAGACAACACCTGCAACAAACGATTCGCCTGGCAGCTCGGAGAGCTTCCCGGAGGCTACGACCATAAGTATATCTATAGTCACATGGGGTATAACTTGAAACCCCTTGATCCCCAGGCGGCCATCGGGCGCGTCCAACTGAAACGCCTTCCCGCCTTCATCGAAGCCCGCAAACAAAATTGGGAGACCCTCCGCGCCGGCCTCGCGGGCTTGAAGGAATTCTTCGATTTCTCCCTGCCCACGCACGCCACATCGTGGCTTCCACGAAGCGAAGCCACCCCCCTCGCCTCTCGGTCTTCGACTTTCGACTCCTTCGACTGGGACAACACCCAGCGCCGGACCGACTGCAGTTGGTTCGGCTTCATGATCCGCGTGAAACCGTCAGCTCCGTTCAGCGTTCGCGAACTTGCCGCCCATCTCGACGAAAAGAAAATCGGCAACCGCATGCTCTTCGGCGGGAACCTTCTCCGCCAGCCCGCGTTTGTCCAGCTCCGCAAAGACAACCCGGATGCGTTTCGCGTCGTCGGAAACTCGGCACTCGGCGGCGCCGATGAAATCATGCATACGGCCATCTTCCTCGGCACCTACCCCGGCCTCACCTCTGCCCAACTCGAATACGAGATCCGCATAATCCAAGAGTTTGTCCGGCAGAAAAGCGGAAAAACAAACTAGCTCTTTCTTCATGAATTTTCTCGTCGTCGGATCCGGTTTTTCCGGAGCTGTGTTGGCCCGGCAATTGGTTGAAAAACTTGATTGCCGTGTCGAGGTGGTGGACGAGCGGCCTCACATCGGGGGAAATTGCCACACCGAACGCGACCCAGCGAGCGGGATTCTGGTCCACAAATATGGGCCGCACATCTTTAATACCGACAGCGAACTCGTTTGGAAATTCGTGAACGCGCACGGAGACTTCCGGCCTTTTGTTAACCGGGTCAAGGCTTGTACCGCCCGCGGCATGTTCTCAATGCCGATCAACCTTCTGACGATCAATCAGTTTTTTGGAAAAACTATGGCGCCGGACGAGGCCCGCAAGTTCATCTCGGCGCTGGGCGATTCCAGTATCAGCAACCCGCAGAATTTTGAAGAGCAGGCACTCAAAATGCTCGGGCGAGACCTCTACGATACGTTTTTCAAGGGCTACACAATGAAGCAATGGGGATGCGATCCGAAGGCTCTTCCCGCCTCGGTCCTTCAGCGACTCCCGGTGAGGTTCAACTACGACGACAACTACTACAGCAAAAAATATCAGGGCATCCCGGCCGGGGGATATACCGAAGTCATTCGCTCCATCCTCGACCACCCGCGCATCACAGTGCGCTTAAACACCCCATTTCGGGTTTCAAGTTTCAGCCCTCAGGTTTCATCTTTCTCTCAGATCTTCTACACCGGCCCAATCGATGCGTTTTTTCATTACTCAGACGGACGTCTTGGCTACCGAACTGTAAGTTTCGAAAGGATCGAAACAGATGCTGAAGATTTCCAAGGCAATGCCGTCATTAACTACCCGGATCTGTCGGTCCCATGGACACGGATCCACGAGCACAAACACTTTGCCCCGTGGGAGCGCCATGAAAAAACTGTGGCCTTCCGCGAGTTCAGCAAGGAAACCGCCCCGGACGACATACCGTATTACCCGAAGCGGCTGGCGGAGGACAAAAAGATCCTTCAAAAATATCGTGCCCTTGCCGAAGCCTTTCCCATTTCCCCTTCGGGCTTCCCCCTTTCGTTTCTTGGCCGTCTGGCAACCTATCGATACATGGATATGGAAGCCGTTATCGCCGAGGCCCTCGATTTTGCAGATGCCTTTGTTGCCTCCGTCGGCAGCGGATCACCGAAACCCGTTTTTCCTAACCAGGAAGCGTGAGTCGCAGCAGTTGACAGAAGATACTCCCATGCTCCTCTCCCTCCATCCTGACCCCATAAGCGAATGTCTGCGGGCTCCGTTGGCGATTGTCATTCCGATCTACAACGAGGCGGCAACCATTGCAGGAGTGGTTGGAGAATGGGACGCCTGCTTCGATTCGCTTGGAATCCAGCACCAATTCATTCTTCTGAATGACGGATCCAAAGACGGGACGATGGAGGTGCTACGAAAAATTGAGGCGGCGGCTCCAGAAAAGATGGTCGTTGTGGACAAACCGAATGCGGGACATGGCCGCACCTGTCGCTTGGGTTACACTGCAGCGGTCGGCTCCTCCGCTGTCGAGTGGATCCTGCAAATCGATTCCGACGGGCAATGCGATCCGGGGTATTTCAGGGAGTTCTGGGAAAAACGGACCGCCGCCGACTGCGTTTTTGGCCGCCGGGTCCAGCGCGACGACGGCACAGCCCGCATGCTGACCTCGAAATTCTGCAAGCTGGGGTCAACCCTTCTGGGCGGGCGTGATATGGTGGACCCGAATGTTCCTTACCGGTTGATGCGTCGGGAGGTTCTTGCAAGTGCTCTGGAAAAAATCCCCGCCTCTTTCGACATCCACAATGTGGCAATCACATTTATCTTGAAGCAGAACGCAAGTCTCCGTTGGGAGTATGTGCCCATCCGCTTCCGTGACCGTCAGGGCGGCAGCAACAGCATCAACCTGCTAAACGTCGCCCATCTCGGCACTTCCATGCTCTTTGATCTCGCGAAGCTGAGGGCCAGATAGCATGTCACCGATCATTTTGCTGCGAATCTGACGTTGTGAACGGAATCGTTGACAGCAGTCGGAATAAACTCAGCGCCGTTCATTATTCCGGGAATATGTGGCGGGTGATGCCGTTGCTTTTGCTTCTGCTCTCCCTTGTGACCGGCCTCTCCTCCGCCAGCTCACAGAGCTTTTGGATCGACGAAGCGAACAGTGCGCTCAAAGCGGTCCAACCCACCTGGCACGGTTTCCTAAATTTGATGGCTGTCGAACGCGGGTCGGATCTCCAGATGCCCGGATACATGGTGGCGCTATGGGGGTGGTCGAAAATACTCTCCTTCTCGGAATACGGACTTCGCTCGCTGAACATCCTGTTCTTCCTGGGGGCTCAAGCCGCGTTTTGTTTTTCTCTCAGGGCCAGCGCCAAAGAGCGCAGTTTTGTTCTGCTAGCGGTCATGGTCTCCCCTTTCCTCTGGTCATATCTCGACGAGGCCCGGCCCTACATCATGCAATTCTGCGGGGCAACGTTGATGGTTGTCGTCATCTGGAATTCCACTTTTATCCCGCGCAGCAATGCTCTTGTGGCGGATCTCGGGGTATTCTGCCTCGGTGCCATCATTTTATGCGCCAGCAGCCTGCTTGGAGTGATTCACGCCCTGTTTTTCGGCCTGCTCCTTCTGGCGGCGCTGGCTCTGAACAAACGCCTGCTGGACCTTCTGCGGACACGCTCCGCCCAGGTAATCATCGCGGCAACCGCTTTGGTCCTGGCTGGCATGGGAGCCTACTATTTCTGGACATTGACCCTCGGTGCGAAAGCCTCTGCCGTCGGTCAAACCAGCCTTGCGACCCTCCTCTTCGCGGTTTACGAACTCATGGGGTTCGGCGGACTCGGTCCTGGTCGTCTCGAACTCCGGGAAATCGGTCCCCGGTCACTCATCCCCTATACCGGCTTACTTGCTCTCGGTTTCCTCCCCTATCTGCTGGCCGGGCTTTGGCTGGCCATCGAGCGACCGGCAGTGCACCGATCAAAGCGCATTCCTTCCCTCGTCATCGGGCTTGCTCTTGCCGGCGCCTTCCTCGCCATAGCCGCAGTTGGATTCCTCGGAGATTTTCGCGTTGTTGGCCGTCACTTCATGCCGCTCGCCCCATTCCTTCTAATGATTCTCGGGCTCGTCTGGGCCCGGATGTGGAATGCCTGGTTCTGGAGGTTGGCGGTGGTGGCTTCCCTCCTGATTTTTTTCTGCAGCTCTCTCAACCAGCGATTTGCTTCCCGATTTGCCAAAGACGATTATCGGTCGGCGGCGGCGGTTGCCCATGATGCCGGATTGGCAAAAGCGGTCGTATGGTGGGCGGCCGACCCTGCCGCCGCGAACTTTTACGGAGTGTTTCCAAGCGTGGGAACCCCGGCCCCGTCCGATCTACAGAACTCATCACCCGCCACCTCCTCCGTCTACTTCGCCAACAATCGTTCCGCTGAATACCTCTCCGGCCTCCCGAAGGCAGATGTGGCGATCCTCTCGAAGGTCGATATCTATGACCCGAATGGCACGCTGCGAGCCTGGATGACAGCCAACGGGTTCGCAGTCACGAGGACATTCCCCGCATTCACGATTTGGGAGAAAGAGGTGAAACGCTGAGAATTTCAGACCTTTCAGATCTTTCAGCGTTTCAGTTTTTCAAAAACATGTCATCCCTTCGCAGACAAACGCTCTGGTCCATGATGCCGATCCTGGTGACCTCGGTCGTCAGCGTGGTCAGTGTGCCGCTGTATTTCCGGGTTCTCGGGGACCAGATGTATGCGATGTGGTTTTATGTGGGGACGCTCACCGGCGCATTCGGGTTCATGGATCTGGGAGTGGGCGTGGCGGTCGGGAGATTCATTGGGGTGGCCATGGGGCGGAATGATCAGACGGCCGTTGAAGAGTATTGGGCCACCGGAAATGCCGTCAT
Source organism: uncultured Chthoniobacter sp. (assembly GCA_964605515.1). Classification (GTDB taxonomy): domain Bacteria; phylum Verrucomicrobiota; class Verrucomicrobiia; order Chthoniobacterales; family Terrimicrobiaceae; genus QYQL01. Next base: position 20,904 of record CAZSDC010000004.1, read on the forward strand.
TCTTCCGTTCGTCCTGTTTTTCGCGATCCTTTTCGTGATGGTCGGCGGGATCTGGGGGCCGGAATGGTTCAAAGTTTCAGGAGCAGATGCTGCAACCTTGCGATGGGCGATCCTCTGGGGAGGTGTTGGGCTCTTCTTCTCCTACTACGGCCAGATGTGGAATATCCTTGCACAGGCTCATCTGGATTTCAAATACCTCTCGATTCTGCGCACATGGACCGGGTTGCTCAGCACGCTGGGCACAGTGGGAGTCGCTTTGCTCTCAAAAAATGTCGCGGTTATCATGGCCTACTCAACCGCCCTGAGCCTCCTTCAATTTGTCCTGCTCTACTTTCGTGGCAACAACCATTACAAGCTGCCCCTGAAAATCTCACACTTTAGGATGTCCCGGCTCATTGAGATGTTGCCCTATACCCTCAAGACGTTCGGCCAGCTTTTGAGCGGCTCGGTGCTGGGGTCGGTGGACCGTGTTTTTCTCGGTCGCCTCGCTCCGGCTGCGGATTTTGCAGCATTCGGGGTCTCCCAAAATATCGGCGGGCGGATCAGCGGGTTGAGCGTGGCAATCATGGGCCCGATTTTTAATAATACCGCACGCGGTGTTGGGGGAGATCGCTCGAAGAAGCCGATCGATGTCTATCGTGAGAGCTTCAAGTTCATGTTTCCTTGGTACTCGCTGGTGATTGTCGGCGTGTTTTATTGGTCGGCGCCAGTGACCGAATTCTGGCTGGGAGCTAAGTACGGGAACGCCGTCGGGCAAACTTTCCCTTGGATTGTTGCCGCCCTCTGCCTCAACGCGATTGCCAATATTTCCGGCGCCCAGCTAGGAGGCCTGAATCGTGTGGGAACAGGACTGCTTATTCAGACGCTTGCGAGTCTGATGTCTGCTGCCGGAGTGGCCGCTGGCTGGTATTGGGGAGGGATCGCCGGGGCGGCTGTTGGTTTTTTCTCCGCCAGACTCGCTTTTGTTCTTCAAGATGCACTCGTCAGAAAGTGGGTGGGAATCTCCTTGGACGAATACTTTTCGAACATTCTAATTGTCGGAAGGCAGGTTGCGGTGGTTGGCAGCGTCTGGATCCTATTTCGGTTTCTCCCGGCGAATCCCTCGGTCCAATCGCTTGGAGCCCTCATTGCGGGCATCCTTTCGGGAGGGGTTGAAATTGCCGCTTCACTCGGATGGCTTGCCATCAAACAGGAGGCTGGCCACGACATTCTACCATGAGTTTAAAATCTCTGACCCCTTTTAACAGCGTGCCCAGAAAATCTCTCGAAGATTTGGATATGCGGCTCGTGGAGTTTTACAACCATCCACCGGAATCCTATTACCTGATTGCGGATCAAGCCGCCGATCAATACACGCCAGCGCAACAGCCATTCCACTGCCACCTGGCATCGCAGTCCTTTGAGGGGGCAAAAGTCCTGGAACTGGGGTGTGGAACAGCCCATTTGTGCCCTCATGTCGAGGCGCGTGGCGGGATCTACTATGGCATCGATTACAGCGAGGAGTTGCTTGAAAAGAACCGCAGGGCATTTCCCAAGGCCGTTTTCTGGAAAATGGGATTCCAGCCGCAGGAAACATATGACATTGTCGTCAGTCTTTATACCATCGAGCACGTCACAAATCCCCCCGGGTATCTCCAGCAACTTTGGGATTATTGTCGTCCCGGAGGAATGATCGGGATCATCTGCCCGGACTTCGTTGATGGGGAGGGCATACCTCAAAGCATTTACTATGGGACATCACCCGGTCGGATTCGGTCAAAAATTGCACAAGGGCGGCTCTGCGATGCTCTCCTCCACGCTTTGGAAGTCAAAGTTCTCGGATCAATATGGAAGAGTCGCGCCAGAGCCATGTCCCCAGGCGCGTTTTGGATGAACTTGGACCCGAGCGATCTGGCCGGTCAGGAACACAGCATCGACGGGGATGCTGTCCACTTTCCGCGCATGGTTGATATTGACGACTGGTTTAAGCAGCACGGCGCTGAAATCTTGGCTACGTCCCGGACTCTGCCCAATATACCGGCCGACATTCTAAAGCATAACTGTTACGTGCTTGCAAAAAAACCTGCATGAGAGCCGCAAATCGTCTCTGAGCCTCAGGACGACCTGAATCCGGTTCGAGCCTTTAAATATGTCACATCAGGACGCTGTATTTACAGTTTGCCACAGAATGCCCTTCTGGAAGGTCGAGGCCTTTGTGAAGTCTCTGCGCGCGACGGGGTATGCCGGACGAACCGTATTCTTTGCCTCCCTCCTCACCCGTTCAACCGAGATGGAATTACTGGCTTCCAGCGTCGAAATAGAAAGGTTTCTGTTTCTTGGGCGGCACGTCCGGCAGCGGCTGGCTAGTCCATGGAGTTTATGGAGGAAATACTTTGCGCTGCCTCAGCCGGAATGGATGAGGGATTTTGTCGCGAGGCGCGTCCTCCACCTCTTCTATCTCAGGCACTTGATCTACCTGCGGTTCTTGGAGCGGAATCCGGGAATTCAGCGCATCCTCATGTGCGATTGCCGAGATGTCTATTTCCAGCGAGATCCGTTCACCGACTGGCCGGGACCGGGTTTGCATGCCTTTCAAGAAACAGAATCTGTTTCCGTTGGCGAGTGTGAGCACCACCGTCGATGGATCACGCTGCTTGCCGGTGAGGACATCCTTGAGCAGCTCTCAGAGTTTCCGCGCGTTTGCGCGGGCGCGATATTGGCTGACAGGGACTCCGCAATCGCATTTCTGACAAAGATGGTCGAAATGACTTACTCTGCCCTTTCCTTGGAGGCTCACGATGGAGACCAGGGGCTTTTCAATATCCTTGTTCGCCAGAATCGAATTCCCAATATCGTCGTGCATAGAAACGGAGAATCCAGCGTCTATACACACCCTGGCATTACCTCCGAGGCAGTTCGCTCCGACAGGGATGGATTTGTTATCCGACCCGATGGTTCGCCTGTTCCGGTCCTGCACCAGTATGACCGAAACCTGGAAATCGCGAAGCCGCTACTGAGAAAACTTGGACTCTGAACACAGCCCACCCAAAGAATGGCACTCTATATTTTGCTGGCATTTGAAGAACGGGGAAAAAATCCAAAACTGAAAGTTTGACCTCCTGTGCGGTGGGCACCTCGCCCGTCTCGGAGAAAATTCCTTCGAGCATCAAAAAAGTGGGCCCTAGCCTGCAACACTATGCCAAAAATCTCCCTAGTCGTCTGCCTCTACAAAGAACGCGATCTGCTGGAACGCCTCCTCCAGAATGCTTGTGGCTGCTATGACGACCTCGTCGTCGTCCATGATGGGGAAGAGGATTTTAATGACGAATCGCGAATCGCGAATCGCGAAGAAAGCCAGAAAAGTGGGAACCGAGCCAATCCTGTATCCATTGTCTCCGACAAGGTCTTCGTTCCCTCCCACCGCTGGCCGGAGATGGCCGTAGACTTTTCCATTCCCGAAGAGGCGGCAAAGGCGGCTCATTTCTGGAAGGAGATAACCGGCATACCCAAGCCCGGTTCCACACACGAGCTGGTCGCAAAATATGGCGGGCGCTTTTTTGAGGGACCCCGCTGCTGGCAGCAGGAACCACACTGGCCGTTCGCCTGGGCACAGGCCAAGCATGACTGGATTTTAAGGCTCGATGCGGATGAGTTTCCGAGTGAAGAACTTAAGGATTGGCTGATCCATTTTAAACTTTCTGAAGATACCGGAAAATCGGGCTATCTTGCTGTATGGCCACCATGGGATGGCGTGCGCGCAATTGTGAAAAATATCCCAGCCTCCCGCACTTTTCTCTTTAACCGGAACCGGATCACCTTTTTCGGAATGGTTGAGCACGGACCTGTTTTTGAATGCGAACCAAAGGCTCTCCCGTTGGAACTGGTTCACCGTCCAACCAGGAAATCTTACGGCCCGGCGAATTTGCTGCTGCGAAAGCAAGCCTATATATGGCGAAAAGTTATCGCCATGTCGCTTTTCAAGACCCCTAGAGAATTGTCGCGTTGGCGCACACAATCAGACCAGTGGCCCCTCTATTGGGAGCAAATGCGGCAACGCCCAGTATTCTGCGGAGTAAATCGGTTTTCGCAGTCGATTCCACGCGAGTTCGTTACTTGCGTTAAGGAAGGATTGCAATTCCTCCCTGTTGGCGCACTCGGGACCGCGCTCCACAAACTGCTTGTGCCACTGAGCTATTGGTGGTACAGGCGAACAACAAAACACTTTTAGTTTGTAATATTATGAATCGCGAACATTTTGCATTAACGCTTCGAAAGCTTTACCTTAGGTCAACTTTGTTCAGAAAGCTTACAAATATCATCCTCACATTTAGGTGCAATGATCTGGACACCTTGACATTCATAAGAACTAAGTATCTTGAAACCAACGCGATTGGTCCGCTACAAAGAGATGAAGCCATTCTGCTTTTTGGCCTCACACGGACATTGCGCCCCAAAAATGTAGTCGAGTTTGGTTTTTGTGGTGGGGCGAGTGCTTTTTGTATTTTGGGAGCGCTGGAAAATGATGCTCATTTTCACACTTACGATATTATGCCAGAAGCCGCCGAGAAGGCTAAAATACTATATTCCCACGATAAAAGACTGATTTTTCACTTGTGCAGCCAAGCGGAGTTTGATTCGTCGCCATTTTTGAACTCTAGTGTGGATTTTGTCTTTTTTGACGGCGCGCATGATTTAGCAATAAATGTTGAGACTTTTAAAAAGATCAAGCCTGTTTTATCGCCCGGCGCGATCATTGCTGTGCATGACACTGGAGCTTGGAATAAGCGATTCTTTGGCACCCTCCACAACCAGTTTGCGGAATCGAATCCTGGTGGATGGATTAATGACGAACTCTACTATCATCAACCTGATGAAGTCAGATTTGTAGAATTCTTGAGAACAAATTTATACGCTAGCGTCGCCCTTCATTCTCAACGCTGTCTTCGACATGGAATATCGTTACTTCAAAAAGTGGTAGGTTAGACCAAAGGTGATCGGATTCTGACATGAAGTTTTTTATTCCAACTAAGCGGTTGCCGAAAATACTGCCTTCAGACTGGTTGCAGGACTGGAGTCAACTTGGAGACTCTGCCGGCTTAACGTTCTTGCTCTATTTTTCCGCATCTAAAATGAGGATTGATTGCGAGTTAACTAATGAAATGCCCACAACTGGCATCGTCATCAGCCATGCTGAATTTCTTCAAGACATCCCACGGCCTGGGGCTGACCTCTACGTGATTAGCCTGCAATTGGACTGGCCGCGTTCGCTTTGGGCTCAAGCACATCTGGTGGCAAACCGGCAGGAACTGAAGGTTGGCGTACTAACGGTAGCAGAGAGGTTTTCATTTCCCGGGCCCAGATATTTTTTAACCCATATGCCGCAGATCGGCTTGAAGCCTCGGGATCCGGCGCGCAGGGCAAGGTTTGAGAGACTGGGATATTTTGGCTTGGAGAAAAATCTGGCACCGCCATTTCGCGAAAGGGCCTGGGCGGTGGCCCTGCAAAAGTTGGGATTGGAATGGTGTGTGGCAACCGCTCCGGAGCAATGGAGTGACTACACAAATTTCGACGCTGTTTTAGCAATTCGAAAGGAAGATCACGTTTACCAGAGAAAACCGGCGCAAAAGTTATACAATGCCTGGCTGGGCGGGCTGATTCCGATCCTAGGACCGGAAATTGGGTTTCGTGAAGAACGGCGCTCCCCGCTTGATTTTATCGAAGTTGGCAACGCCAGTGAGGCTCTCGCCGCCATCAAACGCCTAAAAAACGATCCCGCTCTCTGCGACTTGATCCGTCAATCTGGTTCTGAAAGAGGCCGGATTCTCACTCCAGAATTGGTTGCCGCCGACTGGGCAATGATTTTCAAAGAAATCATTCTTCCCGAGGCGCGACGCTGGCTAGAGATGCCCCTTTGGAAGAAACAAGGTTTTTTTCTCACCCGAGGCCTAAGAGCGCACATGCGGACGAGAAAAAATGGTTAAGTTCTAACACCCTCTGAGGCGAATGACCAAACCCCTCATCCAAATCGGCAGTCTGGACACGTTTCACATGCCGGCATTGCAGGCTGGCCTGGCGGAGGATTTCGACACGGAGTTTTTTTCCACATGGAGCCCGTGGAGTCCGGGACCCAACCCGGGGCTTGCTCGCACAAACGCGTGGGGGCTTCACTATCTGCTTGGGATCTACAAGCGGTTTCCATGGGTCCAGCGCAACAATAAAACGTATCTTCCCCTCTGCGAGGCGTTTGACATCTGGTTTACGAGCAAGCTGCGGCCGGAGCTTGATGCCTTGTATTTTCTATCGGGATTCGGAACTGCGGCCATGCGCAAGACGCACCGGTGGGGGAAGCCAGTGGTGGTGGACAGCGGGTCCACGCATACCGATTTCCAGCACCGGATTGTCTGGGAGGAATACCAGAGGAACGGGCTGCGGCATCCGCTCTTCCCCGAGGCCTACCGGGCCCGGATCCGGCAGGAATTCATCGAAGGGGATTTCATTCAGATTCCGTCGGAGTTCGTGAAGCGCACGTATTTGGAAGAGGGAATTCCAGAGTCGAAGATCCTGAAGGCCCCCTACGGGGCGGATATCAGCGGATTCCCGGCCCGGAAGGAAGCCGATGTCTCGCCAATCTTTCGAGCGATCTGCCCCTCGGGGGTCAATCTTCGCAAAGGAGCACGGGTTCTTGTGGAGGCATGGCGCAGGCTGGGATGGAAGCCCACCGAGGCGGAACTGCACTGGGTGGGATGGCCGGAGCATCCAGAAGTGCGGCACCTCTTCCGCGATCCGGTGAAAGGAATTGCCTGGCATGGCTGGATGTCGCATGCCGACCTTGCGGCTCTTTATCGCTCGTGCGATGTGCTTGCCCTCCCGTCATTCGAGGAAGGACTCGCACGGGTGCTCATCGAAGCGGCGGCGTGCGGAGTTCCTCCAATCGCGACCCCCAACACGGGAGTCGAAGACTTCTTCTCACCGGCTTCTCCCGAAGGCTGGATGATCCCCTGCAACGACGTCGATGCGCTCTGCGAGGCGCTCCAACGAGCCAAGTCGGATCGACAGGCTACATTCGACGTGGGACAACGGGCTGCCGCGAGAGCCAGACAGGGATTTTCCTGGGAGGACTACGGCGCGAGAGTGAGGGAGAACTTCCGAAAAATCATGGAATAGAAATGGCGAAGGTATGATGGCGGATTCGCCATTATTCATTCGCTATTATCCCTCCGGCGAAGCAGTCCCAGAGCCGCCTTCTTATCTTCTCCGCATCGAATTCGGCGCGGGCACAGCGCAGCGCTTCGGCGCGGCATCGCTCGCGAGTGCCCGGGGCGGAAAGGGCGCTCGCCAGTTCTTCAACCGAGATCTGCGGACTGGTGATCGTGACGCCGACGTTGTAGGCGGCGGCCATTTTCATGACGCTGCTTTCCGGATGGCCAATGGTGATGACCGGCAACCCGGCGGCTAGACAGGTGATGAATTTCGTGGGGAAGCTGAACCGGTTGTATCGCGGATCGGAATCGCTCAGTGACATCGGGATAAACCCCCAGTGGCATTCGCGGAGCGCGCCCAGCAGTTCCTGCTCCGGCAGATTACCGTGTTCGACCATCCAGGAAGGTCTGAACCAAGGCTCGCTCCGGTAGGAATGGGCTCCCCAAAGGTGGAACTGGATACTCGAATTACCAGTGGGATGACAGCGAATCGATTCCAGCGCTTCGACGAAGAGCGCGAACTCGCGGGGAACCAGAATGGTACCGGCATAGGCAATTTTTATTATCGCGGATGGCGGGCGGTGCGCGGCGGGGTTTTTGAGGAAATCGAAATCTTCGGGTTCCAGACCGGCGTGGAGCATCTGGACTCCCTTGGCGCCGGTGCGTTTTTCGAGGTCATCCAGCATCGGGTGGGACGTGGCGTCACGTGTTGTCGCGAGGCAGTATATTTCCTCCTGCATCCGGGCCATGCGCTCCGCGCGGGCGCGTCCCCAAACGGCCCCGTGGTTATGGGCATCCGGGTAATCCTGGATCGTCACGTGAACGCGGGGGTTCGTCCCATCCGCCATCCGCCATTTGCCCTCCGCCATCACCCGCCATAGCGGGTATATACTCCAGTCGTGGGGAATCATCCAAATGCAGTCCGGCTGGATCTCCCGGATCGTGCGCAGCAGATGGGCGGCGGCCCATGGAGCCCAGACGTGTTCCAACAAAAATGCCTTGAGCCGCGTAAACCGTCGGGAAGGTATCAGCTTGTCGGGAATCCCCGCACACCAATGGCCGGACACCTCCTGCCCGAACCGCCGGTCTTTCTCGGAATGGCATGACCACCAGAATATGGCGGATTCCGGTTGGCTGATGGCAGATGAAGCAAAGCCGCGCAGCATCTGCCGGACAACAGCAGGTCCGCCGCCCGGGGCGTTGGGGGGGAATGCCGTGGCAACAAGCAATTTCATCGGATGGAGAGCGTAACAAGCGAGCCGCGAACAGTGAAGCGCAATGAGGAACGATCCACATCTCTCTTTTCATCTGAATACGAAAACGGCGTAGGAGGCCCGCGAATCAGGAAAATCCCCGCGGATGGCAGGGACTTCCAAAAGAAGAAGGGGGCCTGTCTTTTTCGAGTCAACATTTCCATCTTCCTCATTATATTCGCGTTCATTGGCGTTATTCGCGGGCAAAATCCGGATCCGGGATCAAGCCACTCACGAGAGAAATCTTCGTGAGAATCTCCCACCGCATGCCGCTCACATTGTCGCCTGTCCAATTTCTTGAATCCCGCTTCCTCCCCTGCTCTCCACTTGCGGGCGGCAGGACGCTCGGTTAGGAGTATTTGAAGTGAATTTTTCGAACACCATCTCGTCCAAAGTGATCAGCTTTCTGCTGGCCATCGGGGCTTTGCCCTTGGCGATATATTTAGGGAAATCCGTGGCGCAGGGGAACACGCGCACGGTGGCGATGGTTTTTGCGGTGGGCGTGCTCTTTATCCTGGTATTCGCCATGGCCAACTGGCTGTGGATTTTTGCAGTGGCGGCGGTTTTCATTCCCGGCCAGATCACGATCCTGCCGCTTCCTTTGATGCCGATGGAGTTGATCCTGTGCCTCGTGCTCGCCCGGTTCGTCGTCGAGAACATCATATTCAAAAAACTGTGGATCCGTCGCGGACCGGCTCCCGACTGGATGTTTTTGTTTGGCCTCATCACGATCCTGCTCATCCACGGCTGCAACGACCGCTTTGCCATGCGGTTCTTTGGTTCGGACATCTGGGGCGGTCGCCAATATATCGCGATCATAATCGGGTTCCTCACCTACTTTGTTGTCCAGTCCACATCGCTGGACGCAAAGGCCTTCCGGCATCTTCCGATTGTCGTGGTGCTTTTTGGTTCCTTCGATTTCTTCATGATGGCGATCTCTCAATTAGTGCCTGGAATGTCGCAGGTGATGTGGAATTTCTATACTGGAGTTTCCCTTGCAGACACGGATAACGCCATGGCTTCACGCTGGGGATTCATGGGAAACTTCGGATATCTCCTGCTGTATTGGAGCCTTTCCGACTGCCGCATCAATGAGTTTATCACCAAAGGGCGGGTGATCAAAGGGGCTGTCTTCCTTCTGGCTATTGCGATGTGTATTGGAAGCGGCTACCGGTCCACCGTCGCTGTGGCTGCACTGATCGTCATCGTGGCGGCGTTTCGCGATTTTGGCTTCAAGGGGCTTTTCGGATTCTTCCCGCTGGTCTTGGCACTGGCCATTCTGATCCTCATCCAGTCCATGGGAATCGGGTTACCCAAGCAGGTCCAGCGCGGTTTGACATGGCTCCCCGGCACTTGGGACAGCGATGTGGTGCTGGATGCCAACAACTCAATGGATTTCCGTGGCGAGATCTGGGAGATGTGGAAGCAGACGGAGTTTCCGAAGCATCCGTTCTTTGGGCGGGGATTTGGACTAACCGTCGAGCAAATGATGTCTACGCAACCCTATATTCAGATGGCCGATGCTTCCTCAGCTCCTGCCGCCTACGCACGCAATGAGGCTTTCGTCGTCTCCGGGAACATCCATAATGGATTCTACTCGGTCATCGACCGTTTCGGGATTTTTGGTCTGGCCTTCTTCACTCTTTGGACCATGGCTGTGGTCTGGAGGATCTGGAAATATCTTCTGGAATCCCGCAGCAAGCCAATGAATCCCGCCCTGCAATGGCTGGCGTTGTATATCATCCCATACACAATCTCATATTGGCCCGGCGCACAGAAGATCGAACAGTTCCTCGTTCAGCAGCTCTTCTTTGTCGGCCTCTTCTGGGCACTCCTGAATTTAGAAAAACGATCTCAGGAGGTGCTGTTGGCTAAGTCGCTTGCCCCGGAAATCAAAGATCCGGAACTGGTGCCCGCCCCCAGCCACTTCCGACAGAACTTTCTCAATCGCCAAAATCTCTCCTGATAAAGCGCGGGTCCGATTTAGCGAACGTCAGGTCTTTGCGTTGTTTCAAACAGGGCGTCAAACTGGCCGATAGCTCCCTTTTTGGAAAAATGAATATAAAACGGGGAGACGAACCTGAAACCTTGTGCTGCGAGAATCTCGCACAACTCACCAAACAAAACCTCTCCCTTATACATGGGTCGGGTGGCGGTCTCCAGCAGGATCCAACGAAATTCCTTCAAGGATTCTTCGGCCCCGCGGATCACTGCCGCCTCGAATCCCTGCACATCGAGCTTGAGCAGACGGGGCGGCGGCGAGGAGATCGCATTCAACTGCGCGGCGAGCGTTCCGACCTGAACCTCACGGGTTTCTGATTCCCGAATCTCGGGATACATCTCCAAGTGATTCCTGTGCAGTTTGAGGAGCGAACTGGATTGCGTTTGGTTCGTCACGTGCATCACGGCCGTCCCTGCTTCAGCCCCGAGTGCCATGGGTATGGGATGGATCGCCGGATACCTTGCTGCAAGCTTTACAAGCTCGCCGAACGCAGAAGGAACCGGCTCGAATGAGAAAATCGGAACCCCGGGCCAGATATTTGCTGCCGATAAGGCAAACTGCCCGATATTGGCCCCCACATCATAGATGGCCTCGGGAAAGACCCCAGAACTTTTCAGGCGGTTGCACACGCGGAAGTCCCCTAAACTGAACGAACGCTCGGCGAACTTTAACCTCAGTCCTCCAGGCCATTGCAGCATTTCGCAGAGATTTGCAATTTTCGAGATGATCATGAGTGTTACAGAAACCGTGGGTGGAGACCGGGCAGGTGGCAAGAAAAGAAAAGCACGAACACGTTTTTTCAAAGTGCTCGAATGACAGGCCATATCCCGGCATGATAAGTGAAGAGTCTGTGCAAAAGACAATAGGTATCGCAGGACCGGTTTCTGTCGCCCCCTTCCGGCACCTGCTGGATAAAAGTGCGACGATTCCGCAGACATTCAGCTTCCCCCTGATCGGCGTGCTCGCCAGGGAGCTTCACTCCCGCGGCTATCAGGTTGTTGTTTTTGCGGCAAGTCTTGAGATCCTGAGCCCCGAACATTTTCTCGGCGATGGCATTGAACTCATCGTCTGCCCCCTGCGAAAGAAACGTGCCGCATACGATTGGTGGAGGGTGGAGCGCAGGCATCTGGTCGAGGCCATGAAATCCTCACGGTGTGACATCATTCACGCGCATTGGACCTATGAGTTTGCTGCTGCGGCCATGGAGTCCGGCCATCCTCACCTGATTACCGCACACGACTCCCCGGCCGCCATCTTTTCACAGTTTCTTCCCACCCGGTTCGCGCCGTATTGGACGTTCCGGACAATATTCGGAGCGTGGGTCATCCGCCGGGCCACCGCCATGACTACCGTGAGCCCATATTGCCGGGACCACATTCGGAAGATCCTCCATCCCCGGTGTGCGATCTCGGTGGTTCCTAATGGCATCGAAAGTCAGTTTACCAAAGCAGGCGAGGCCCGGCTTGAGTCCGGGGTATCAGATGGCCCGCCGGTCATCGCATCCGTGATGGACGGTTTTGGCCGCAGAAAGAATGCCTCGACTGCCCTTCGGGCATTTGCGCTCTTTCGAAGAGAATTCCCGGACGCGCGCTACCTGATCTTCGGGACGTCCTACGGGGAGGGCGAGGAGGCCCACAGATGGGCGCTCGCACACGGACTCAGCGCAGGAGTGGAATTTCGCGGGAGAACACCGCAGGAGGTGATGTTTCCAGAACTGCTGACGCGCGCTCATCTTTTCTTGCATCCATCCGTTGAGGAGTCTTTCGGAATGGCCCCGCTGGAAGCCATGGCCCTCGGAATCCCTGTCATTGGAGGTCGGAATAGCGGCGGGGTTCCGTATGTTCTCAATGAAGGCAATGCCGGTCTGCTTGTGGATGTGAAAAGCCCGCGGGCTGTCGCCGCTGCACTCCGCTCTTTTTGGCTCGCCCCGCTTCAAAGGGAGGAATTCGCCCGACGGGGCTGGAACCGTGCGCGAACTGCATTCAGCCTGGAAAGAATGGTTGATTCCTATGAAGCGGAATACCGGAGGGTCCTATCCACACAGGCGGGATCAGGGGGCGGGGCCTGAGGAGTTGACTGACAGTTAGACACTGAATTCTCGCTCTCAAGCCCAGACAATTTATCCTGGAATATTTTTGCAGCTCACGCTCCTGCTTTTCACCCCATGCCCCTTCGCATCACAGCCCTCCTCACCTGCCACAACCGCAAAGAGCAGACGGCAGCCTGTCTGCGAGCCCTCCGGGCACAGATCCTTCCAGGACTGAGGAGTGGCGAGTCACCGGTAGCCGACAACCGGCCTCAGCCAGCTTCCCGTCATCCAGAGTCAGATCGATATACTATTGAAGTCTTTCTTGTTGATGACGGAAGCACGGACGGAACGGCGGACGCGGCGAGGAAAATCTGGCCAGAAGCGACGATCATTCCAGGAAGCGGCAGTTTGTTCTGGTGCGGCGGAATGCGGGTAGCGTGGACGGAAGCAGCCAAAACAGATCCGGATTATTTCCTTCTTCTGAACGACGATACGGTGATCTCGGATAAGACAGTTTCGGAGTTGCTGGACCTTGTGCCCTCGCCTGAATCACAAATCATAGCCGTGGCCCCTATCGCCGATCCAGATACGAGTATTGTTGTTTTTGGCGGACACCGCGGTCATGAGGCGATCCCCCTTTTGCCGGAGGGGTCTCCTGTCCCGTGCGATACTATGAACGCGAACTGCGCGCTCGTGCCGAGGGCGGTTTTCAAGAAAATCGGCATGTTCCTCCGCGTATATACTCACGCCATGGGGGATTTTGATTACGGGTTTACGGCCTCCAGAGCCGGTGTAAAAATCCTGCAAGCTGGCCGCGTCCTGGGAACCTCCAAGCCGAATTCGGAGATCCATACTTGGAGAGATAGATCCCTGACGCGCAGAGAGCGGTTCCAACTCCTCTGGTTCAACCCGAAGGGCCTTCCGTTTTGGGAATGGGCCACCTATACACGGCGGAATATGGGCATCCTCTGGCCTTACCGTACAGTCAGCCCGGCTCTCAGAATTCTGGCAGGCAGGTAAACCGCGGGCGTATTGTCACCACTCATCGGACGCTGATGCTGCCAGGCAAACCGCCGGGACCTCTCAATTCAGCGCTTTCATTCCTCAGACTTTTCTTCCATTTTTTTCAACCTGTGCCAACGCGAACCCGCCATCCGGAGTCGGAATCTGCAAGCCCCCTGCATGTTTCCACCGGTGCAGGCAAAAAAGACATCGTCCTGATTATCCGGGCTCTCGTTCCTTATTGGGAAGAAGCCGTTGATGCGCTGGCAACCGAGTGGGGGGAAAGGGGACAGGTGACGGTCATATCCGGCGGCAGCGGCGAAGATCCCCTGCACCCGTGGGATTCGCCCCAGGGAAATATGAAAAAGGCCGGGCTGATCGTGATTCCTCCTTCCGGACTGAAGCGGTTCGGCACGGTCTGGCCAAGGCGCAAAATGTGGGAGACCCTCAACCGGTTGGCCCCTTCCCTCATAATTATTCACGAGTATTCACCCTTTGTTGTATTCAGCGGTCTGGTTTGGGCAAAAGCCCAAGGATGTCCCTGCGTCGTGACCTCAGATGTCGGGCCGGTGCAGAGGCACCAACTCGGACCGTTGCAAAAAATTGTTCACGCGCTTGTGAACGCCTCGGTGGATGGTGTGCTTGCACGCACGCAGGACGCACTTGACCAAAGCCTGATCTCGCAAAAAAGCGGTCTTCTCGCCCCCCATGCCGTCGACACGCGATTCTATGAACTCAAGTTCCGATCGGACAGGTCCCCAAAAAGAATTATTCAGGTCGGCAGTCTGATCCCCCGGAAAGGAGTTGATCTGCTTCTCAAAGCGTTTGCTCTGGCAAAAAAGACGCGGGATGATCTCGAACTGGTTTTTGTGGGAGCCGGGGACCATGCGGGAACACTCCGGCTGGCGGACGAACTGGGAGTCGGAGATTCCGTTACGATCCATGATTTTCTCCAATCCAAAGAGCTGGCCGCCGAATATGCCCGAAGCGATATCTTTGTATTGGCCTCCCGATTTGACAGCTACGGCGTTGTCGCTCATGAGGCGGCAGCGTCCGGCCTGCCTCTGGTCATCAGCAAGTTTGCAGGCTCTTCCTCAACATTGGTCGTTCCGGGCGCGAACGGCTTTCAGGTGGACCCCAACAAAACGCAGGATTTCTCGGACGCAATCCTTCATGCCTTGGATCCTGCGCTTAACGCGGATTTTTCAAAGAAATCGCGAGAGATTGCCGAGAAATACGATGTGCAGTCGGTCGCACATCGCACCGTTTCCTGGCTCACCCAGATTGTGGGGTTCAAACAATCCGGGGCGGCCGGCACGACAAACCGCTCGTTCCTCTCCGGATGCCTCAGACTTGTCGCAGACGTATTCAAGGGACAGTTCAAACATTTGTCCGACTTTTTGGCAGCCGACGCATTTTCTTCCATGCACCGGCAGATCGTTTTTCTCAACCGATACGTCCCCTTCTACCGCCAAACGATCCTGCAGAAAATTGCAAATTGGAAGCTGGTAATGATCCTGTATTCAGGAAAGACACTGGGAAATTTAAAGACCGCAGAAGGTCTGGAGAGCGCAGTCGTCAACTCGTTCGAAACACATCTGAACAGTGAGAACAAAATCATCTGGCTATCTCCCACACTGAAACTGTTCCAGATCAGACCTGATGTTGTCTGCACGGAACTGAGCCTGTCGCTTCTAAGCACCTGGTGGCTTTTTGTCCTGCGCCGACTCCTGCGTTTCAGGATCGTCTTCTGGACCCATGGATTCCAGAATTTCGGATGGCGTGACTCAAAACTCGATTGGAAAGACCGGATCCGCCTCCTGTGGATAAACTGGGCTGACAGCATCATCTTCTACAGCGATGACAGGAAGGCCGACGTGGAAAAATTCACGGGGCCGAATGCCAAGTATTTTGTCGCACTTAACACTGTGGATACCTCCAACTACATTTCCGTCTTCGAAACCTTGGAGAACGAGGGTCTCGAATCCGTGGCGGACCGCCTATCCATCGGAATCCCCAGCATGATTTTTGTCGGGCGGCTGACCGCAGAAAAGGAGGTCCTGGGATTGGCCGAACTGCTCCGCATGACGGCTTCCTGCACCAACCCGCCCGACCTCCAAATCGTCGGATCTGGGGAACTGACCCGCTCGCTGGAATTGGCCTGTTCCCCCTTCCAGGATCGCGTCCGGTTTCATGGAGCCATCTTTGATACAAGGAAACTGGGCGAGTTGATTTACTGCTCGAGCATCATGGTTAGTCCAGGCTATCTCGGGCTCAATGTCGTGGACAGCCTGGCTATGGGATGCCCCTTTGCGACAATCCATGATATGCACATCTCCAAACGGCACAGCCCGGAGAGATGTTATCTGACTGATGGGCAGAACGCCATTTTTGCGTCCGGTATGGCGGATCTCGGGAGGCGGCTTTGCGAGTGGTTCAACAATCACCATGGCGTCGCTCTCTCCCGTTCGGAAATCCGACGGCGGTTTCTCGAATCCTGCTCCCTAGAAAATCAGTTTTCCAGAATGAGTGCCGCCTTCGAACATAAATCGCATTCCCTTCGCCAATGACACTTGATTCCCAGCCTCGCAGCCCATCAAAAAGCCTGCTGATCGCGCTCCTCATTACTTGCGGATTCATAGCCATTTTCATTCCGCTGGATAGGGTGCTATTCCCGCAAGTCACCCTGGCTCCTCTTTTCGGAGCCATCCTCCTCTTCGGTCTTAGCCTGCTTTTTCGCCCGTTGCCAACCATCGCCTGCTTTCTTGTAACGCTTCCATACGTCATGCTAAGCATGATATTTTTAGCGCCGTTTGACCCGACGAACTCCGTGATTCTCACCCGTTTCTGGGTGAGGACGATGACGTTTGTAACCGTTGGCATTGTATCGGCAATGGCCAGCTACTTCCGCTGCCGACTGGTGGATATGTTGGGCCAGACAAAGCAGTTGCTTTTTGAACTGCCGGTGGCTGTGGTTCTTTCAAACTCTTCCGGACGGATCACATGGGCAAACCCTGCCGCCAGACTTATGCTAGGCAGCGTCTCACTTGTAGGACGCCATTTTCTCACCGTGCTGCCCTCGGACGGAACGCCCATAGATTACGACGCCCTTTTTAACTCCACAAACTCCGATGCCTATGTGCGCCGGGCAGTACCTGACCATGGGGTTCGCTTCATGCGACTCTCCGCTGGGCGCAGCCAGACTCTGGTTACCGTTCTCCTCCCGATTGACAAGGAGAAATGAACCCTCCGCGCCTCACTATTGCAATTCCCACAAAGGACAGGCCGGACTGGTGCCTTCGCGCACTGTCATCCGCGTTTGATCAACTCGACGGCAGAACGGACGTCGAGATTCTGGTATCAGATAATTCCGCGGACGACGAGACCCAACGCATGGTCTCAAGAATTCCCCAGCAAGCCATTAGATATTGGCGCAACTCCCCGCCAACCGAAATGGTAGAAAACTGGAACCACCTCCTCTCGAAGGCCACAGGTCAGTATATTCTCTGGCTCCACGACGATGATTATATGCTGCCGGGATCAGTTCGCGGAATTCTGGAAACATTATCAAAATATCCCGAGAGAGGTTTCCATGTCTTTTCGGCTCGAATTATCGATGACCGGGAACGTCCGATGCGACGGGGAGGACAACACAAGGACGAGCCCCTCTGCCCGCGAGCAGCCATCCTTGCCTTGTTCACCCATTCTTCCTTCATCCGTTTCCCCTCCGCAGTTGTTCAGGCAGAACTTGTCCGAAGCTCGGGCGGATTTTTTGAGGATCGCAGGGATTTGGCGGACCTGTGCTTGTGGAGCAGACTGGCGGCTTCCACAGGCATCTCTTGCCACTCGCTCGCAACCATCGCATACACCATACACCCTGCACAAACAACCTCCCGCATGTTCACCGAAAGCACGCTGGCCGGGATCTCAAAAATGGCCGGCCGTTTCGAATACCTCCTCGGAACAACGGACCTGAACAATGCCCTCGGACGCTTTTTCTGGCGGTTTGTGATCGGAGGTGCCACACGCGCGCTGAAAAACGGGGATCTGAAGGAAGTGAAGCGGATTCTGCAAATCAGTAAGAGTGAACTTTTCCAATCCAAACCCTGTCCGGGGCAATGGCTCCCGCTAAGGTCCCTTCTTGCCCTGGCGGGAAGTTTTGGCTGATTTTCTAATAATGGACATTATTTCCGAACCACTAATTGACTGCCGCATTCTCGAAACCAAGGGCCTTGAAGACCACCGGGGAGCCTTCATTAAAACCTTCCATGCAGATGCGTTTTCAAAGCTCGGGCTGCCGGTCGATTGGAAGGAAGAGTTCTACTCCACCTCCCGCAAGGACGTTCTCCGTGGGATGCATTTCCAACTTCCACCCCATGACCACGACAAGCTCGTGTATTGCATTAGGGGCCGCGTTCTGGACGTCTTGCTGGATCTTCGCCGAGGCGGGGACTTTGGCAAAACGGCATCGGTGGAACTCTCGGCCGGGAACCGCCGCCTTCTCTTTATTCCCAAGGGAATCGCGCATGGATTCCTTGCGCTCGAAGACGACTGCGTGATGGTTTACAAGACCACAACCGTTCACGCTCCCACGCACGATGCAGGAGTCCATTGGAGGAGCTTTGGATTCGATTGGCCTATCCGAGATCCGATCATCTCGGTCAGGGATGAGGGGTTTCCACAGTTCAACGAATTCGCTTCCCCGTTCTGACCACGAAATGAAGATTTTTCTGACAGGCGGAACCGGGTTCGTAGGAAGCCATTTTATAAACCTTGCCCATCTTCGGGGGATTGAGATCATCGCCCAAAGACGGAGCCCAGCCAGCCTTCCACGACTGGATCTGAATAAGGAACCCACCTGGGTGGACTGCCCGCTCGACGAGTTGGATTCCTCACATTTCCGAGGTTGCGACGCGTTGGTGCATCTCTCCTCCCATACTCCCAATCCTCCATACGACACGTATACGAACTGCCTTTACTGGAATGTCACGGCAGCTGTAAAGATGTTCGAACTGGCTGCAGGAGTTGGGCTCAAAAGCTGGATCGTGGCGGGGTCCTGCTTCGAATACGGAAAATCCGGCGAACGCTATGAAGAAATTCCCGTTGATGCGCCGCTGGAGCCGACCGCATCTTACCCGGCATCGAAGGCGGCAGCATCTATTGCCCTTTCTGCCCTGGCTACCGAGGTGAAAGCCCGGCTTCTAATCGGGAGAATTTTTCAGGTTTTCGGACCAGGCGAGTTGGAAACCCGGTTTTGGCCATCGCTGAAGAAAGCCGCGTTGGCCGGCAACGATTTTCCCATGACCTCAGGCGAGCAAGTCCGGGATTTTGTGCCAGTCGAGCAGGTGGCGTCATATTTTGTTGAGGCGCTTTTCCGCAAAGACATCAAAGACGGAATCCCCCTCATTGAAAACATCGGCTCGGGTCATCCCCAGTCCCTGAAAGACTTTGCCGTTTCCTGGTGGATGAATTGGCATGCTAAAGGAAAGCTTCAGGTCGGCGCCGTTCCGAAACGACCGAATGAGGTGATGCGTTACGTTCCGAAACTGCCGCGCAAAAATAATGAAAAGCGGGATTGAGCCAAACCGAAGGATCCGCCGCCTAATGATGTTTCCGTTCGCGATTGGTATTATCTGCCCGCAGTAATTCCCTGCCTGACCGTCGGAGATATTTTTCTAAAAAGAACCGCGCATTTCAGTGAAGATCCTTCTCTCTGCCATCGCCTGCAATCCGGTAACCGGATCGGATGCATTCTTCGGGTGGAGTGCAGCCCGAGCACTGACCTCGCTGGGTGAGGTGCATGTGCTGACGCATGGGTTCAGCCGACCGTTTATCTCAACGGAGCAGGAAAAAGCCCTGCCTTCTATAAAGTTCCACTTTCTCGGCTCTCCAGGGAAGCTTTCCCGCAATGGCCTTGTGGCCAGATTACAATCCTGGCAAGGATGCCGCCTCTGGCAAGAGCGTCTGGTTTTGCCATATGCCGAGGAGTTGAACGCGCTCGAGAGATTTGATCTGGTCCATCATGTCACAATATCGAGCTGGCGGCTCCCCTCACCCCTTTGGAAACTGGGAATCCCCTTCATCTGGGGACCATTGGGCGGGGGTGAGGAAACACCCATGGCATTCCGGCCTCTACTCAGCCCGCCAGCCAGGGTGTTTGAAGTCCTCCGCCGCATGAGCAGCTTTCGTGCGAAACATTCAAAGTGTCTGCGCGATTGCGCGCACAGCTCATCTATTGCGCTGGCTGCGAATAAGGAGAGCGCCGGAGTCCTTGTAAAACTCGGATGCTCGCGGGTCGAAATGCTCAGCCCGGCATTCTTCCCTCCGAACCGCATTTCTCGATTTGAGCGCGATCTGCCGTCGAAGAACTGGAATGGACCATTGCGCATTTTTTCCGGTGGAAACCTCGAAGGTCGCAAGGGTGTGGCTCTTTCTCTTCAGGCCTTGGCGCGTTTGAAATGCGAGCGCATTCCTTTTATTTACCAGATTGGCGGCGGCGGCGCTGAAAAACCATTTTTGCAAAAACTAGCCAAAGAATTAGGACTCGGGCCGGAAGATATCGAGTTTGGCGAGGGGTTGACCGGATCTAACTATAGTGACGCCCTTCATCGAACGCATGTATATTTGCTGCCTAGCCTGCGGGAAAACGCCGGCCTCACGATGATGGAGGCAATGCTGGCAGGCTGTGTGCCTGTTGTTCTGAAGCTGGGGGGACCCGGCGAAATCGTAACAAGTGACTGCGGGTATCCCATTCCTGTAGAGAATCCTGCTGCCGCTGTGGAGGCGATCACTTCAACCCTTCGAGAACTTCACGAAAACCGTGCCCAATGCAAAAGGCTCGGAGAAGCGGCTAGCGCTCGGATCCGCTCCCATTACTCGGAGTCAGCTTACCTGGAGGAAATCAGGCGCATCTACCAGACTGCACTTCGTTCTTCCTGACACAGCAGAACGGGAACCCGGTTGCGTGTTGAGGCGTCCTCAACACGCACTCCGTCCGGCACCGTGGCGATCTTCTTCGCAATCCTTCTCGCCATGCACCAGAGCTCTGAGTTGACGTCTTTGGTAGGCTTCAAATGCAGAAATGATGCTTACCAAAATGCAAACAAGTGTCGGCCTTTTCCCCATAGAATAATGTCAATATGCATGGACTGACCCCTCCGGCTGTGGTTGCGGTGATTGTGACGCACCGCCGTGCCCTGGAGTTGCGGCGGCTTCTGGACGGCCTAGGGTCTTCAGAAGTCGGGCTTCTGGGGTGTGTGATTTCCGACCATTCGCCGGACGGAAGCGTTGCGGAACTGGCGAGAAGCACTCCGTTTAAAACGGTTGTGCTTGAGGATCCTTCAAATCCCGGCCCCGGTGCCGGATGGGCGAATGCGGCCAGGGCGGGGCTGCGTCATTTTCCCGAAGCCTCGGCGATTTGGTATTTGGACGATGACGTGGTCATTCCGTCGGGCCTTCTGGGAACGCTTTTTGAGGAAATGATCAAGTCTGGAGCGGATTCGATTGCCCCGCTGTTGGAGGATGCGGCAGGGAAGCTATGGGCGTTTCCAGAGCCGGCGAGCCCCGGCCTTCGTGCTCTGATCCGCCAGGCGACGACCCCTGCGGATGCGCGGACGTTGCTGGGCGATCAGCCGATTCCCTTCTGCTGGTGCACTGGAGCCTGCTATCTCGTCACTAAACCCGTCATCGCACGTCTGGGATTTCACCGGGAAGATTTTTGGATGCTCGGAGAGGATCTCGAATATTCGATGCGACTTGCCGGAGGATCCCGCGCCGTGTTCACGGGGAAAGTTTCGGTTGACCACCTGCCGCATTCTGCTGCGAGCCCGGAGGGCGGCCGCCAGTCGGACTACATGAAGTTTTGCTCTTTGCTGCAAAATCTGAGCTATTTGGCATTTCATGCGCAACACAGCCAACACATGAAATGCTACCTCCCCGGAAATTTCCGGAGATTTTTTCGCAGTCATGGGCCGCTTAGTCGGACGCTGCGGGATGCGGCGGCGTGCTTTTGGGGAGGAGCGGTACGCGCGCAGCCGGCCGGAATGGAATTCGGCCGTCGATTGCGGGCAAGAATCTCCAGCTATGGGTTCTAAGCGGACTTCGCGGAAGATTCTGGGAACTTCGGTAGACTGCGTGACGTATGCCTCCGTGCTGGATCGCATCACAGGATTTGCGAAGGCACGCCGCCCCGCTGCTGTTTCCGCATGCAACACCCATCTTGTGGCCCTGGCACGATCCGATGAAGGATTCCATTCGGTCCTGCAGCGTTTCGATCTCATCGCGCCTGACGGGTATCCGCTCATCTGGAGTTTAAACTTACAGGGGGCCGGGCTGCGCGACCGGGTCTATGGACCGTATCTCATGCGCTACACGCTGGAGCACACCCCTGCGCCTTGGCGGCATTTCTTTTTCGGAGGCACTCCCGATTGTCTGAACCGCCTCGTTCGTGCGGCCACAGACATGCAACCGAACATTCTGATTGCCGGGACGCTGTCGCCACCTTTCCGAGCATGGATCGAGAAGGATGAGGCGGAATTTGCTTGCGCCATCGAAGAGAGCAGAGCGGATTTTATTTGGGTCGCTCTAGGTGGAGAGCGCCAGGAAAAATGGATTGTCAACAATCTGCATCGTCATCGGACGGGGGTATTTTTTGCGATCGGCGACGCCTTCGAGTTGCTGGCGGGAAGTCGGCCGTTTGCTCCGAGTTGGATGCAGAGACTTGGACTCACATGGCTCTATCGGCTCGCTCATGAGCCCCGACGGCTCTGGGCCCGGTATTTGAAATTCAACTCACTCTTTCTCTACTATTCGGCGCGGGACGCGATTCTGGGGACCCCCCGCCGGTTTTCGGATTCCGGCCAAATCTCCGGTCGCCCGCGCATCGCATTCCTGGGGTCGCGGGGGGTGCCGGCCCGTTACTCCGGGTTTGAGGTGGTGGTGGAAAACCTGGGAAGCCGGCTGGTGGAGCGTGGGTATCCGGTGACGGTTTACAACCGGTATCCGCGCTATGATCTGCCATCGAAGTCTTACAAGGGGATGCGAGTGGTTCTGCTGCCCACGATTGCGACCAAAAGCCTCGACACTATCGTCCATACCGCGCTCTCGGCGCTGCATGCTCTGATCAAAGGATATGACATTATCTACCTCTGCGGGGTTGGCAATGCGATCATCGGAGGATTTCTTCGGCTGCTCGGCTTCAAAGTGATCATCAATGTGGATGGTGCCGACTTCAACCGGGCCAAGTGGGGGTCGATGGGGCGCACTTGGCTGCGCACCAGCGAGCGTTGGGCGATGAAGTTCGCACACAAGGTGATTGCGGACAACAGCGAGATCGTCTCCCGCTACCGACGCGAATACGGGGCTGAGCCCTTGCTCCTGAGCTACGGGGCAATCATCCGCGAGGAACCGGTGACGTGCGGCGAACTGGCCAAATGGAACCTCGCCCCGCGCGGCTACATCCTCTTTGTCTCCCGCCTCACACCCGAAAACCACGCTGACCTCCTCCTGCGCGCATTTTCCCGCTATCGGGGCCCCCTCCGACTCGTGGTCTGTGGCGGCGCGGATTACGAAAAGGTTCATTACAGCACGCTGCGCAGCCTTGCTGACGATCGGGTGATCTTTACCGGCCCGCGCTATGGCGACTCCTATATCGAACTCAGCCAGAATGCGGCATTCTACGTCATGCCGGCCGATATCGAGGCGACCCGTCTGGTATTGCTCGACCAACTGGGGATGGGTGCGGCGATCCTTTATCTCGACTGTGCCGCCACCCGCGAGGTTGTCGGCGATGCGGCGGAGCCTTTTCGTGCGGAGGAGCCAGAAAAGTCTCTGACGGAAAAGCTCACCTATCTGTCGGAGAATCCCGCGCGGTGTGAGGAGCTCCGCTGCCTCGCCCTCCGTCGCGCGAAGGAAAACTTTCACTGGAACCTGGTGGTCGATCGCTACGAACAGCTTTTCGAGGAACTCGGCGTTCCGACAGTCGCAGAAAAAAACTAGCAGGCTGCGATGCAAATCTCGCTCGTTACTCCCTCTCTCAATCAAGGTCTGTGGATCGCAACGACCCTCCGCTCCGTACGAGCCGCTGCGGATGGAGTGGATGTCGAGCATTGGGTAATCGATGGAGGAAGCTCCGACGAGACCCTGTCGATCCTGAAGGCACAGGACTTTGCCCGGTGGAGCAGCGAGCCGGATCGCGGCCAGACGGAAGCCATCAACAAAGGCCTCGCCCGTTGCACCGGCGACATTCTGGGCTACCTGTGCGCGGATGATCTTCTTGAGCCTGCCGCGCTCCGGCGAGTGGCGGCAGCATTTCACGAGCATCCAGGGGTGGACGTTGTTTACGGCGACGGTTATTTTCTGGAATCAGACTCAGGATGGAAACGGCGGAAGCGCGCGGGCGCGTTCAACTTGTCGCGTCTTCGCCGGGGCAACTTTCTTATTCAGCCTGCGGTCTTCTGGCGCCGCCGGGTTTACGAGCGCTTCGGCCCTTTTGACACCAGCCTGCAGTATTGCATGGATCACGAGTTCTGGCTCCGCATAGGAGGAGAAACGCGGTGGATGTATCTTCCTGACCCGCTCGCGACGTGCCGGCTCCATGCCGATGCGAAGACTTCCCGCTCCCTTGCCACAGCCTGGCGCGAAGCCGCACAGATGCAGGCTCGATACGGGATCGTGTGGAAGCCCCGCTTAGACGCCCTGTGGATGATGGTGGCCGGCCAACAATACTATCGAATGAAACGTGCGCTTTTTGCCCATCTGGGCCGGAGGAAACACTGATGCGCCGGCTGGTTATTTTCGAGCGGCACCACCTGGGTGACGCCGTCATGGCGCTGCCGTTTTTGCGGGCGGCACGTGATAACTACCGGACGTCCGTGGTCTGCCGTCCTCCGGTCGCCGCGTTCCTGCGGGCGGCAATCCAGAACATCGAAATTCTAGAGACGACGGATTCTTGGAGGGCAGTTGCCCGGCAGGCCCACTCGCTCGGATTGGGAAAATTCGATGCGGCCGCCTGCGTCTGGGCGGATGCCCGCGCGCATCTTCTCATGGCTTGGAGCGGAGCGGGAATCCGGGCTGGCTTTCCCATGACCCCTGCGAACTACTACGCTCCGGACATTCCCTGGCGCCGCCGTCGTCTCTGGGCCGGAAAACTTCTCACAACCGCAGCGGAGAGGGCTCGCGGGGAATCCCTTCTCACGAAGCCGATCGATCGAACCCGTCGCTCCCAACATCACATGGAGGACTGGAGACAGCTTGCCATGGCACTCGGATTTGAGCCCGATTATCGTACTCCATGGTTGACGGTGGACGAGTCGGCACCGGCCGACGTGTCAAATTTTGTTGCCGTCCACAAAGGACTCAAAATCCTCCTTCTCCATCCCGGCGGGCGACTCCCCACCAAGCGTTGGCCATATTTTCCCGAACTCCTTGCCCGACTGGACAGGCAGAATGTCGCGGTCCTTATCCTCCATCCGCCCGAAGAAACCGGTCCGGAGCCATGTGGACCTCTGCAGAAAGTAATCCGCGTGCCCGACTGGCCAGGGCTTTTTGCCACCTTCCAGATCGTTGATGCGGTGGTCTGCAATGATTCGATGGCCTCCCATCTTGCCGCGGCCGTTGGCAAACCCGTGGTTGCGGTTTTCGGTTCCGGCAATCCCGAATGGTTTGCACCTTGGAAAAACGCCCGTTTTGTTGCGGCGGCTGACGCTTGCAAATTCCGCCCCTGCATCGACCGCTGCGTAATGCCAGCCCTGGTCTGCCTCAACTCGACCGGCGTTCAGTTGGTTGAAAACCGGGTTCGAAGCGCTCTGGGCATGGGGCCGGCCCCTGAAAGTCATCAGCAGCGTAACGCGGAGT
Organism: uncultured Chthoniobacter sp.; assembly: GCA_964605515.1. Taxonomy (GTDB): domain Bacteria; phylum Verrucomicrobiota; class Verrucomicrobiia; order Chthoniobacterales; family Terrimicrobiaceae; genus QYQL01. The sequence goes on from CAZSDC010000004.1 coordinate 46,221, forward strand.
CTTGATCCACGGATTGGCGTCCGGCTCGTTCGATTGCCGGGACTCTGAAAGCTCGCCTTACCTGGTGGTTGGTCTTTCCCAAATGTCGAACGCTTGAAGCGATTGGGTTTTCTGGTAGCTCCCGCACTCGATGAGACGCAAGGCCACTCCGAAGGAGTCAAATATGTCGCGGCGGGAGAGGATGATGGCGTCGGGGAATCCGGGTTCTGAACGGTTCATGGCAAACTGGATTTCACCCGGCTCACCGGAGGGGTTTTCCGAGAGGGGCAGGCCGTAAAAACTCGCTGCGGAGCGATCGGCAACCCACCAGACAATCCGACCTTTTGCAGAGATCCGTTCCGCTTGGACGGCTGCCCCACGGTAGTCATCGTGCTTATGCCAGGGAGCAAACCGGATCAGGAGAGAAGATGTCAGCAATAGCACAAAGACAGCAATGGCAGATCGGCGTCCAGACATTCTCCAAAGGCCCTGTCTGGCCCAGTGGATTGTGATCCCCAATCCCAAAATCCAAAATGGGAAGGCTCCCGCAAGGTCTCTTCCCCAGAACGGAGTGGATGTTGCCGTGGACAAAATATAGAGCAGAATGGCGCTCAGGAGGGGAACTCCGAACCCCATGATCCACGGCTGGATCAATGCAATCGAGCGCGTGGAGGTACTGGCCCGTTGCATTGGAGCGGCTCCCGAAACGATTGGTCGTATGGACTCTCTCGTCATCCAGGATTTGAAGGTGGCCGCAAAGATCAGGACATACGAGGCAGCCAGCAGCAGCAAACCGGGGAGAAACGGAAGCAGCTCCTTTGACGAAACAAAGCCCTTCATAATAGCTCGCAGGTCCTGGCGGCCCGGTCCGAGACCTTGGAACCCCATAAACTCATAGACTACAAAGGCAATGTTGGCCAGCGATACACTCCACAGGCAGCTTCCGCCAGACTCCCGCAGGAAGGTCAGGATATAGTAGGTCGCCAACCCTGCCATGAAGATGGCGGTTGTAAATGCAATGACCTTTTCCCATCTCGGAAGATGGATCCGCTGCCAGATCCCATGGGCGGATAATCCAATGACCACCGCCGCCACCGGCACCATCCCGAATACGCTGGCCCCGCTGAGAAGAATTGCTCCCAGACACAGCAGGACTCCCCCTGCAGCATCCGGGGTGTCCCGCCGGACCATATACCCGAGTGCCCCGGTCAAGATGAGGGTCCCGCCAGCTATTTGCATGAATGGAGACCGCGCGTAGTCCATGTAGTAAAATACGAAGGGTTGGATGGCGAAAAGCGCGGGCAGCCAAGGAATGGAAAGCTGGCGACCGATCCGTGCCAGCGCTGCGAGGGCAATCGCAGCCCAAAGGAGATTCAGCGAGCGCATCGCGAACTCGCCAGTGCCAAAAGCCCGCGACCAGGTCCAAAACGAAAACATTCCGAGCGGCATCTGGGCGACAGGCGTGTGGTCGGACGCCAACACGTGGCAGAAGCCCGAAAATGTCGACTGCCGCGCGTAAGCCCATGTTTGAGCCTCCATCATGTCGACGCTGTCGGTGCTCAGCGATACCAGCAGCAACAAAAAGGCGATCGCCGACCACGCGGACGAGGAAAGACGAGCAGCAAAAGGACGAATCGGCACACTCGAAGACTACCGCCCAGCGATCAGGAAAGGGAGACAAAATTCCATCAGGGCCCGGCAGGAACCGCCGCATGACGATGAATGCAAAAATCCGATAACGATCCGAGCCGCACTGACTTCAAATCCCTCGGGAACCGACGGGAAAAACCTGTGGGGGTACACGGATTCGAACCGTGAACCAAGCAGTTATGAGCCGCCTGCTCTGA
>CAZSDC010000005.1:0-27877 GCA_964605515.1 uncultured Chthoniobacter sp.
TCCTGCGCCGGGAGCGACTGATGGACCGTCCCCTCCGGCTTCTCGTGCTGGGGGTCACCGGTCTCGTGCTACCGAGCACGCAGATGGTCCTGCCGCTTTGAGGATAGGCCCTACGCCGCCAGCAGCAGCAGCTCTGCACAATCCTCTAGGCCGGGGATCGAAGCTAGACCCTCCGCAGCCAGGATCATGCCAACTCCGGTTGACTTCAGGGCCCAGAACATGGGATCGGCCTCGCCCGGAAGCATGGTGGGCGCGTAGGGGTCGACGTAACCTGGGAACTCTCGATTCACAAGATCGGGATGGTGCGCGGCGGCGGCAGCAGCCATCTCCTGCTGCACTCGGTAATCTTCATCGTCCTCCATCCGCTTCCGATGCCGAGCCATGGATTCCTCCGCCTCACGGCGGTTCCAGTATTGGCCGCGCACCGATGGCAGAAATGGCGGGTGGGCGGCGAGCAACATGTCTGAATAGTTGTCGGTTCCCACGGAGCCGAACACGGCGGGGTTCTGCTCGGCGACCCAGCGATCATATCGACCCTTAAACCTGCCGGGGTGGGAGACGCACAAGGCCGCCGCAATTTCCTCAAAGGACTTCTGCCCGTAGTTTTGCCAAGCGAAGCACAGTTCAAACCGCCGCTGCTCAAGAATGGCCGCCACGCTCCCCATCTTGAGACGGCCCATCTCCCGGAGAAGAGCGTTCTTTCCTCCGGGGTATTGCGCCATTACTGCATCGTGCTGGTCCAGCGGCCGCAGCACGAGGTTCTCAAGGAAGATCTGTATTCGGATTCTGGGAATGACCACCCGGTGCAAGCAGAGCTTCCAAAGGGGGAGGTATATCGTGTTGAAAATCACGGTAAGCAGGGGGTGAAGCAGTCCTTTTGCTCCAACCTCGGGGTTGTAGACGCGCTCAAGCGGCAGCTTTTGGATCGGGATAATGCCATCGGTGCACGGATAATCTGCGGACCTGAACATGAGGGCGTGCGCCCGAGGGTGCATCGGGACGATCGAGGCGAGCGCCTCATCGCAGAAGAAGTAATAGAGGAAACCACCGGAAGCGCCATCCTCGACTGGCAGTTCCGATAGCCTCACGGAGGTGTCGGAGAGCAGGGCGGCGCCCCCAGGCTCAACGATATGCCAGTGCGGATCCCGTTCGATGAGAAGGCGGGACTGGTTGCAATAGAGAAGGCAATGTCCCTGCAGATCAATGGTGCGAGCCTTCATCATTTCCGATTGAGGGACCTGGTAACCGGTCGCAAAGCTGCGGTGGCCGCTCGACAGCGGGATCCTGACACGCTGCTGGATGTCCTCGGGCCAAAGGGTCACCCCCTTCTGCTTTACGAGCCGGCGGGGGCGCGAGGACCCCTCTCCGGGCTTTGCGTTTTTGTCGCGGGGGGTGCCACTGACGCACTGACGCACTGACACTTTGGGGTTTCGGGAAGGAGTTTTCATCAGGATGTCAGTGCGCAGAAGCGTTTTTCGTTTTCCACGACCTTTCCCAGTTCAAGGGCCGCGACGAGGGTCGCCCGTATCCGCCCGTAGTCCTGCCGGTCGTAGGTTCGGACCAAATCCCGCATCCGTAGTGGGCCATGAACGGTCAGCTTTTGGGTGAGCACCTCGACCTCGCGGGACAGCGACTCCTGCCCCCTGCTTGCCTCGGCCTCGATGGTTCCCCTGGCCAGCCACCGGAAGACCTCGGACGCGATCGCGACCACGGCTGCCCCCACGGGGCGGGGCGGGATGGTATCGAGACTGAGCAAGGCCGAGATTTTGAGGACTATCTCCGGGGCTCTCGAAAAGACGTCCCTTGCGAACCCTCCGCCACTGGCGAACCGACTCCCCCAATCCAAAGTCTGGGTGACAGCTTGCCGGGCCTCCTCGTCGAGCTCGCACTCCAGCTCGTTGTTCGCGGCGCTGTTGCGCTGGTAAAATGGCAACCGTAGCTCCGGCACGATCTGGGCGACGAACGAGGTCCAACGCTCTCTCACCTCCTTCGGGATTTCTGCCGGAGGGGATGACTGCACCGATGGCACCGCCAGCATGAACTCGGTCATGGCGGCGGGAAGTTTCTTCGTGAAGGCCTCCTTGATCGTGTCCGGCCTGGACGCCCACACCGCCGACGCCGTCGGGAAAACCGATCTGTTGGACTTAGGGCAGGTCAGGAGCCCGCCGTGAAACCCGGCGTTCATGAAACCGAGGATCTCGGTCCGCTCGCGCGGAGCGGCTTCCAGCAGGTGATCAAGGGCTGCCCCTTGGGGGCTGTAGGTGCCGAGGCAGGCATCGCCGCCCTCCTGCATGAGTCTGCGCAGAATTCCCGTGTCGGTTACGTCGCAGAGCGGGAAGGCGAACTTTTTACGAACGAACCGCGTGTAGTTCCTGAACTCGGCCGCCTGCGCTTTTCTAAGCTCCACGGAATTCCGATGGTCTTGCTCGGCCAGCTTGGCCTGCTCGGCAAAGGAGCGCCAGCGCTGCTCGCTCTCAAGCTGCTTGGCGGTCAAGGCGGCGTCATCCTCGAAGAGGTCGCGGCCGAACTCGCGCGCGCAGGCATCGACGACGTCCTGGCATAGCAGCCGGAGGCACCGGTCGAAGCCGGGGCTCTCTCCTGCCGTGGTCAGGATCTGAAGGGACAACGGAAGTCTGGGGCCAACGGGGTTTGCAATGGTGGGCCTCGGCCCCACGGCAAGCGACATGGCCGCTACAACGGCAGCCACCGCTTCAGTGACCGGGATGCGGAACGCGGCCGCGAACTCGGCAGCCAGCTCATAAAGGCCGAGCGTGCACTGCGGGATCGCGAACGGTTGGCCTTGCAGCCATTCAACGCCCTCTTCCGTCAGGCTCTGTGCCGAGATTGCGAGGGCAAGATTGCTTTCGGAGCTCATACGGACCAGTCCTCCTCTGTGGCCGGTTCCGGTGACCGAGCCTGCGCCGGGTCGACACCTGAGAGCTGGGCGAGGTCCTGCACGGCCTTGTCGCACGCTTCCCGCAGAGCAGCGTGGGCGGCTCGCAAGTTTTCCATCGTGGGGTCAACGTTCATAAGTGAGAGTAATTTTCGAATCGTGTGTGCAGGCGTCAAAGGTGTCGGAATCGGCGGCGGCCGTGGGCACCGCCGCCGGTCCAATGTTTAGTTCGCCATAACTTTCGAGGTCGCGTCCGGGGCCGCAGGAGCCAGCTGGAAGTCCTCTGTCCAAGGCAGCGTTACGGCGTGGAGGGACAAGTCCTCCTCGCAAGGCCCATAAACCTTTTTCAGCCCCACAATAAGGTTCTTTTTGGCGAGCAGGCTTTCGACGTGGGGACGACCCAGGAGAGGATTTGTCGGGTCTCGAAGTGCCACACTGGTCTCATAGGCCAAGCTGGTGTCCAACTCGTCTTGCAAGGACAGGCCTGCCACCAGGGGGGCGGACCTGAAGCTGCGGTGCAGCAGAACCTCCTCAGGTAACGCATCAAACTCGACCTGCTCGTGGTCGTCGTGCCACAATCTCCGCAGGACGCCTCGCTCGGCTTCGCTCTGGGCCCTGAAGTCCCTGAACCAGACCTCTAAGGTTTCCGAAGCAGGCGGTTCAATGACCATGCAAGTCCAGAGATTTCCGACAGCCCAGTGACGGATCCGTCGTGCGTGTAAAGTGCTGCTACATGAATTCTCGCACTCCGTCACGAGCTTGAGTGCCTTGACGTCGTCGTACTCGTTCGTGGCATCGATGGACGAGCACCACAGTGCCGCAAGGCGCTCCAGGTCGCCGAATGAAAGGTCGCCGATGTGGGAGACGGCGCAGCTGAGGCGCTCGATCCAGTAGGCGACCTGTGGCTTGGGCCAGCTTATGCGGAACCGGCTGTTCGGCATTAGCATCTCAAGCGACGCGGCTTTCCACCCATGGCAGAGAAGCTCACCGAGCAGCAACCTGCGGGCCTCCTCCTCTGACAATTGGGCCGCCGCATTCAACAGTTCGCCTGGCGTGTTGTAGGTTCGTGCCGAGTGGGTCGGAGTGGGACGCCCCGGCCGTGGACGCCTCCTGGCCTCGGGAGCTTTCCGGCTGTTGGTCGGGCCCGAGGTGGTCGGTGGCGTGGATGGGTTGTTGGTTTCGTTGCTCGCGTACGATCCCTCGTTCCCGTGACGCTTGGCACGGGCGGGCTGGTGCTGAGTTTTTGTAGTACTCATAGATTGGTAAAAGCTGACGCCGGATCGGGCGTCATGGGTTGCGGCAGCGCCGGACCGTCAAGGTGATTGAGATCGTTTACGGCACGCTCGCGGGTGGCACACTGGGCTTGCTGCGCGGCGATGAGATCGCCCAAAGTGGGCCAGCGGTAATCAACCGTCTTCGAGGCAGGAGGGAGGCTTGCTGTTTCCGCGCTTGCCGGGGCAGTTGCTCCGGCATCAGACCTTTTCAAAATGGACACACGCGCTCGTGTGCCCATGGTTTATTCCCGTTTGATAACTTTCACGACGATCCCGATCTTAAGGTGCTCGCCGGCGTCGACGACGATGTCGAAGATCGGAGATTTGCGGGACTGATTTTTCGTCTGACGAGTGACTTTAAGTCCACCCCGGCGGAGGGCCGCGGCAACCAGAAGATGGGCGAGGAGTCCAGCGCGAGGTTTGCGAAGGTATAGACGCAGCAGTTTCTCTCGGGCCTCATTGCCCCCGGTTACCTGCGATACAAGCCGCAACGCGGTCGCCAGCGTGGGATTAAAGTCGCCGTTCTCCAGCTGACGGAGGCCCGTATAATGGATGCCAGAACGCTGAGCAAGAGGTCGCAATCCAAGCCCTGCTTTTTGCCGGGCGGCACGGACCGATTGACCGAAGGATGTGTGTTGCGCAGTCATGCTGTAGAGCTGACTATACACACGTGTGAAATGTCTGCAAGCGTGTTTTTTCGGCGACCTGCTCGCGGCACTTTTGTCATAGGAACCAGCTACCCACCACCCACCAACCCTCACCCCGACAATGGCCATAGGCCAGCGTCGGCCTGAGGAGCACCAGCCAAGGGGGGTATCTGTTTATTTCTCAGAAATGGTGTTCTTCTCGCCGCCATCCGTGAGTCCATTCATATGGCAACCCAGCGGCGGAAGGATTGTGCCATCCGGCAGCGAGAAAGGCGTGTCACCGAAGTTGACGGTCACCACCACCCCGTTGGCAAAGCGCGTCTGCTGGACGGCGTGATCGGGGGTCAGCCATTCGTGGGAGAGCATTTGGGAATAGCCTGTCGCCCGTGCGACCGTCGCTGCCGTCCGGTAGCTCTTCACGAACCGGTCTTTGTTCGCGTCCCAGGTTTTCCGGTCGAACATGAACATAGGCGGCGTGCCGTAGAGGGCGTTCCAGAGATCCCGCCGGTCCCACAGCTTCGGCAGCTTGTTGTTGTAGTCGCCCCAATACCATTGGGCCACCGCGCAGTCGTGGTAAACCAGCTCCCAAAGCGGCAGACGATAGACATGCCCGGTCTGGAACTTTGCGACGGCCTCAGGAACATCCTCCCAGATCCGCTGCATGTCCCGGCCAGCATCGGGAACGCGGTAAGGACCGAGGCTGAGCATCCCTTCGAAATAATGGACGAACGGCACGGCAGCATCGTGGCCGGTCTCGCTCCCGCAGACCAGGCCGCATTCTTCGCTGACATACTGGAGAAGGTCCATTTTGAAGTGCTTACTCTCGGTGCGCGTCATCGGGTGATGCGGGTCGTAGCACTCGCGCCAAGGCGATGCGGTTGTCGTGTCGATGAACCGGCAGCGGTAGGGGTGTGTCTCCAACTCGGGCGGGATGCGAGATTTTGCATATGCCACAGCCTGCCGGTCGCACAGGGTGCCGCAGGGGATCAGCCCGCCGCCCTTCGTTTCAACTTCCCAGCCGCGCACACATTCGCCGTTGGCTCCGATCATCAGGTCGCCGTTCTTCCATGCGTCGCTTGTCCAGGCGGGATCAATACCCCGGAGCCGTGGGAAATTCTCCGGGTTCATGGCGTCCTGGTAGATGTCGTAGCGGCTGGTCAGGACGCCCATGCCGTTGAGCGTTTTGATCTGGTCGGGCTGCAGGGCGTTGCTCCAGAGAATGCGCCGGATGCCGAGGGACTGCAGTTCGCGGCACCATGCTGCGGCATCCCGGTCCCAGCACCAGATGTTGACTGCGCCCACGAGCAGGTCCACGGTGGGGAGAGACTTGCGCTTCTCTTCGAGCGTCTTGAAAAGCCCCGTCTTCTTCGCATACTCGCGGTAGCGTTGGGCCATCGCGACATAGCCGCCCCGGTCGAAAAAGACATGGCGGATGACGCGCTCCGGGCCGAAATGCTGCTTCTGCGGTTCCCATTCTGGAGCGAGTCCGAGCAGGCCGTCACGACGCGGAATGCCTACTGCCGCGTCGTCGGGTGTTTCGACGATGGCCATCCAGCCCGCGCCTCCTTCCACCACCCCATACCAGGGCATGCAGAGCCCGTGGCCGCCATACATGTGATAGCGCATCGCGGGAAGCGACCCGTCATCCGCAGGATAAGCGATCCCCTCGTTGACGGGAAGGATGAGCAGCTGCCCTCTGGCGGTGGCAAACGGCGCAGGCCATGCGAGCGGAGCATCCATTGCCCCCTCGGCACGGATGCAGAGGATCATCTCGGGGGAATTCCTGTCGAGGCGTGCCGTTACCGACATCTCGCGCATGGATGCCGGGTCGAGGAGTTTCAGATCTATATCACGCCCGCCGGCTTTTGCGTCGAGGACAATCAGGGGAGCCCCGCCAGCCCGCTGCCCCCATGATCGATCCACCCGGCGATCCTTTACTGCGAACGTGGCATCGGCGGTATGAAAGGTGACTTCGATCGCCGCATTGCGGACGGTTACCTTCTCCGGCAGTCCTTTGGTTTGCAGCGCCGCGAGGCTCCCCTCTCGCGTCAGGGAAAAATCGTCACACCAAACTGTGGCAGGACCGTCCCCGATGAGGCGGGGCCAAATCGTCACGATCCCCGCCGGAATAACAAACCGGGTTCGCAGGAAGCGCCATCCCTTGGTCTCGGGCGCCGACTTCCCGCCGTATGCCCAGTCGATGGCCTTGCCGGCGGCATCACGGGTGACGACACCGAGCGTCACGCTGCCGGCTCCCTGGACGCGGCACCATGCGGTCAGTTCGTAAATCTCACCGGGTTGGACTTTCAGGTTGTGTGATTGGGCGAGGCTCCAGTCTTTCGTGCCGGTATGCTCGATGCGAAGAGACCGGGCTCCGCCGTGGTGCTCTGCCGTGTCGAGGACAGCCTTGGCGCTTCCCTCTTCGCGCGCCCAAAGCTTGTCCCACCCCTCCGTGCCGTTCTCGAAGCCCCCGTTCTGAAGAAGCATGCCGCCGGAAGCACGGGCACTTTCGGAAGTTTCCGCCAAGGTGCTCCCACAGCAGATCTTCACAAGACACAGCAGCAGCAGAAAACGATTCACGCCGAGGCAGATTACCGTTGGTTTGGAAAAGATAACAGTCTATCCACTCCGGGGCTTCGCAGTTATTGGGAGGACTCGCCGTACAGGGAGTTCAGCAACACGCCGGGAAAACAAACACCCGATGCCCCCAGCGTCATCAGAGCTCGGCAATCCGCGACCGCAAGCCCTGCAGGATCGCGTCGGGAATGAACTCCTGGGGCAAGGCGGCGAACTTCTCTGGCATCTGGGCCACCAAGCGCGCCGTGTACACGTCAAGCAGATGCTGGAGCTTCTCCTTCTCCGACCCCTCTGCAGGTTCCGGGATCGGCTCCTGCCCGATCATGACGAGCAGGCTGTTGACGGCTTCGTAGTCCATGGCGGTAGCGTAGCAAGAAAGTCGGCACGGCAAAATACAAGCCGAAATCCAAGGGCGGAATGGCTGTCAGCGATGGTGGGGCTGCCTCTCCCATGAAGATCGCCGGCGGCATGTGGCGCGGAGCGCCGGATGCCGGTGGCGTGGTTGGGGGCTTGGTGCTGGCGGAGGCCAAGGTCCGCAGCAGCACGACATTCCTGACTGCCGTGGTGGGACGCCTCTCCCATGGAGCGTGTCGACGGCATCTGGCGCGGAGCGCCTGGTTGCAGCTACAGGCGGCGTGGGGAGAAGCCGGGATCGTCTTGGGTTGGCGGAGGCCAAGGTGCTGTCCCCTCGGAGGCAGTCGTCTCTCGGTATGCACCGGATCGTTATCCGCGCCGTTGATCGCGGCGGCGCGGATGGTGATGGCGGGTCTCATCCTTACGGTACAAAAAGGTGGCGGTGGCCGTTGTGTTCGACCACCGCCAATCCCTAGCTGACTAGCATTAGTCCAGACCGCTGCATGCCCATGGTGCCGTTACGGCGTACAGGTGATAGCCCTCACCATATTTGAAGACCCGTTTCAGGCCAATTATCGAACTTTTCAGAAACAGCCGTGTGACTACGTGATTCTGCGCGGTGGTCAAGTTATACGGGCATCGTGCTCGCCAAGCTCTCACTGTCGCAAATGCGTTTTCGGCTACCCCTTGGCACGACAACTTTTCCTGCAGCGGGTTTGAACAAAACCCTCGCTGCAGCAAGAATTCTTGAGGAAGCGCTTCATACATGGCGCACTCGTGGGCGTCGTGCCACATTTTGCGAGGTCGTTCGCGTTCGCATGCCGGCAGCGCTGTGAAGTCCTCAAACCAAGCCTCAATGGTGTCGAAGCTAGTGCACACGAGCTCGAGATGCTGCCACAAATTTCCGACCATCCAGAACCGAATACACCGTTGATCCAACGGGGAGAGCCAAATCTGCTCAGCCCTATGAATCACGGGAACGACATCGTCGAGGTGGCCCTCGCTGTCGTTGCTTAATAATAGCTTCATAGCTTGATCCCAACATATCGCCAGCTGAGCCCAGTCCTGAAAGATGAAGCTATCCATGTTGTCTGCCACAGTGGCGAAGCGCTCAATAAAGAAGTGAATACCGGAACGTTTTTCATGGGGATGGTAAGATCTGCAAGCGGATATGGTATTCAGTGCTTCCTGTGACCATCCTTCCTTCTTGAGAGCTTGGACCAAGAATTGGCTGGCTCCTTCCTCGTCGAGTATCGCTCCTGCCGCGGCCAGCACTCCTCGTGGAGTAACCAACCCACTTACGTCTTCATCTATTGTCATGACAGGCACCGGTGGTAACGGATTAGGTGCCGGTCGTGCTTCGTCGGCTGGCGCGGTTCGTGTGCTGCCGCTGCTCGCCGACGATGCCGCTGGCGGCGTGGACTGCCTCGCCGGGGCGGGTTCCCTTGTTCTTGCGGGCGTCGTCGGCGTCGGCGCTGACGTCGATCTCGTCGAGGCTGGCGGCGTGGACCGTTTGAGGGTTGCCTTGGTGGGTTTGCTGTGAGCGCCGGCGCGGTTGGTGCGGGGAGCTTTTGCTGCGGTGCCTTTCGGCATGCTTTGGTTTTTCATAGAGTTGTTGCTGGTTTGGCCTGCAGGAGGTTGAGGGTTTCCAAGCTGAAGAAGGATCCCGAAGTGCTCTGAGCTTCTCCGAGCGCCGCCATTTTCTCGTTCCATTCAAGGCCAAAAATAAGCGCGGCGGCGACGGCTTCCACCTCCGACGCGTGCTTTTTCAGGGTTTCCTTGCTGTGCTCCTGCCAAGGCGGGTCGAACTTCGTCCAGCCCGTGAACCGGAAACCGCCATCGGCTCCGTTCACTTTAAGTATACCCGCCCTGGCGAACGGGACTCCGGCGTGGAGCGCGCCGACAACGTGTATCGCTTCGCGCAGCGCGGCTTCTCTTGCCTCTGCGCTTACGTGTACCTGCTGCTGCGTTTCGCCGATCGGTGCCATCGCTGTCGGCGTGTACCGCTTGCTGCTTTTCTGGCTTTTCACTGCACTCTTCACCGTGCGAGTCGCACGCGAAGACCGTTTTAGGTTTTTAGTTCTCATGATGTTATATCCGCTCGGTTTTAGTTGAAGCCCCCACACCCGAGCATGCTGCGTGTGTGGACCTTTGTTGTTTTGGGGGAAAAGTTGATGGCGGCGCGGCTCATGGCGGGTGGGTCTGGAGTGGTTCATTTTTCGCTCCAGCGGTTACAAACACCGGCCTCCACCTCGATCGGCACCTGCGGAAATAGCTCAGCCATTGCCTCGACCATGGATTCTCGCACGATGGTGCAGACCACCTCGGCTTCCGCCACGGGTGTTTCGACGATCACCTCGTCATGCACGGTACTGATGATGCGAGCGCCGACCGGGAGCCGGGAGGCGATGAGCAGGAGCGCCCTCTTCATGCCGTCCGCACAACTGCCTTGAACTGGAGTGTTGACCAGCGTGGTGAACCGCTTCCAAACATCGAATTCGGCTGGGATCAATCGACGTCGGCCCAGGACAGTCCTGACCTCCGACACGCCGGTCTCAGCCGTGTTGCGGCTTTCATCGTGCCATCTGTGAAGTTGATCGTAGGCGCGGAAGAAAGCCCGGTGAATGCCACCGGCTTCATCTTCCGTGATTGTAACGCCGTATGCGGTGGCTGCATACCCGACGAGGCCACGTGGCCCCTGCCCAAAGAGGAGTCCAAAATTGACCGCTTTTGATAGTTGCCGGTCTTCCTTTGTCACCTCCTCCAGCGGCTTGCTGAGCACGGTGGCGGCGGTGAGTTTGTGGAGGTCGTCGCCGCGTCGATACGCTTCGATCATCTTCGTTTCGCCTGCAATCGCAGCCGCCGCCCGGAGTTCGATCTGTGAATAATCGGCGACGATGAGAACGTGCCCACCTTGAGCGACGAAACATTCTCGAAGCTCACCCCGTGCGATATTCTGGAGGTTAGGTGATTTGCCCGAAAACCTGCCAGTGTCGGTGCCGGTTGGCTCGAAGCGCCCGTGGATCCGCCCGTCGGACTCGATGCAATCGAGCAGGCTCTCGGCTTGTTGAGCCGACTTTTCGGCTCCCCGCAATGCGAGGATCGCCGGGATGATCATCCCGTCGTCGGCCGCCTTGAGGGTTTCTTCGTTCGTGTTCGGTAACTCGATCCCGGCGCGGGAGAGCGCCGTCTTCATTTGGTCCGGGCTGCCGGGGTTGAGTGAAGGCGAATTGAGGAGAGCGCGGAGTTCGTCGGATTTCACCCGCACGAGTTCCCTGGCGGAATCATGGATCGATTGCAGCTTTTCCACGTCCATCGCGATCCCCGCCTCCTCCATGGCGACGACGACCGGGCAGAGTTCCATTTCGAGCGACTTGACCGTATCGAGGTCCGCGCCGCCAAGTTCCGCATCCAAGCGGGCGGCCAGATCGTGCAGATGCATTACGTCCCTCGCCGCGTAGGTGAGCTGGTCGTCGGTGAGGAGCATGCCACCCCAGTCGGAACAGGATTGGTCGGAGGTCGGGGCGATCCCGAGGAACCGCTCGAGACACTGGTCAAGGTTGTTGCCGGGCTTCGTGCCAGCGGAGAGCAAACGGGCGGCTGTGAGCGTGCAGAATACTCTCTTTGGGTGGACATCACATTTCACAGCCAGCCACAGCAGGTCGAATTTCGCGTTGTGGGCGATGATCTCAACCGATTCGAGGGCTTGGCCCAGTTCACCCAAGTCGTAGCCGGTTGCCTGAAGGTCGATCAGCCAAGGGGTGCCGCCGACCACCCGGAGCGTGAGCAGCCGGATATCACCTCGCCACGGGTTGAGACCCGCCTTCTTGCCCTGCCCGAATGTCTCGATGTCCAGGGCCACCGAGCCCTCAGTGGTGATCGCTGCGGCGATTTCTGGAAAAGCCTGGCTGCTGGTGGTTGTGGAAGGTGTGGAAGGAATGGAAGACTCGCCCTCGTCAGCCGCTGCTATAGCATTTAATTCCTCTATATTTTTATTTTTTTCCTCTGATTTAATTTTTCCACACGCGGAGGGACCGACGGAACTTCCATACGTTCCGTTGCTTCCAAAAACCGGCAGTTGACCCTGCTCAGGACGGTTTTTCCCGGGCCCTGAGGGCGTAAAGCGAACCTGTTGCTTGTCCCCCTTGCCGCGGGCGTCGAGTTCGAGGGTGATCCCGGAGAGCTCGCGGCCACGGAACTGGCTCATCGCCTTCCCGATCCGCGCCTTCGTTTCCCGGCTCCGGCCATCCTCGAAAGACCCGAAATAGGCCAAGTCCTCGTCGTTGGCAGTGGAGACCAGGCGGAATATTTTTCCTTTTTCCACCCACGTGTTCGGGGCGTGTTCAAACCCCATAAGGTACAGCGCACGCATGGCCCGCTCCATCCTGTCTCCGCCGATCTCGCCATCATACTCGTGCGGTTGGCACGGGTCGCCGAGTTCACAGGCGTGCATGATCCCGCCCACCACCCTCGCCCACTCAGGCGCGGTATTGAAGGGAGTGGGGCCATCCGGGCACCCGGCCTGGATCCACCGGTATACGAACGCGCCCACAGCACTGAGGAGTTCGCCCCGATGCTCAAGCACCCACCCGTGCAGGTCCGGTTTAGTGAAGACCCTGCCGTTGGGATTTTCATCGGCAAGAAAAAGACTGATTCGCCGGGTGCGCGGCTCCACGTCCTCGCGGAAGGTAAGACCGACATTGGCGGAAATGCTGAATTCGATCTCGTTAGGCAGCACGAGGTCGGCTTTCGCGTCCGTGCTGCCCAGGTTTCTGGCGGCGAAAGTTTTGCTGGTGATCGCGCCGATGAACGCGGCGTCTTGGATATAGCCTTGGCAGTTTGCAAAATGCATCATCCGTCTGCCGCTCATCAGCGCGGCTGTGATGCGCTTGCGGGTTTCCTCGCTTTCACGCTCCAAGGGAACGTCCTCACAGGTTCTCCCCTCGTACGTGACCTGCGTTACCCCGGCGAGGGTGTCTTTACCAACGCGGGGCCGGTTGCCGCTGAAGTGCCAGAGTGGAAACCGTGCGGCCCAGCCCATCAGTCCGCGGCAGAAGGGGGTAATAAACCGTGCAAGTGCGTGGACAAAACTCTGCTTGTCCTTCCAACCGAACTCAGCGTGTACCTCGTTGATCAGTTCGAGAGCATTCTCAAACCCCATCTTGTGGAGCTTGGGTGCAAGGGGATCTAGGTAGCTCCTGAACCGAGGGTCGTATCCCGACTGCGGATAGACGATTTCGTTATTCGGCAGCCTGATGGGAAGGGGAACATCCAAAAGGCGAATAATCTCTGGCAATTCTCGGCGGAACTGTGGCGAGACAACCAGCTTCGACGCGCCTTCTCGGGACATCGAATGACCGCGGAAAACATATTCGCCGGTTTGATCGTTTTCCACCAGCACTCCAGTTTCAACATACTGTTCCACCGCCGTGCATGCCTCCAAAGGCTCGACGGTGTTAAAAACGGTGGTGGTAATTTTCTCGGTCAGAGACTTTGTCACGACAGAAACGACGCGTCCTGCCTTGTTGAACCAGACATGCTTGCCGGCAATGTTTCTCCCGACCTCTGTGGCAAACTCGGAGTCCGTACGACCTATCCTCGGTAACTCCACCCTCGGTCTCTGGTCGTCTGATAGTTGACCTGGTTGCCACACCCGGAGCTTTGCGCAGTGTTTGTCAACGATGCCGGGGGACTGGTGTTCGAGAACCTCGAGTACGTCCTGTATTGTGCGGTCTGCGCAATGCGCATGCAGGCACTTGAATCCTGGAACGGAACCCTCCTTGCAATAAAGCACGGTGTCGGTGCCGCTGCCTCCTGTATCTCTTGAATGCTCAGCTTTCCATGGGCATACAACAGCCCACTTATCTTCGTCGGGATCGAGACAGTCGCCGAGAATCTCGGCTGCGCGGAACAGGGCGACCGCAGCAAGCGTTTTTAAATCCCCTTTGAACTTTGCCCACCACGGTTTTTCCTTCGCCGGGCGACCGCGCTTCTTAGTCTCCGGTTCCGTGAAGCCAAACCAGTTTTTAAACTGGCCCCATTTCACCTCCGGGATCGCGCCGGTAACCTCCCATTGGTAGTGGCTACCGTTTTTATGAACCGAGGGGCTCACCACGATGTTCATGCCATCGAGGTAGAGTTCGGCCATCACAGCCCCGTTTATCATGGCGGTCGGAGCCTTGTTTGATTTGGCGACGGCTGGCGGAATGTCCCGGCAGATGAAGACAAAGTGAGCGCCGCCGCCCGTGCGCTCGCGGGGAAAATCGGTTAAGCTGGGCTGTTCGGCGAGCCATGCCCTCACCGATTCGCCGGCATCGGGCTTGGAGTCGAGGTCCACATGCACATACGGCTCCCGCACTACAACACCCATGTTGTAGTTGCTGCCGTTGCCAAAATGCTCGCGCAGATATTCTGGGCTTACTTCAGCCGCCATGTGGTTTTTCCAGCCCTTCTGGAGCGGTTTCTTTCCTCTCTCGTTTTCCAGCCCTTTGTTTGGCGGGCACAGCGCGTGTACTGCCCATCCGAGTGCGCGGTGGTAATACTCCGCAGCTTCGAGGCGGCTCCACGAATTGATGTCGGCAGGGATAGCAAACCCGCATTTATCGTGTTGAGCGGGGTCGAGGGCTGTTTCGGGCAGGGGGGCTTCAGTCAGCTTCTCTGGCTTGCCACTGTTGGGAATATGGGATATGTCTTGCATGTTGTGTCATGCCCGTTCTCGCTGCCGGCTAAAGTGGCGAGGCGGGCTTTTTTTTAATTTGGGAAATCGCCCTTCATTATCTGGCTGTCTTGTTGGAGTCGCCATCGCTGGGGATTTTCAATCCAGCTAGTCGCTCGACCCTTCGGACGTCCTCGTCTGCGAATCGACGGGCGGACTGCTTTGTGCTGCCGAACTTCAGGCCCGATACGCCGAAGCGCCTCATGACGCGAGGGACATGACTTGGATGGTAATTCCAGCGCTGGCCGACCTCGGCGGACGTATGTAGATTGGTTACAGGAGTGCGCGGTTTCATTTTTCACATAACAAACAGCGCCTGGAAATTGTGCTGAAAAAGTTGATGCCGCATGTATCCTGTTGTGGTGCAGCAGCCCACTGATGATTCTTCGCAATCCCTTACTGAACGGTTACTGAGGGAAGCCCTTGCCAATCCGCGCCCAGATATTCCCGAGCACAAACTGAGGCAGATCAGGATGATCATTGCCATCTCTCAAGGAGAAACCGGTGCAAAAATAGCCGAAGCAGAAGGCGTAACTCCGCAGGCCGTCAGTAAACTGAAAAAGAAGATCAACCAGGATGGTGTCTCTGCGGTGATTGACCGTGTGGTTACACCTTCCAAGGGTCGAAAGAGCGTCGGTAAACGCTCCCGGGCGGGCCGGCCTGGGTATGAAACCTTTGCTCAGTGGGCCGAAGCCCAGTGTGCCGATGACGAACCCGTGTTCGAGTTGGCCACGCTCGTTATCTCACGCGGTGTGCAGATTGCCACGATCGCCATTCGGGAAGGAGGACTGAAGAACTTTGAGGCCACCAGGAGGGATGCCGACGGCCAAAAGCGGATAAATGACCGGTTTTCCACACGGCTAACGGCAATACGCCGTGAGATGAAAAGGGCAGCGGACACACCTGTGTTTTGGACGCGCGCGTCGCTCATGGACACCATGCTCGCTGAAATATTTCATTGGCTGAGGAATCTCCAGATCCACCCGGATAGGGAGGGCGGAGGGGCTTCCGAAATTTCAGAGGCGAAAGATCTCAAGGATCGGTTTGGCCCACGGTTCGCGCACATCGTTCTTTCCTGTGGCCCCGAGGCAGCTTGTGAGGCCGAATATAAGAGGATGACAAGCGAAGTAACCGCGCTTCATCTGCGTGCGGATACAGACGTCGGCTTTTTGCAACACCTCGAAGCCCTGCTGCACAGTCGCCGGTTGAAGAAAAGTTGTGTGGGGTTTCTGCCTGGGATCTCTGCCCTGTACGACTTTGTGAAGGGATTTGCCTGGACGCAAAACACCCACCCCTTCCTTTACGAAACATCGGAGAACAACACGTGCGAGGCCATGGGCGACCAGATTCTCGCCGATGGATACTTTGCTGCGCGTGGCATTCTCGTCAACATGAGCAGCCATCTCTGGTCAAGAGTCCCTTATCAGGATGACATCATTTATAAAACGCTGTCCAAGGCCCCGGAAATATCGGTGGACCGGCAGATCACCGAGGGGGTCATTCGCGTTTTGGTCAAGCCTATGCCTAGTATGCAGTACCATTTGCGCGTTCCGTGGAGCAAATCATTCAAAGAATTCGAACAACGCGCACGGAAGTTGTTCAGGGAGACCGACGCAACCAAGCAATTCGTCTACAGCACTGCAGGACCAGCCTCCCCAAGCGTCTCCCGTTCTTCTATTGCAGTAGCGGGAGACTTCCTGATCAGTGCGAACCACGCCAAAAAACCGAGACCTGTGGGGGTTGTTCTGTTTCCACGGCATTTTCTTTTGCCTGAGCCGACGGTGCCACTGGAAACACTTGCGGAGATCGCCCGGAATCGAGGTGGTGAGCGCCGTATCACCTACACGGGGAACACTGATCCCGGAGGCTCTTTCAAGGTTCTTCATGTCCCTTATCTGGTGGACGCCCTCCGGCGAGCCATTGATACGGGCAACATTTGGGATCGCCTGAGCGCGATTGAAGAATGGCAGGCCGGTCTCACTCAAATCGGTTGGAGTGCAGTGGAAAAGTCCGGCAAGCCGTACAATCAATTTTTCATGAAGGTGAGAGCGAAAGCCGTTCTGGAAAACGACGTTTGGGATACCTTCATGCATCTGATACCGCCGGGCGCGTCGCCGGATGAAATAAATGAGATTGTAAGCAACCGACATGGAGCAACCTCGGAGGTTCCACTCGGGGCGCAAGAATTCAGAGACCTCATCGCCAGGGCTGTTGACCAGAAGGCCAGGGAAGGGTTTAGGCGCCCTGAGATCATTCTGGACGCAGCGATGGAGCTCCGAAGTATTTTTCAACAACATCTGGCTCAGACCATTCTGGCCACCCAATCGTTTTTGGCGGGAGGTATAGATAAAGAAGATGCGGGCAAGGGAGAAGGGAGTGGAGCAGAAGGGAAACCTCTGCTGAGCAACCCGTACATCTCTGAGATTTTGTCTCAACTTGAGCCTGTGATGCTCGAAGATCTTATGAGGCGTCGTCCGACGAATGAGCCCGACAGAAAACAGGATTTCGAGAATATTCTGAAACAGGTCGATGCAGACTTCCTTCTGCGGCACCTTGATTCGATCACAAGAAAGCGGCTCAAAAAGGACGCGGACAGATGGGCGGAAAGCTGCGAGGCGGTGGTTGCCGAAAAATACTGGCCTGGCAACCAGCTCAATTTCGGCCGGATCGTGGCGCTTGTCAGGCCCGAGTTCAGTGATTTGCTTAAGAAGCCGGAGTACTGCGATGAGGTGGTGTCGATATGCAATGAGGTTCGCGCCAGCTTTAGCAGGAACCGGCGATTTGGGATTCGCGCGGTTATGGAAACCATACAGCGATGTGTGCTTCATGGTTTGCCGCCAGTGGCTATCGCTCTTGCAAGCCACACGTCAATTTTGGCACGGTGGAGGGCTTTGGTACGTGCCACAATCAACAGTAGGTTGGCGGGCATTGCCAGAAAGTCGGGATTTTCATCTGATGACAAGGCTGTAGAAGACTTGTCGACTGAGGATGTGGAGGCGGCCGCGAGTCAAGTTTATGATTACTCAGCGGGAGGAACCGGTGACGGCATGGATATTGAGGATATCCAAACCGTTGTTTCCAAGCTGATCCAAGGGGACGTTTCCGAATCACTGCTGAATGGGTTCAATGATCTCTCGAAGGATGTGTGTTCCGAGGATTGGGATTACGCACTCACCACCTTCGGCGATCCTGAGAACCCGACCGGAGCGCTCAAAAAAATCCTGGAGGCAAAGGAACTTTGCCGTAATCCAGGCGAGATCGCTGCCACCGGGGACCTGTCCCAGGAGGATTTGAGAAAACTCCGCCGAGTGCTTGAGGGAGTCTGAGTTCTTAATCAAGCAGCTTGGACGACTTTCAATTCCACGGGCTGTGGCGGAGCACCGATTTCCACCGGGCGCATGTATCCCGCATAAAACTCCGCCACAATCGCCACGGAGTTGCCCATCTCGTGGGAAATCCGCAGCAGGGACCAGCCTTCGGCCGCCCGCTGGGTGGCGTAGGTGTGGCGGTAGTGGAGGCAGGTCCACCTGATGCCGGCAGCGGCGTTGTGGGCCATGAGCCGCTTGCCGAAGGCATCCCCGTTCCACCTGCCGCCCTTGGGCAGAGGAACCAGCCACCGGGTGCGGAGTGTCGGGAGGTATTTCTCCGAAATGCGCCGCAGAGGTGGCAGGATCGTGACGGTGCTTTCCCCGGTCTTGAGTGAGCTCTCCGTTTCGGTTTCCTCGTCCACCCTGTTCACGACCGAGAGGAACGACATGTCCGGGGCAATGGCATCGCTGGTCAACCAGAGCGCCTCCGAACGCCGGAGCCCGGCATAAATCATGAGTGCCGCAGCCATGCGGAACGCCGGGTGGGGTGCCAGCGCGGCGAGCTGCTTTTCCACATCCTCTTCGCTCAAAAATACGATGCGGCGATTTTTGCTCAGGTAGCTTGGTAGCGCCGCCATCGGATTGGGGCAGTGGAAGTTTTCCGGGCGGTAGTGCCCGAACTTGATGCAGTGCTGGAAGAAATGGTGGAAGATCTCCCGGTAGTGGCGCTTGGTCTTGAGGGAAACATCCAGCCCGTCCATGAACTGCTGGAGGAGCGTCGGGGTGATCTCATCCATGAAGTTCCCCTTGAAGAATGGCGGGTAGTCGGTCTTGAACCGCCGAGCCGGCGGGCCGGGATCCGCCGGCTGGGGGAGGTTCTCAACCCGTTCGCTCCCGATGAATCGCCGGAGCATGGAAATCTTGTTTTCCACGTGCCGGGGGGCGTTTTCCGTGCGGATAAAGTTGAGGTAGGCGGTGATCGCCTCATCAAAAGGCATCCGGGCGGCTGGAGACATCGTCGCGAAAACCTGCTGTGCCGGGACGATGGTTGGCTGAATGATCGGTTGCACGGCCGGCGCGACTGAAGCCTGGGCGGGAATCAGGCGGCGAACGCCATCGGGCACCTCGACCGCCTGAAAGCGAGGCTCAAGGCGCTCCCGGAGGAGTTCCGCCCTGGCCGGGTCGTGGGTTGCCAAGCTCTCGCGCAGGATTTCTCCCGTGGCCGGGTGCTGGAATTTGATCCACCACGTTTTGCGCCGCATGAATTTCGATGCCATCTTTTCTCTGCACAACAGCGTCCACAAATTCGGCGTGAAAAGTTGATGTGCCTCCGGTTTGGGCACACATTTCTGGAAAATCTGGGCCGACACCCGTTTTTGGGTATCGGGCCACGGATATTCAGCGTCGGGCAGATTGCTGATTCAGAGTCACTTCCAGAAGTTGTAAGTGGTTGCGGGGGTAGGATTTGAACCTACGACCTTCAGGTTATGAGCCTGACGAGCTACCGGGCTGCTCCACCCCGCGATTAGATGTTTGAATCTATCGGCATTTGACGGTGATGCAAGCTAAAGTTTCTTGAAGGCAACGCACGGCGGTTTTTGAAAGCCCCTCAACTTGGAGAGCGGTGCGAGTTGGTGACCACGATTGACATCCCTTGCGGCCCCAAGCATTTTCTGGCGGTGCATTCGTTTTCGTATATTGACGGCGTCCTTTGTTGCGAAGGCGTGGAACTTGATGAGGTGGCGGCGAGGTTCGGGACGCCCGCCTACGTTTATTCCGCCGCGACAATCCGTAATAATTACCGGCGACTGAATGCCGCTCTCAAGCCGCTTGACCACCTGGTCTGTTTTGCGGTGAAGGCCAATTCAAATCTGGCGATTTTGAACCTTTTGGCGCGGGAGGGGGCTGGTTTCGACATCGTTTCCGCAGGTGAGCTTTTTCGGGTATTAAAAGCCGGGGGACGCGCGGACCGCTGCACTTTTGCAGGGGTGGGAAAGACGACGGATGAAATTGCTTATGCGTTGAAGGAAGGAATTCATTGTTTCAATGTCGAGAGCGAGGGGGAACTTGAGCGGATCAACGAAGTTGCGGGCTCGCTTGGTCTCGTCGCTCCGGTTGCGCTCCGGGTGAATCCCGATGTTGACGCGAACACGCACAAGTTCATCTCGACCGGAAAGAGCAAAAATAAATTTGGAATCGGCCTCGACCGGGCTGCCGGTGTCTATGCGAAGGCTGAAGCGCTCCGGCACTTAAAAATCCGGGGCATTCAAACACATATCGGCTCCCAGATTCTGGAATCGGAACCGTTTGCGCAAGCCGCCGGAAAACTCGCGGCGCTGGTTGCTGAAATCAGGGACCGGCATGGGATCGAATTCTTCAGCATTGGAGGGGGAATGGGGATTGTCTACGATGCAGCCTTGGCGAGCGGCGATCCTGAGTGGTGGAAATCCTCGAACCATCCGCGGCGGATCACTCCGGAGGATTACGCGGCCGCAATCCTGCCAATTCTTGCTCCGCTTGGTTTGCGGATCCTCTTCGAGCCAGGCCGTTTTCTGGTCGGTAATGCCGGAGCCCTCCTTTCCACTGTGCAGTATGTGAAGAAGACTCCAGCCAAGACTTTCACAATTGTAGACGCTGCGATGAACGATCTCATTCGACCCGCGCTTTACGAGGGCTGGCACGAAATCGTCCCTTTAAATCTCTCATCGGAGACTACGGTTCCGATGGATGTGGTTGGACCAGTTTGCGAGAGTGGCGACTTTTTTGCGCAGGACCGGGAGATTCCTCCGCTGGCAGCAGGGGACAGAATTGCCCTGCTCAGTGCGGGAGCCTACGGGTTCGTGATGTCCTCGAATTACAACTCGCGTCCGTTGCTTCCCGAGGTACTGGTAGATGGCTCGAACGTCCACCTCATTCGAAGGCGCCAGACCGTTGAGGATTTGATTGCCGGGGAGAATATTGTGCCCTCAAGTTGAGGCGTGCGATTATTTTTCGCGGCTTTTCGTGATGTTGTTTACAATTGGCATCCGAATTGCTTGATTTGTTTTGCCGGCTGGGAAATCAGGGAATTAACAACATCTGGCAGTTCACCCCGGCACGAACTGTTCAAAATCAGACAAAAAAACAAATATGGCGAAGTATAAACTCGAATACATTTGGTTGGACGGCTACGAGCCCGTTGCCAACCTGCGCGGAAAAACCCAAGTCAAGGATTTTGACACCTTCCCCTCGTTGGAAGAGCTTCCCCTGTGGGGATTTGACGGCAGCTCGACCCGGCAGGCCGAAGGGAAAAGCTCGGATTGCGTTCTCAAGCCGGTGGCCAGCTACCCTGATCCCACAAAGACAAACGGCGTATTGGTGATGTGCGAAGTCCTCATGCCGGATGGCACTCCTCACCCGAGCAACTCGCGCGCATCGATCCTCGACGACCCGGGCGCTTGGTTCGGATTCGAGCAGGAGTATTTCCTTTATCAGGACGGCGTGCCGCTTGGTTTTCCGGCTGGCGGCGGATTTCCTGCCCCGCAGGGTGAGTATTATACAGGTGTGGGCTACAGGAATGTGGGCGACATTGCCCGCGAAATCGTGGATGCGCACCTCGATCTCTGTATTGCAGCAGGCATC
Source organism: uncultured Chthoniobacter sp. (assembly GCA_964605515.1). Classification (GTDB taxonomy): domain Bacteria; phylum Verrucomicrobiota; class Verrucomicrobiia; order Chthoniobacterales; family Terrimicrobiaceae; genus QYQL01. The sequence goes on from CAZSDC010000005.1 coordinate 21,390, forward strand.
AACCACGAGGGCATCAATGCCGAAGTGGCGAAAGGCCAGTGGGAATTCCAGATTTTCGGCAAAGGTTCAAAGACCGCTGCCGACCAGGTTTGGATGGCGCGCTACCTCATGCTCCGCTTGACTGAGAAATATGGCGTTGACGTGAACTGGCACTGCAAGCCGCTCGGCATGGATGTGGACTGGAACGGTTCCGGCATGCACGCTAACTTCTCAACCAAGTATATGCGGGAAGTCGGTGGTAAGGATTACTTCGAAGCCCTGATGGCCGCGTTCGACAAATACAAGAACGAGCACATCGCGGTTTACGGACCTGATAACCACATGCGCCTCACCGGTCTGCACGAGACCCAGTCGATTGATAAATTCAACTACGGCTTGGCCAACCGCGGTGCCTCGGTCCGCGTGCCGCACAGCTTTGTGAACAACGGCTACAAAGGCTACCTCGAGGACCGGCGTCCGAATTCGCAGGGTGATCCCTATAAGATTGCCAGCCGTATCCTGCAGACGATTGCAACCGTGCCGACAAAGTAAGATTCAACCAAAGATTGTTGTTATAGCAAACGCCGTCCGGGTTTTCGGACGGCGTTTTGCCTTTGGAAAACGAGTTGTTTTGAGGTTGGCAGCGGGACCGCTAGCGAAGTTGGGTGACACGCGCTCCATGCCTCCGGGGGGAGATCAGAATTCAGGGCTTCAGAATGGCAAATGTCCTTTTCCCGGCACGTTCGAGCAGAAGGAGAATGCCGCGATCCTGGCTGGCTGACTTTAGGGTCTCATCAAGGTCCTTTTTCCCGAGCACAGGATGTCCACCAGCTTCAGTGATCAGATCTCCCGGTTCAAGACCGGCAACGGCGGCTTGGCTTCCGGCCTCGACTTCCACGACCACAACTCCTCCGCTTGCCTGACGTTTGATTCCGAATTGCAGAAGGGTATCATGGTTGGCGTCGCGGAAGGAAAACCCGGGTGAGGACGGTTGATTAACCGTTGCCTCAGGGGTTTTTGGAAGATGTCGCCTTTGGGGTCTGGTCGAGACACGCACTAGAGGATCGGGCTGCTCGCCTGTCTGGACGTCAATCCGGACCGTGCGGCCTGACCTCCAGACGTCGAGTTGAACTTTTTGTCCGATTTTCTTCGAAAGAATTTCATGCTGGAGATCGCTTGCCGCGCCGACTTCTGCGCCATCCACCTTGAGGATGACATCGCCCGCCTGCAGGTCGCTGGATTCCGCCGGGGCGCCCTGCTCGATACTGCTCACGACGACGCCCTTCGGAACGCTCGGAAACAGGCGCTGCAAGTAAGAAAACTCCTCGATGCCGGCAATTCCGATGCCCAGCCATGGGCGAACGACGCGGCCTTTCGTCATCAACTGTTCCGCAATGTTCTTCGCCGTATTGATGGGAATCGAGAAACCGAGCCCGCGGTTGGAGCCGCTGATCAGGGAGTTGATGCCAATGACCCTGCCCTCGATGTCGCAGAGCGGCCCGCCGCTGTTTCCCGGGTTGATTGACGCGTCGGTCTGGATGAATTCATATCCGCCCCCGATCTGGAGGCTCCGACCTTTGGCGCTCACCACTCCGACTGTGAACGTGTAGGGCAGTTCCATGGGGGTTCCGATGGCAAAGGCAAATTCCCCGACACGCACCGCATCGCTGTCGCCCAGACCGGCGATGGGGAAATGATCGCCTTGGATCTTTAGCACTGCCACGTCGCTCCGGGCGTCTCCGCCCACCAGCGTCGCCGGAAATTTTCTTCCATCGTGGAGTTTTACGGAGATCTCCTTGCTGTTTTCCACGACGTGGAAATTTGTGAGGATATGCCCGTCCGGGCGAAACAGAAAACCCGTACCCACATTCGGGCGTTCCCGGGCTGGACTGCCATCGGGGTTTTGGAGGAAAAATTCCAACCCTTGGGGGAGCCCGGGAATCGCCGATCCAGCCGAGTTTGTGGATTCGATGACGACCACCGCCGGTGAGACCTTTTCGAAAACCCCGGCAAATGAGTCGTTCATCTGGCGCAGGGCTCCCTGGGGGGCAGCCGACGCCGACTGCTCCGCGTGAACGCTGGATGACAGGATTGCCAGCAGGGTGGCGCCGGCGATCAAGTATTTCATGGTTTTCAATCTACGCGGCCCGAATAACATTTCAAGTGGCATGCGCTTGGCACAAGTCATGCTGTGGTTGACCTCTATGTCGATTCTGGCAAACTTCCTTCCATCATGAAAAAAGCGACTGTCGCTAAGGGCAGGAAAGTCACTGCGAAGGAATCCGACTCTTCTGTCGTGAAGGAGGTTCCGCCACTCAAGCCGCTGAAGAAGACCGTGGCACCGTTGGACGACCTCGGTGAGCTACCGCGATCGTATGGCACGGATTCCATTTTTCTGGTTGCCCAGGAACCTCACTGGCTCTTCACCTATTGGGATATTGATATTTCTCTGCATCCGGGCGGGAAGACCTTCCTTCGTGTGAGCGGAGATGGAGACCAGGTCGAAAGCGAGATCGAGGTCCCGTTTGAAACCCGGAACTGGTATATCCCGGTCAAACAGGCGGGGGCGGATTACACCGTCGAGATCGGATACTACAGGGGCAGCCAGTGGAATGGCATCGCACGATCGATCACGATCAAGACTCCAAAAGACAAGATCTCCGAGTCAGACGATTTTTCCTATGCCACGATCCCGCTGCATTTGAGCTTCCAGAAGCTCATAGAGAACATTCAAACCACGATCCAAGGTGGAGAGTCTCTGCTTCAGGCTCTTGGAAGACTCCAGCGCGACGGGAAACTCCTCATTCTTGATAGCGGCGGGAAACTGGCGATCAACCCGGATGAGAGAGTTGTCCTCGAGGCCCTTCTAGGGAAGCCGCTGCTGGATGAACTCACAAGTTCCGTGATGAATTCGGAAGAGTTGAGTTCTCGCATCCAGAAATATCTTCAGGAGCGTCTGAGTTCGGGCGGAGCCAGCGAGCTTCTGGCCGGGATGCCGCGGGGGGCATCGGAGAGCAGCCTCTTCAGTGCTTTTTCGGCTTTAGCGGGCTCCAAATCCTGGTCCTCGGCTGCGCTGACCAGTTGGGCAACAGGCGCATTGGCCAGTTGGGCGGCGGCAGTTCAATCTTCCACCGGGAGCGGCCCGACTAGTTGGAACGCTGCTGCGCAATCCTCATGGGCTGCGACCGCGTTGTCGAGTTGGCTTGCGGCGGCAAAAACCGGCGAATCCTCATGGAACGCGGCGGCGCTTTCCAGCTGGCTGCAGGCGGCGACATCTTCATGGTCAGGAGCCACGATTTCAAGCTGGTCGCAGGCTGCTCTGAGCAGTTGGTCGCAGGCGGCCCTTTCGAGCTGGAGCCATGTCGAGACCAGCAGCTGGGGCGGTTCGGAAAACGTGAGCTCGTTCGGTTTTGCTCCACGGGAATTTTTCATGCATGTTAACGCCGAGGTCATTTTCTACGGCGGGACGCATCCGCAGGCAAAAGTGACAATCGACGGCAAGCCTGTCGAGTTGGCTCCGGACGGTTCTTTCCGGTATCACTTCGTGTTTCCCGACGGGAATTACCAGATTCCGATCACCGCGACCTCTCCCGACGGGGTTGAAACCCGATCAGCCACGCTGCGGTTTGAGCGAACCACGGCACGCACTGGGGAGGTGGGGCACACAGCCCAGCCGCCACTGGCTGTTCCGCTTGGTAAGACCGTCTGAAAAAGAAATCCAATAACACTCGCCGGGTTTCATCCGACCGGTTGTCGGAGGCGTTTTACACATTTCTCGAGGCTGAGCAAAACGCCTCGCCCCGGACCGTGACCACCTACCGGACAGCTATCGAGGCGTTCCGGAAATTTCACCCCTCAGGTTCATGGTCTGCGGTTTCCGCTGCGGACTATCGGGCATGGATGTTGGACATGATGAAGAAGGACATGGCGCGGTCGAGCGTGCGCCTGCGGCTTTCGGCGCTGCGCGCCTTCCATTCCTTTCTGCTCCGGCGGAATTTTGTGGAGAAGAACGTCCTGCGCGAAGTCCTGCTGCCGAAGGCGGAAAAACAACTTCCGCGGTTCATGACCACCAAGCAGGTGGAATCGCTGATCGACACGCCTGCCGCCCAAGTGAAGGCCAAGCAGGCCCCGGTCTGGATGGCTGCACGGGATACCGCGATCATCGAATTGTTCTATTCGACCGGCATGCGCCTGTCGGAACTCGGGGGACTTGATGTGTCCGATGTGGACGTCATTGGAGAAACGGCACGTGTCACCGGCAAAGGGGCAAAGGAGCGGATCTGCCCGGTTGGTGGACCCGCACTCGAGGCGATCTCAAAATACCGTCGGGCTGCACGCGTTCACGGCGGCCCGCTCTTCATCAACAAATCCCGCGTACGTCTGTCTACGAGGACGATCTGGGCAATGATCCGTTCCCGCCTGGTGCAGGCCGGACTTCCCGCCAATCTCTCCCCCCATAAGCTCCGCCATAGCTTTGCCACCCACCTGCTCGATAACGGAGCCGACCTCCGCAGCGTCCAGACTCTGCTCGGACATGCCAGTCTCTCGACCACTCAGATCTACACTCATGTGACCGTCGAGCGATTGAAGCGTGCCTACGAGTCCGCCCACCCTCGGGCAGGTGAATCCAGCGAGCCCTGATGCGCGGCAGAGGCTAGAAAAATCGTGATCCCGCGTAAACGTAGAGCATGAAAATAGCAGCCGCGATTGCGACCCCTGTTGCCTGTGCGGTCTTTTCGTTGAATACTGCATTTTTCAAACTCGTGCAGGCCGTAGCGAAGGCAAGCCATGCCAGCGGAACGCAGAACAGCCACAAGCCCTGATGCGCAAGAGTCAACGCCAGCGGCGGAAACGTTCCGGCCACGTTGGGGGCGTATCCGCCGGCTTTGAGAAGGACATTCAGGGCGAGCATTCCCAGTGCGAGGAAAACGAATTGCGTGCTGGCGATGGAGATAATCATGGAAGTGAAGTAAGTGCCTGCCGCATCACATCCAGTGGAGCAGGGCGGTTGAACCAAATTTCGAAAGAAAGGGCCCCCTGATGTAGGAGCATGCTCAGGCCGTTGGCTCCTCGGGCACCAGCACTGGCAGCGTCCTGAAGCAGGCGGGATTTTCCCGAAGCATAAACCGTGTCGTAGAACAGGAGGTCCGGCGTCATCAGCGAAGCGGGGATCAATGGTGGGTCCGTGCGACGCATCCCGACCGATGTTGCATTGATGACCAGATCCGTCTCGGCAAGCTGCGGGGCAAGCGCAGACTCTTCCAAGGGGATCGCCTGGATCCGGTTGCTCTTGAAAGCAGGAGCCAGTTCGGCGGCAAGGGACTGTGCTTTTTCGAGTGTCCGGTTCACCAGAACCAACCGCTCGCAGGATTCCATCGCGCATTGGACGGCGATCGCGCGGCCAGCCCCGCCGCCCGCTCCCAGCAGAAGGATCCGAAGGTCGTGCAGGTCCACGGAAAATTCTTCGCGTATCGCCCGTACGAGACCCGGGCCGTCTGTGTTGAAACCCAAAAGCCGATCGCCTTGGACGGCGACAGTGTTCACGCTGCCGGACCGGCGGGCGTAGTCGTCGGCTTCGTCCACGGCCGCCAGCGCGGCGGCCTTGTGCGGGATGGTTACGTTGGTCCCCAGAAATCCGGCTCTTGGAAGCGCGCGGAATGCGGCAAGCGCCTTTTCGGCGGGCACGTGAATCCGGACATAGCTCATGTCCAGACCAGCGGACCGGAGGGCGGCGTTGTGGAAAACGGGCGACTTTGAGTGCGCGACCGGATCCCCGAAAACTCCGAGTCGAGCGGGCGGATTCAAGTCGAAGAATACCTCGCCTCCACCGATCAGATCAGCCGCTGAATATACCTCGTCCATGGCTGAAGTTTTCATCCGTGGACGCGGAATGTGTCCTTGTCGGACAGGCTGGCGATAAATTCGGCGGCGAGTCTTGCGGCCTCCCCGACGTCTTTCATCGAGACCATCTCCACCGGTGAGTGCATGTATCGGAGCGGGATTGAGATCAGCGCCGAGGGGATCCCGTCCAGTGCGGTGTAGATGACGTCGGCATCGGTTCGAGTGGACCGGGAGATCGCCTCATGTTGGAGCGGGATCTTTTGTTTGTCTGCGATTGTGGTGAGGCGTTCGACCACCAGCGGGTGGTTAGCCGCGCCGTGAGCGAGAGTCGGTCCTTTCCCGAGTTCGACAAGTCCATGTTCTTTGGCAGGAATCCCAGGAGTGTCGGTGGCGTGGGTCACATCGAAAATGATGGCAACGGACGGGGCGAGATGGTGCGCGACCATTTTGGCACCATGGCTGCCGAGTTCCTCCTGGACGCAATTAACGGCAAGAGTTGTTGCCTTCGGTCTATTTTTCAAGGCATTAAGCTTTTCGAGCGTGAGCGCCAGAACGAAGCCGCCGATCCGGTTGTCCAGCGCCCGCCCGATGATGTGGTCGCCGTGAAATTCCGTGGCGGCCGATTCGAAAATTGCCGGGTTTCCCACCCGAATGCCAAGCTTTGCAAC
>CAZSDC010000005.1:27887-47544 GCA_964605515.1 uncultured Chthoniobacter sp.
CCTCAGCGGCAGATCGTGCTCCGACATCGGCAAAGTGATCCTTCCACTCCGGGATTTTGTCTTTGTCAGTATTTCGCAGATGGATCGCCGTGTTTCCGATGACCCCGGAAACCACGCCCTTCGATCCAAAAATCGAGATGCGTCGTGCCGCCGCGAGGGTCCTGTCCGATCCCCCGATGGGTCCGAGTGAGAGGAATCCCTTTTCGTCGATATGCCGCACGATGAAGCCGATTTCATCGGAGTGGGCTTCGATCATCACCCGCGGGGCCGATTTTGATGCGCCGTCCAGTTCCGCCCAGGCGTTACCATAGGCGTCGCTCCTTACCCGGTCCGAGACACCCCGGACCATGTCCATCCACTTTGATTGGCCGGCTTTTTCCCAGCCGGAAGGGGAGGGGGTGGCGAGGATATCCAAAAGAATTGCTTTGTTCACATGATCAGTCTTGCAGGCTCCGGTTCACGTTCAACAGCAATCCGCTGCACGGTGCCGGTTTTGAAAAGAAAGCAACGCAGGTTGACAGTGGGCATTTGGCTCAGCATAGTCCGGCCCCGCCTATCAGCGGCCGACTCTATGGACAAAATTCGTAATATTGCAATCATCGCCCACGTTGACCACGGGAAGACCACGCTCGTTGACCAGCTTCTCAAGCAGGCAGGAACATTCCGTGCCAACCAAAAGACCGAAATCCGCATGATGGATTCCATGGATCTTGAGAAGGAAAAAGGCATCACGATTCGCGCCAAGAATGCTGCGTTTCGATGGAATGGCTACCACGTCAACATTGTGGACACTCCCGGCCATGCGGATTTCGGTGGCGAGGTCGAGCGCATCATGAAGATGGTGGATGGTGTCCTTCTTGTTGTGGACGCTTACGATGGCCCGCAGGCCCAGACGAAGTTCGTGCTCCGCAAGGCCATGGAAAACGGCCTCAAGCCGATCGTGGTCATCAACAAGATCGACCGCGAAAATGCCCGCCCCCACAAGGTGCTGGATATGGTTTTCGAGCTTTTCCTCGAGCTGAACGCCAATGACGAGCAGCTTGATTTTCCTCACATCTACGCGAGCGCCAGGGACGGTTATGCCAAGCGTGAACTTGTCGATCCGAGCGAGACAATGGTGCCGCTCTACGAGGCGATTGCCTGGCACATACCTGCGCCGAAAGCCTCGGATGCCGGATTTTTCCAAATGCTTGTCTCGAACCTCGACTACAGCGACTACCTCGGACGAATCGCTTACGGACGCATCATCAGCGGCTCGGTCAAAGTCGGTCAGAGCATCGTCTGCATTCATGCGGGCGGACGCAAGGAGCGCGGAAAGGTCACAGCGCTTTTCGGACATGAGGGGCTGGAAAAAGTCCAGATCGAGGAGGCGTTCTCAGGTGATATTATCGGGCTTACAGGGTTCGAGGAGGTTTTCATCGGTGAGACACTCACTGATACAGAGGACCGCGAGGCCCTGCATTTTGTGGATATTGACCCGCCGACGATCGCGATGAAAATCTGCGTTAACGACTCGCCGCTCGCAGGTCGTGATGGCAAACTGCTGACCGCCCGCCAGATCCGGGACCGGCTGATCAAGGAGACCCGCACGAATGTGTCGATCATGGTCAGCGATACCGAGATCGCGGGGCATTTCGACGTCAAGGCCCGCGGGGAAATGCAGATCGCAATCCTGGTTGAGCAGATGCGCCGCGAGGGGTTTGAAATCCTGGTCTCGCGTCCAGAGGTCATCTTCAAGCGCGAGGAAGACGGAACGTTGCTCGAGCCGCTGGAAACATTATATGTCGATGTTCCCACCGAGAATCTTGGCGATATCCTGCAATCGCTCGCCTCACGCAAGGCCGAGATTACGAGCATGGAGCACAAATCCCACAGCGTGCTAGTTGAGTCCACAATCCCGACCCGCGGGCTCATCGGGTTCGAGACCGATCTTGTCAACGTCACCAAAGGCCACGGCATCGCGAGCCACCTGTTCAAAGAATACGGGGCCCACAAGGGTGATATCCCGAGCCGGAACAACGGCGTCCTCGTCTCGATGGAAGGCGGCATCAGCATGGCTTACGCGCTCGATACCATCCAGGAACGCGGTCGGCTCTTTATCGGTCCGCAGGAGGAGATCTACGAGGGGATGATCATTGGGGAAAATGCGCGGCCCGACGACATGCCGGTCAACCCGTGCAAAGCCAAAAAGCTCACCAACATGCGCAGTCAGGGCGACGGGAAAGGAATCTCGCTCGCGCCGCCCCTTGTCATGAGTCTCGAACGCTCGCTCGAATACATCTCCCCCGACGAATACGTCGAGGTGACCCCGAAATCGCTCCGGCTCAGGAAAAAAATCCTGGATGCCAACGCGCGCAAGCGGGCAGGGAAGAGCTGATCTACCCTTCCGCAGCCACACCGAGCGGGATAGCGGACTGATTCGCCGGAGGGATTTTGTCCGCCACCGTCCGCACCCTTCGAATCAGCCAGATGCTCACGAGGCTTGTTCCCACGGCAAGCCAGCCCAGCCAATTGACATGGAGCAGCCCAGCTGATGTTTGGACGACAACCCTTCCGGCAAGCACCGCAGCGAGTCCGCTGCAGAGGTCGCGCGTGCAGGCGGTCAGGCTCATGAAGGCGCCGCGTCTCGCGGAGGGAACAGCGGATGTCAGGATCGCCTGCGCGGGTACATAACGTCCGCTCGCAAAGATAAAAAACAACCCGGTGATGATCAGGGTGGGGAACACCGGGAGTGGGCCCGCGTGGGTTAGAAGCGAAATAATCACGGCGGCCACGACGACCAGAATCGTGAAGATTTTCGCCCGGCCGAAGTGATCCGACAACCTCCCGATCAGAGGGGCTGTGACGATGGTCAGCCCCCCGCCGACGACATAAACGAGCGCGAGGTGGGATTCCGGATATTTCAGGTTGAACACCAGATGCGGTGATAAAAAGGGGATGATGGTGAAGTGGCCGAAGACCAACGACACCATCAGCAGAATCCCGCGCCAGGCGTTCGGATCAGAAAGCAGAGAGACGAAGTTTCTCAAAGATGTCGGCGGTCCATCCTCCAGGTGCCCGCGGACATGTGGCAGCCACAGCATCAGCAGGGTTTCGACGACCAGCGCGATTCCGACAACCAGATAAAACGGGGTTTCCCAACGGAATCGCTGCGCAAGAAACAACCCGAATGGCACCCCGAGGGCAGCGGCCGCCGAGAACGATGTCATGATGATCCCCATGGCCGCACCCCGGCGCTCGGAAGGGACAAGATCCCCCACAATCGCCAGAATTGTCGCGTTGGAAATTCCTCCAAATGCCCCGCAGATCGCCCTGGCAAGGAGCAGTTGTCCGATGGAATCCGAGGCCGCGCAGGCATACGTCCCCAGAATAAATCCTGCGTAGGAAACAAGCAGTACCATTCTCCTGTCGTAGCGGTCGATGAACGGGGCCGTGAGAAACCCAATAACCCCAGCCGTCATCGTGTAGGCTGCAATCAGAAGGCTGAACTCCGACGCGGAGATCGAGAGCACGCGCATCAACTGCGGACCCAATGGCATCATGATCATGAAATCCATGATGTGGGTGAACTGCACCATCGCCAAAAGCAGGAGAAGTGCTCTTTCGGGGAGGTGTGACTTGGAAGTGGCTATCACTGAAGAAAGATAATGGCGAAAGGTATTGGTATGCGGGTTGAACACCAGAGCGTGGACATCCAGCACGCCATTGCGCTCGATCACGGAAGTGTCGCAGCTATCTGCGTAAGCCGCCAGTGTCAGTTTAGCCCAGATCCAGCGATTCCTCACGCAGGCGCGGGCCCGCGGAGAAAAGCGGTTTTCGAGTTTACATACACAACATCTTGTTGACAAAACTGTCAACATATCTGTATATTCCAGACATGCCGACAACCGTTCGTATTTCTAATCGAGGCAAGGAGATCCTCGCCCAAATGTCGCAGGAAGCGCATTCCACGATGACTGACGTCCTTGATGCGGCATTGGATTCGTATCGTCGCCAGCGGTTTCTGGAGGAGGCTACTTCGGCCTACGCCAGCCTCTTGGCAGATTCCGACTATCACCGGGAAATTGCCTCTCTCGACACCACCATCAACGATGGGTTGGAGCCTTTTGCCTCCTGAACGATGGTCTCTGCTGCCCGAGGTGACATTTGGCTCGCTGATCTGAACCCGGTGCGTGGCCACGAACAAGCCGGACGCCGACCGGTGCTGGTTGTTTCAGTGGACGCATTCAATCAAAGCCGCGCCGATCTCGTCGTCGTCATCCCCATCACGTCCACTTTGCGACCCATCCCATTCCATGTTGTGGTCCAGCCCCCGGAAGGTGGCCTGACAAATCCCTCCGCTCTTCTGTGCGAAGCGGTGCGATCGATTAGTAAAGACCGGCTTGTCACCCGCTGGGGTGCCATCACTGCGGCCACCATGTTACAAGTCGAGGACAGGCTGCGAATTCTGCTGCGCCTGTAAAAAAATCGTATGATTTTTCCCCGGCCCACATTGAACATTCTAATCGGCCTCCTGCTGCTCCTTTTTGGGTCAGGGGCTTTGGCGGACGATCTGGACATCATCGCAGCCCAATCGACACCCACCCAACGCGGGGAGGCATACGAACGGCTGACTAAAATGCCATTCGACTCCGTAGCAGTCAAACTCCTGACGCTTATGGGACGGTTCCAATCGTTGATAGGCATCAATCCGGTTGACACAGACCATCCCTGGTTGGAGCCAAGGGTGAGCGAACAGGAAAGAATCAGCCTCACGTTAAGCCGGCTATGGCGTTTCTATCATGACAATAAAAAGTCGCGGGGAGAGGATATGAACCTGATGCTGTCGTTGCTGGAAAATCAGTCGATTGGCAACGCTCGCTATACGGTTGCCCAAGAAATAGGAAACCGTCTCTATTGGGGAATGCGAGAGCATGACGCATCCTTGCCTCCGTTTAGCGAAGTGCAGCCGAGACTGGAAAAGATCGCGCAAAATCGGAACGAGCCAGTCGACTTGCGCAAAGCAATCATAGGCATTCTGCTGGAAGAGGGTGATCCGAACAGCTACTTGGAAAATGCGTTGGCGCTCTGCGAGGCCGAATCAGATCCGCTCCCTCGCTCGGAGATGTTCCGCTATATTATCTTGAGGCATGTGCGCGGGGACAAACTCACCGTGGAAAACCGTGCCAAATCCCTGCAATACGGTTTTGTGTTGTTGGAGAAAGTCGACGATGGGCATTCCGGCAGAGGGTATTTTCTGGCAATTAATCTGGGGCATCTGGCAGGAGTCGAACCGATGATACGAGGTGATCAACCGTTTCGCCCCGACTTGCATCTGCAGCAATATAAAGGCCCGCATGGGCTGACCGAGGCATATTTTCAAGAAACAGTGGACAATGCACGGAAATGGTGGCGTGAACACCGTGCATCGGCCCTGGAGAGAGAATAGAATGTGACCTTCGATCTGTGTTCTCGGGTGCGTTGACACACGTCTTGTGAGCATGGGGTTCTGATAAGATCACAATTTTTCAGGCGCAGTATTGCGTGAGCAGCACGAAACCTGCTTCAATTTGTTCCAACCATGAAATCGGCATTCGACACCCTGCGTTCTTTTGACACCGGCACCAGTGAGGCCGGCACCCTGCAATCGCTTCCGGCACTCGAGGAGGCAGGCGTCGGGCCGGTGTCTAAGTTGCCGGTCAGCATTCGCATCGTTCTGGAGTCCGTGCTTAGAAACTGCGACGGCAAAAAGGTCCAGGGCAAGGATGTCGAGACACTGGCGAACTGGTCGGCCAAGACCCCGGCCCAGGAAGAAATCCCGTTTGTTGTGGCGAGGATTGTTCTGCAGGATTTTACCGGCGTTCCGCTTCTGGTCGATCTCGCCGCGATGCGCAGCGCGGTAAAGTCCCTCGGCGGGAATCCCGCGATCATCGAACCGCTCGTGCCGGTGGACCTGGTGGTGGACCACTCAGTGCAGGTCGATTTCTACGGCTCGGCGGACGCTCTCCGGCTGAATCTGGAAATGGAATTCCGGCGCAACCGCGAGCGCTATCAGTTTTTAAAGTGGGGCCAGCAGGCCTTCCAGACATTCGGCGTGATCCCTCCGGGAATTGGCATCGTCCACCAGGTCAACCTCGAATACCTCGCCAAAGGGGTGCTCAGCCAAAAGGCGGAAACCGGACAGCGGATTTATTATCCTGATACGCTGGTTGGCACGGACTCGCACACGACGATGATCAACGGGCTCGGGGTCGTGGGGTGGGGGGTTGGCGGGATCGAGGCCGAAGCGGGAATGCTTGGTCAGCCGGTATATTTTCTGACGCCCGAAGTCGTCGGCGTTCACCTCTCAAACCGCCTTGGCGAGGGTGTCACCGCGACCGACCTCGCGCTACACGTTACCCAGCTCCTCCGCGCGGCGAAGGTTGTTGGCAAGTTTGTGGAATTCTACGGTGAGGGGGCTGCCAGTCTCCCGCTCACCGACCGCGCAACCATCGCGAACATGGCCCCGGAATACGGCGCCACGATGGGATTCTTCCCGGTCGATTCCGAGTCCGTGAACTACCTGGCCTCGACCGGCCGGACCGACGCCCAGTGTCGCGCGTTTGAGAATTACTTCCGCGCGCAGAACCTTTTCGGCATGCCCCGCAAAGGCGATATCGCCTACAGTGTGGATATTGACCTCGACCTGGCCGGTGTTCGTCCGGGAGTCGCCGGACCGAAGCGTCCGCAGGACCGAATCGATCTCCCGGATCTCAAAGCCTCCTTTGGCAATCTTCTCACGAGGCCGGTCTCGGAGGGCGGCTACGGAAAAGCGGCCGCCGACCTCGGCCGCAGTGCGAGCGTCAAAACCAACGGCGTGTTGCCCTCGGACGAATCAGAGATGGTTGCCGACAGGCCAACGCCGGACAAGGTCAGGGATTTTCCGAAGTCTCCATTCCACGAGGAGCACAGCACGCTCCGCGACGGGTCGGTGCTCATTGCGGCCATCACAAGCTGCACGAATACCAGCAATCCCAGCGTCATGCTCGGGGCGGGCCTGCTCGCGAAGAAGGCTGTGCTGCGCGGGCTGCGGGTGGACGCGTCGGTGAAGACCTCACTGGCGCCTGGCTCGCGTGTCGTAAAGGACTATCTGGAGACGACCGGTCTCCAGCACTACCTCGATGAGTTGGGATTCCAGATCGTCGGTTACGGGTGCACCACCTGCATCGGAAACTCCGGCCCGCTCAACCCCGAGATCGAATCCGCGATTGTTCAGAACGACCTCGTGACCGCCGCCGTCCTCTCAGGAAATAGAAACTTTGAGGCCCGCATCCATCAGAATATCCGTGCGAATTTCCTGATGTCCCCTCCGCTGGTCGTCGCATTCGCCCTGGCCGGGCGGGTCGATATCGATCTTTCGCGAGAGCCGATCGCCAGGGACAAGGATGGCGTTGATGTCTTTCTCAAGGACATCTGGCCAAGCCTGGAGGAAATCCGCGAGGCCATGCAAGCCTCGCTCAGGCCCGAGGTCTTTCAAAAGCTCTACACCGGGTTTGCGGATCAAAACCCGAAATGGAACGAGGTTCCCGCTTCGACTGGCCAGATTTACGAGTGGGACGGCACGAGCACCTACATCCAGGAGCCGCCATTCTTTATCGGCTTCGGCATGGAGGCTGGAACGATCTCAAACATCACCGGAGCCAGGCCGATGGGCATCTTCGGAGACTCGGTCACCACCGACCACATCTCGCCGGCCGGGGCCATCAAACCCAGCTCGCCTGCTGGAAAATACCTTGTCGAGAACGGGATCGCCGCCGCTGATTTCAACAGCTACGGCAGCCGGCGTGGCAACGACCGGGTGATGACGCGCGGCACATTCGCGAACGTACGCATCAAAAACCTGATTATTCCGCCAAAGGCAGACGGCACGCGGGTCGAAGGCGGATTCACCGTCCACCAGCCATCAGGCGAGCTGATGAGCATCTACGATGCCTGCATGAAATACCAGGGTGAGGGGACGCCGCTCATCGTTTTTGCCGGACAGGAATATGGAACCGGCTCCAGCCGCGACTGGGCAGCCAAGGGCACCCGACTGCTCGGCATCAAGGCGGTCGTTGCGCGCAGCTTTGAGCGTATCCACCGCTCGAACCTGGTCGGCATGGGCGTTTTGCCCCTGCAGTTGCCCGACGGTGTGACCGCAGAAACGCTCGGGCTCGATGGCTCGGAGACCTTCGATATCACCGGCCTTGGCGAGGACATCCAGCCAAGGCAGGACGTCACGCTCACGATCACGCACAAAGACGGAAAATCGGAATCGATGGCCGTAAAGCTCCGGATCGATACCCCGATCGAGGTGGACTACTACCGCCACGGCGGGATTCTGCCATTTGTCCTTCGCCAGTTGATTACCGAAAGCTGAGGCGCCCGACTTGGGAATGAATGGAGGGAAGACCGCCTGGTTGTCCGCAGACAATACTCGGCGTTGACGACGCAGCTCCCTCGATGGCCAATCCCTCAATTATCTTCCGATTTTCCGGAGGATCCGTCCCGACATCAGGTTCCGTTCGATTTGTTCGAGCGAGATCCCCTTGGTTTCCGGAACAAAGATGAGGAAGAAGATAATGAAAAGGGCGTTCAGTCCGCCGTAGAGCAGGAACGTGTTCCCGCCACCGAACGTGGCCAGCATCGTCAGGAATGTTTGTCCGACGATCGCATTGCTAATCCAATTCGTCGCAGTGCTGCAGGTCACCCCCAGGTCCCGCCCGGCCAGCGGATAAATTTCCGAGCAGATCACCCAGATGATCGGTCCCGCGCTCATGGCGAAGCCGACAATGAACACCAGCAGGGCACCGATCGCCGGATACCCGAACTGAGGGTTCTTCGCGATGTCCAGGTTGAAAAATGTGCCTACGGTCAAGAGGGCCAGGCCCATGACCACGAAGCCCGCATACATGATCGGCTTGCGCCCGAGCTTGTCGACAAAGGCGATGGCGATGAACGTGGCCAGCACGTTGGTGATCCCCACAATCACCGTCCCCCACATCTGCTGGCTGACGTTTTCGAAACCGGCCAGAGCAAAAATCTTTGGTGCGTAATACATGACAACATTGATCCCGGTGAGTTGCTGGATGATCTGGAGCCCGATTCCGAGTCCGATCGCTCGGCGGAAGTTCGAGTTTTTGAGGAACATCTGAAAGCCGTTTTGTTTGACCTTCATGCTGTCCTCGATCTCCTGCACCTCGGCGGCGATCTCCACATCGTCGAGGTGCATGCGCTTGAACACGTTCACCGCGTGATCCTTGAATCCCTTGAGAAACAGCCAGCGAGGGCTTTCCGGCAGGAAGAGCACTCCTGCGAACATGACCGCTGCAGGAATGGCGATAATCCCAAGCATCAGGCGCCAATGGCCTCCGGTGACTCCGCCGAATGTGGCATAGGAAGCAAGCCATGTGTCGCTGAGAAAAGCGAGAACGATGCCGATCGTGATCATTAGCTGATACATGGAGATCATCGAACCGCGGATGGCCCGGGGCGCGACCTCGGAGAGATAAAGCGGGGCTGTGAACGAGGCGACGCCCACTGCAATGCCTAGGAAGAAGCGTGAGATGATCAGCGTGTGTTGGTTGTGCGCCAGGGAACAGGCGAGCGATCCGATCACAAAAATCACCGCGCTCACGAGAATCGTGCGCCGCCGCCCGAAGTTGCTCGACAGCACTCCGCTGATCAAAGTTCCAAAAACCGCCCCCCACAGGAGCGCGCTGACGATGAGTTCGATCTCCTTGTCGCCGATCTTGAAGTCCTGCTCAATGAAGTGCTGGGCACCCGAGATGACCCCGACGTCCAAGCCGAAGAGCAAGCCGGCAAGGGCAGCCGTGAAGCCAATAAAGTAAACAATGAAAGAAACCTTCTTGGGTGCAGAGGGAGTAGGCATAAGGGGAACGTTGTGCGTGCACGCTATCCTCCTGCATGCCCTCTGCACAACCCTTTTTGAGCAGTAGGAACGATGCCGGGTTCACCCCGCTACCGGGGAGGCTGAGTCGTTCTGATCCGGGCGAGCTGGGCGGAGGCAAGGCGGGCGATTGTCGAATCCGGAAATTGGGAAACCAGGGAATCCAGCACGACCTTTGCCTTCTCACGCTGGAAAGTCCGCAGAAGGATCTCCGCCTGAACATAGCCGGCAAACGGCGCGGCGTAACTCTTCGGATATTGTTCGACGACCTGCTGATACGTGGCCATCGCTTCGTCCGGCTTGCCGGAGGCGTCTTGGTTCTGCCCGATGCCAAGGAGAGCTCCTCCCGCGAGCGGATGGTCGGGAAAGGATTTCAGGAAGCTCTGAAACGCGGCGGTCGATTCCGCGAGGTGTCCGGCTTTCTGGTTTTCGGCGGCAAGCAGCAGAATAGCGTCCGCCGCAGGCATCGTGCCGCCATAAGTTTTGATGACGGTTTCCAGCTGCGGAATGTCCTTGGCGTTGGCAAGTGCCGCGATGGCGTCCTTGGCGGTCAAGGTGGAATGGACATACCAAGCCAGGCTTCCGCCGCCAATCACCACGATGGCCAAAGCGCCGAGCAGAATGTTTTTCTTGTGGGTGTGCCAGAAGAGCAAGGCGTCGATCTCGTCGCGCTCGACCACGGCATCGTCAGAGGGAATGGGAGCGCTCATTATCCTCCGACCTCCGCGCGGGCCTGATCTGCAAGGGCTGTGCTCAGATACCTCTCGCCAGTCGAGCAGGCCACGGTGACGATGAGCTTGCCGGCATTTTCCGGGCGTTTTGCGACCTCAATCGCGGCGTGGACGTTTGCTCCGGAGCTGATGCCGGCCAGAATTCCTTCCTCCTTTGCGAGTCGGCGGGCCATCGCAAAAGCATCATCGTTGCTGACTTGAATGCACTCGGTGATCTGGGCCACGCCGGCCGCAGATTTCAAATGAAGATTGCCGGGAATAAATCCGGCTCCTGTTCCCTGGATTTTATGCGGCCCCGGCTTGACGGGCTCTCCCGCCAGCGTCTGCGAAATGACCGGGGAGTCCTTCGGTTCGACCGCGATGGCCTGAAGGGATGGTCTGCGGGCTGAAAGGGCCTCGATCATTCCAGTGATGGTTCCTCCGGTCCCGACCGCAGCGACAAAGATATCAACCGCGCCATCCGTATCCGCCCAGATTTCTTCGGCGGTTGTTTTGGCGTGGATGGCCGGATTTGCGGGATTGTTGAACTGCTGGGGCATCCATGCGCCGGGGGTTTCTTTGACAATGGCCTCGGCGCGGGCGATGGCTCCTTTCATGCCTTCAGAACCGGGAGTCAGGACGAGCCTGGCTCCGAGCAGGGCGAGTAGGGTGCGCCGCTCGACGCTCATGGTCTCGGGCATCGTGAGGATGAGTTTGTATCCCTTGGCGGCGGCGACGAACGCGAGGGCTATGCCGGTGTTGCCACTTGTCGGTTCGACGATGGTAGTATCCGGCTTGAGAATGCCCTTGTGCTCGGCGTCCTCGATCATCGCCATGCCGATGCGATCCTTGACGCTGCCAAGCGGGTTAAAGAACTCACACTTGAGAGCGATGGTGGCCGGAAGGCCGGCGGTGATGCGGTTCAGCCTGACCAGCGGGGTGCGGCCGACCGTTTCGACAATGTTGTTGTAAATTTTGCCCATGGGTTGATCCGGAGAGTTGGAAACGCTACACATAGCCGCGAAACGCCGCAACTGCGAAAATGCTTGCGGCGGTGCCCGGATGTCCGGTCGTTGTGTCGTGAATCAGACGGGCTCAGGGTTTCCCGCCGAAGCTCGCGAAGTCGTCCACGTCCAGGAGATCGAACCAGCCTTTGATGTCATCGCGGTGCCCCGCCTTGGCTCCAGCCACAAGACCGCTAAAAAACTCGCGGGTTCCGTTGTCGGACGGAACGGATTGATCCGCCTGGGCGCTCCACTGGGCGATTTCCCATTCGGTCCGCTTGTGCACCGCATTCGATTGGATCCAAGTCAGGATCTCAAAATCGCCCAATCCCTTAGCCACTTCGGCCTTGAGGGCTTCGGGATCGATTCCAGCAAATTGAAGGAACCGTTGGTCCAGCGGGCAGGCGTAGTGGTAATCGCCGCCTTTTCCGGCGAGACCAGCGCGGCATTTGTCGAGGCAGCGCGGCAGGATGACGTAACCGCCGAGACGTGCGCGTGCGCTGCGGGGTGGATGTTGGGTGAGGTCGGGCGTGGCGTAGTTCATATGAAGATATTTATTCCGGCGCTCCGCTCCATGCGATGCGCCATTCGGGAGCAATACATGCTTTCAGCTGACAGATCAATAGGTGCGGAAAGGTAAATCTCCGGGTTAATTGAGGGCCGAGGCCATTTATTGAATCACACCGGCTTCAGTTTTTGCGATCTCGCGATTGGCGAACTCGTCGGTAAGGAACCACTCTTGGTAAAGGCCTTCGACTTGCTTCAAATATGACTCGACCGAGGACCGGGTCAGCGTGCGCTTAACGTCTTTTGGACGATCTTCGTCGCGGATCGGAGGGCGAATACGGTCGGCTGGCGGTTGGTAGGAGGGATCGAAGACCAATACCGGAAGGCTTTCCGCAGGCAATAAATGGCGCCAGAGGAAAGCCTGCATCTTGTCTTCGGCCGGCACGACTTCATGGACAACCTCCCGGTCGCCGATTCTCGCCGTGCCTACGACGGTGAGGTTAATCGGCTTCTCCATCGCAGTAAGATTGGTTTTCAGCGTCAATTCCACGGTTTCCTTTTTGGCTGGTAGCGTGGCATCTGGCGATTCGAACCCCTTCGGCAGGTCTTTGAAGGTCAGATTGATTGGCCCGTCAAATCCATCCTTGCGGATGGCGAAGACTGTCACCTTCGCCGATCCGTTGGCGGGCATAACGATTCGGGAAGGGATCAAGCGCAACTCGAAATCCGGTAACGGCTGGCTGATCCGGAGCCGGTAGGCGTAGTCTTTCCCACCGTGGCGCCTCGTATCGCCGAGGTGAATGAAATACTTTCCGTTAGCTGGCAGTTTGACCATGAGGTAGGAATCGGCGTGGTCGGTATTCATCCCCGATGCCGCATCGAAATGATCGTCGTTGATCGCGATGACCTTGCCCTCCGCGCCGGTGACTTTGATGAAGGAATCGAGTGGGGAACCGAGCCGTCGCGCCCACACTTCCACGACGATCGTTTCGCCGGTTTTTCCTTCTACCTCATAGATGTCCCACTCGCCCGGACGGTCCACCCGCCCGTTGACGATGATCGGAAGGGTCACTTTCTGCGCTTTCGACGGATCGTCGATGGGGCCGCCTTTCAAGCATTCGGGCAATGTGTCCAAGGCGAACGGCACGGAGTTGGAAACGGATTTGCCATCGGTGGCAGCCAGCAGATGGAGCCCCGGTTTTGCGTCATTTGGCGGCGGTGCCATCGTGGCCTTTTCCAGATTCCAACCGTCCATATCGATTTTGACCGGCTCACCCACACGTCCTCCCAACGGAAAGATGCCGGTTACGAAGGGCAATTCACCGATGGTAATCCGATACACAAAACTTTCGCGACCGCGAAACAGCGCCTCGTTGATGATCAGCACATACTCCCCGTCCTCGGGAACCTCGAAATAGATAAGCGGGTCGGGGTTGAAACGGAAATCGTCGTTGTAAGCCAGTTCTTTGCCGGTGGCGTCGCGGATGCGGAGCACGGCTTGGCACCAGCCGGGAACGCCGTCGGGAACGTAAGGAATCAGCTCCCGGGCCTTGGCAGAGATGACCAGTCGCTGGCCCTTGCTTGCCTGAAAACGATACCTGTTCATCTCGCCCGCTGCGAGCTGGCCGTTCATCGTGCAAGGTAAGATGATCCGGATCTCCTCTTCTTCCCGTGGCCGTTTGCGCTGGGCTAGATACTCCTTGCCGAGCACCGGGAGCTGCATGGCCTTCATCGGCTTGCGGGCGACTTCGGGCACCTGGTCCACGTAGAAGGCCAGCGGGTTGGAGACACCCTGTTTGGTGATCACTCTTATCTCTCGCCGGCCGGGTTTTGCGTCTGGCGTGATCGTGACTTCGGCAAAGACGAGCTCGGTCTGGGAACGAACGGCCGGATTGCGCTCGTCGTCGGCAAATTTCTTTTGGATCCGTTCGATCAGTTTCTGCTTGGCCACTTCCTTTTCAGATTTGGAAGATTCGATCTTCGGGGTCTCTCCGCCCACCACAACCGCCTTGTCTAGCGCTGTATTGCATTTGATGCACACCTTGGCGTCGAGAGGATTGGCAGTCCCGCATATCGGACAAATGAGAAAAGGAGTCGCGCTGGGTCCGGCATCCGGCCCGATGGGCTCGGGGAATTCGAACGAAGCCATCTTGGCGGCCATCTCGCCACTGATCGTCGTCTCCTTCTTCTGCAACTCGCTGAGTTGGCGAGTGAGCACCCCCATCTCCTCGTTGTTCATCACCCGGTTGTAATCAACCAGCCGAACGGAAACGCCCTCACCGCTCACAACCAAATCAGAAGTGTGTATGAGCCCCTGTCCACCCAACCGGATAGGGAAGGTGGTGCCCTGTTGGCCGCCGGCGGGATAGACGTAACCGATGTATTGGCTCTCCGCCCAAGTTGCGGATGCCGCAAGCACAAGGATGGCCGGCACCGCGAGCAGAAGCCTGGCGAACCTACGCACGAGTTGCTCCGTTTCTTGTCATTGGTTACATGATCTCTTCCAAAAGCCCGGCCGACTTCATGCCTTCGTTTTCGGTGTCCAACACGTAGGCATCCAGCCCCCAAGGATGGGGCAACTTGGCCGTGGCGTCGATGCCGGCCAGCAGATAAAAGCTGCCCAGCAGGTCCGACGGATAGACGGGCCGTTCTTTGACTTGCTCACCTTTGTCATCGGAGGAACCGACGACGCGGCCGCCCTTGAATCCGCCGCCGGCGACCAGCACGGTAAAGACCGCGCCATGGTGACCGCGACCTCCGTTCCAAGGAGGCTCCCAGGAAATCTTTGGCGTTCGACCGAACTCGCCGGTGCACCAAACCAGCGTGCTTTCGAGCAAGCCTTTCTCGCTCAAATCCGCAAGCAGCATCGCGAGTCCCTGATCGAGATTGGGGCACTGTTTTCTCATAGTGGCAAAATGGTTGGAGTGCGTGTCCCAGCCACCTGGGAAGCTGATCGTGATGTAGGGAACTCCTGCCTCGACCATCCGCCGCGCCGCCAGGCATTCCTGGCCGAATGTGTGGCGACCGTAGCGATCTCTGACTTCCGCAGGTTCGTTCTCGAGATTGAACACTTCCTTACCGCTGCCCAAAATCAACCCGTAGGCTTTCTGCCTGGCCGCCTCGGCGGAAGCCATCTCCGGGGCCTCCGCAAGACCGTAGCCCATGAGATTGACTTTATCGACCAGTTCACGGCGAGCGTTTTGCCGCCCGTCGTCGATTCCCTTGTTGACGATTCCCTGCACCTCGAAGCGGCCCGCATTTGGATCGCCGCCCGTGGCGAAAGGCTTATACGCCGGGCCGAGGAAACCCTCCTCGGAAAAACGCCCGGCTGCCTCCTGCATCACGATATAGGGTGGAATCAGTCCTTGGTATTGGTCTTTTTTAAAGAAGGTAAATGTTGCGCCCACGCTGGGGTAGGCAAGCCGCCCGCCCGGCTGGTGGCCGGTTTGCATCAGGTAGGCGGCCGTCTCGTGGCCGTTATTGCCGTGGGTCATGCTGCGGATCAACGAATATTTGTCGGCCTGCTGGGCCAGTTTGGGGAACAGCGCGCCGAGTTGGATTCCGTCCACGTTGGTGGGTATGACCTTGTCAAAATCACCCATGTAGCCATAGCCCGAAGCGGGCTTGGGGTCCCAGGTATCGTTGTGCGACATACCTCCCCACAAGAAGATTTGGATGACCGATTTGATCCGGACTTTTTTGTCCTTGGCCTTGGCTTTGGCTGTCGCATCCCGGATCGCCTTCTCTTCGGCGAGCTTCGGCTGTGGCGTCAGCGCAGCGTCGGCAGCAAAGACGCGGGAACTCAGGCTGCCGGCTGTGATCGCGCCTGCAACGCCCAAAGCGCAACGTCGCAAAGCCTCGCGCCGCGTGACCCGCTTCGGGCCGTCTTGATTGTGATTCTTGTTCATATTTAGCATCCTTTCACTTCCGCTTTGGTGGTCCTGCCATGAAACGGATTGTTAAGATTATGTTACCACATCGCAATTAATGGCGCAGAAGAAACTCGGGACTATTGATGAGCGACCAGGCAACATCGACCCAGACGCCGTTTCCTTTTGCCGCGCCGCTCTTGGCATATCCCTCGACCGTCTCCAGATCGGCATCTGTCGGAAGCCGCGAGAGGATTGTCAGGTAAAGTTTCTCGGCGATTTCATTCGGTTTGCCGCCTTGGGAGAGTATTGCCGCGAGCTTTGGGCCGTCCTGAAGCTTGCTCTGGATTGCGGCCGAATTCAACATGTGGAGGCACTGGGTCGAGGCCAGTTCGTTGACCCGCTCGGATTCCATCCCTGTGGCCCGCGAGGAACGTCCGAACAACGTCAGGAACGAGCTGGTGACACTGCCGTCCGCAAGTTCCACAGCAGTCATGCCGCGGGGAATATACGTGAACGGCTCAGGCACGGCGCTGGTATACAAGTCGGAACCGCCGGTAATTTCGTTCAACTCGTCGATCAACACCTCAGCCTCTACCCGTCGCAACGGGTAACTGGCGAAGTTGGCTCTGGCTTCGGGCGCTTTGGACCTCTGTATCGAAGAGAACTGATACGCCGTCGAGGTAAAGATCAGCCGCTTGAGATTCTTAAGATTGTAGCCGCTCGAGACCAACTCTTTCTCCAAGCAGGCAAGGAGTTCGGGGTTGCTGGGCGGGTTGTTATCCCGAATGTCGTCCGGCTCGTCAACAATTCCCCGTCCCATCGCCCACGCCCAAGTCCGGTTGACAATAGCTTTGGCGAACCACGGATTGTCCGGTCGAATCAGCCAATCGGCAAACACCTCCCGCGGATCGCGGTTCGATGGGAGCGTTGTCTTGGTGCCGTCGGGAAACGCGGCCTCCTTCGCGCCGGCTTCAGTCAGCACGTCGGTCAACCCCTGCGGAATCATGTTGGTCGCGGTCACCGCCTTGGCGACGGAATCCAGTCCCGGCGCGACACTGCCGGGAACGGCGACCGATTTGAGGGGGTCCCAGAAGACGACCTCTTCTTTCCACTCGCTGGTGGGTTTATAGCCGATCTGCGAGAAAAATACTGCCATGCCAGCGCGGCGTTCTGCCGGCCATAAGTGGACCCGCGCGCCCATCACAGCCAAGCCGACAGCCGCTTCGATGCCCTCCGGTGTTTTCTCCTGGATCGCGCGGTAGAAGTTGACCGGGCCATCACGAAAGTTGCTTCCACTCGAAGTGAGCAGCTCCCGGACGAATTGGTCATACGGCTTATTCCGGGCGATCGATTCCCAGATCCATCGGTGATAGGCCTGCGCCGCGTTGGGCCAGAGCTTGACGGGAAACTCTGCCTTGACCTTCAGGATATCGCTCCATTTCATGGCCCAATAATCCACGTGTTCGGACCGGTCGAGGAGATGGTCGATCAGTGCAACACGTTTGTTCCTGTCTGATTCCTGGATGAACGCCTTGGCCTCTTCGGCAGACGGCAGCATGCCGGTCAAGTCCAGATAGGCACGACGGACAAACACAGCATCGGAGCACAGAACAGGTCGGATCCCAAGCGCCTTCAATTTCGCAAACACGATTTCATCAATCCGGTTCGCCGGTGCCGGT
Organism: uncultured Chthoniobacter sp.; assembly: GCA_964605515.1. Classification (GTDB taxonomy): domain Bacteria; phylum Verrucomicrobiota; class Verrucomicrobiia; order Chthoniobacterales; family Terrimicrobiaceae; genus QYQL01. The sequence continues at coordinate 45,567 of CAZSDC010000005.1, forward strand.
GGCTCGGTGCTCTCCATGATTTTCGCCACCTGTCGTGCGGAAACCAGCCGGTAGAGTGTGGTCTTTGCCTGCTCGAGCAGGCCGCGCTTTGCGTCAGCGACCTTCGTGGCCTCCGTATATGTCGCTCTGGCCTTTTCTGCTTCCGCCTTCAGTGGCGCGGCCGTAGCCTCCGCCGCTTGAGCTGCCTTTTCGTCAGCCTCGAATATTTCTTTAGCCGCCGCAATCCGCTTCTTTAGGTTCTCGATCTCCTCTTCGCCGGACTTCTTCCTCATTTCGGATCTGGCCAATTCCTGCGCTGCGTTATTAGCCTGAACTGTCGATTTCTCCACCGCCTTCACTTTTGGATCCAGTGCGGCCTTGGCTTCATTGGCTGTTTTCCTTTTTGCGGCGGCATCTGCGGCGGACTGCTTGGCAGCCATGTCGGGTTGGATGACTCCCTTGCCTGCTTCCCTGGCCGCTTGGTCTGCGGTGGTTGCGGCAGTCACGAGGTAGTCCGCTTTCGCCAGGGCTTCGTCGCACGACTTCTTCTGCGCCTCTGCTTCGGCCAGTTTCTGCGCGGCAGCCGTGACTTGGGCTTGGGATTGCTGTTCGCTCTGCTGAGCTTTGGCCAGAGCGGCCTTGGAATCTTCAGACGCTTTGCGCATGGCACTTAATTCATCGGCCGACTGCTTTTTCTCCGCATCCGGCTTGGCCGAATCTTCGGCAACTTGCTTGGCATTGGTGTCAGCGGCTTGGGCGGCTTGCTCGGCGGCCTGCGAAGCGGCGGCGGCAGCGGCCGCTTGGCTTTTGACATTCGCAAAAGTTTCGTCCGCCGATTTTTTCTGTAACTGCGCATCGGTCAGCTTCTGGGAGGCAGCGGCGGTTTGAGCCTGCGCTTGCTGCTTGCCTTGCTGCGCTTGGGCCAGAGCCGCCCCGGCATCCGCCAACGCTTTGCGCTTGGCGGCCGCATCCGCGGATGACCTGCTTTTCTCCGCAGCCGATTTCTCCGAATCTTGGGCCGCTTGCTCGGCAGCTTGGGAGGCGGCAGTGGCAGTGGCTATTTGATTCCTGGTGCTCGCTAAAGCTGCGACCGTTTGGTTCCTCTGCGCCTCCTCACGGGTCAACTTCTGCGCAGCAGTGTTCGCCAAGTTCTGTGAATTCTTCACGGCTGTCTGGGCTTGGGTGAGGGTCGCCTTTGCCGAGTCAGCTGCCTTGCGTTTGGGGACAGCGTCTGCTTGCGCCTGCTCGATCTGCGACTTTGACCTCCTGAAACGCTCTGCCACGACTTTGGCATTGGTCTCCGCCGCCAACGCAGCCTGTTCGGCTGACTCGCAAGCCTTCGTGGCGGCGGCCATCTGGTTCCTGGCGTTTGCCAGCGCTTGTTCGGCAGCCTTCTCTTGCACCGGCATGTCGGCGAGATTCCTGCTGGCTGTGTTGGCCTGGGCTTGCGCCTGCTGTTCGTTCTGCTGGGCCCTGGTCAACAACGTCTTCGCCGTATCGGCAGCCTTCCGCTTGGCAGCCGCTTGTTCCGCGGCCTTTTGGCTCTCCCCCTTCGACAGCCCGGTGCGCCCGGCCATCGCTTTGACGACGGCATCCGCGCACTGAAGGGCCTGATCGGCTGATTGGAAAGCAGTCGTGGCGGTAGCAACTTGGTTCCTGGCGGCGGTCAACGCATAATCGGCCGACTTCTTTTGAGCAGGAGCATCGGGGGAAGTTTTGGAAGCCGCGTCGGCTTGAGACTGAGCTTGCTGTTCGTTCTGTTGTGCTTGGGTCAAGGCCTCCTTCGCCGCATCGGCTCTCATACGCTTCGCGACCGCATCGTCAGCCGCTTGCTTCCGCTCCGCTTCGGAAACCGGCTTGGCGTCAGATTCCGCAGCCGACGCAGCCTGTTCGGCTGATTGGCAGGCCGTCGTGGCGGCAGCAACTTGGTCTTTGGCCTTGGCCAAGGCATCGTCGGCAGCCTTCTTCTGCGCAGGGGCGTCTGCCAGGTTCTTGGCAG
>CAZSDC010000006.1:0-28594 GCA_964605515.1 uncultured Chthoniobacter sp.
GATATGGCCGACATGCATCGGCTTGGCGACATTCGGAGCACTGAAATCCAGAACGATTTTCCGCAGCGTCTTTGCGGGAGCAACCCCCAGCCTTGAATCCGAGGCAAGCGTTTCGATTTTTGATGCTATGAAATCAGTCTCCAGCCGGAAGTTCAGAAACCCCGCGCCCGCCACCTCGGGCAGCGCTGAGATCCCCGCAACATCGATCTTTGAAAGAATCTCCGCCGCGAGTTGGCGTGGGTTGCTGCGCTTTTCCTTGGCGAGCGCCATGGCGGCATTCGACTGGTAGTCACCAAATCGCGTGTCCGCAGCAGCAGATATCTCGCCGCGAGCAGGATCCAGCCCCGCAGCCTCCAGCGCCAGGCGCAGCCTGACGCCAAGAATTTCCCGTGGCGTGCCGCTCATCCGCGTGGCGAACGGCTCTCGAACACACGCAGGATTGCCGCCTCATTCGAGGCGTTTGACAAATCATCGCGGACCGCCTTGTCGTTGAGAAATTTGGCGATCGCCGCAAGTGTCCGCAGATGGGTCTGGAATTGGTCTTTGGGAACGACAAAAAGCACGATGAAAAAGACTGGCTGTCCATCCAGAGAATCAAATTGGACGCCTTTGACAGAACGACCGAAAGCCGCAATAACCTCGTCCACCTTATCGGACGAGGCATGCGGGATCGCGATGCCGAACCCGATTCCGGTGCTCATCGTTTCCTCGCGCTGCCGGATCGCATCCAAGACATTGTCCCGGTCCGCGCGGTCGATTTTTCCCGCCTTGACGAGGCAGTCCACCAGTTCGGCGATGGCCTCCCAGCGTTCTCCCGACACCATGGACGGAACGATCTGGGACTCGGAGAGAAGATTGGCGAGCGTCATGGGATCAACGGTCCACCTCTCCGAAGACAGGATCCATGGAACCCAGAATCCCCACCACGTCACTGACCATGTGTCCGGGAATAGTTTTTTGCATGATACTCAGGTTCACAAACGATGGAGAGCGGATCTTGAGCCGGTAAGGCACTCCCCCGCCCTTGCTGTAGATATAAAAACCCAGCTCTCCTTTGGGGTTTTCCGCCCCAAAATAAATTTCGCCCGCCGGCGCGTCCACTCCTTCGGTCACGACGATGAAGTGGTGAATCAGTTCCTCCATCTTCGTCAGGACGGCGACCTTGTCCGGAAGAGTGCTCTTGGGATCGTGCCAGTTGATCGGTCCGTCAGGCAGGGTTTTTACGGCCTGCTCCAGAATTCTCACGCTCTGCCGGATCTCTTCCATCCGCACGAGGTAGCGGTCGTAGCAATCTCCCACCAAACCCACAGGAATCTCAAAATCATATTTCTCGTAATCCAAATAGGGGTGCTTTTTCCTAAGGTCATGCTCGACGCCGGACCCCCGGAGATTCGGCCCGGAAAGGCCGTAGGCGATGGCATCCTCCTTCGTGATGACGCCGATATCCTTCGTCCGGTCTACAAAGATCCGGTTGCGGGTCACAAGTTTGTCCGCCTCGGCAAACGCCGGGGGGAATGTGCTGAGGAATTCCTTCAATTCGGGGATGAACGCGGGCGAGAGATCATGGGTTTGCCCGCCGACCCGCGTGTAGCTTGTCGTGAACCTCGCTCCGGTCAGCGTTTCCATCAGGTTGTAGATCTTTTCCCTCTCCGTAAATGTGTAGAGGAACAGCGACATCGCCCCAAGGTCCATCCCCAGACAGCCGATCATGAGAAGGTGGGCTGAAATGCGGGCCAGCTCGCATCCGATCACCCGGATGGCTTTGCCGCGGGCGGGGATTTCCCAGCCCATGAGCTTTTCGACCGCCAGCGCGTAGGCGATGTTGTTGGCGATCGGTGCGAGGTAGTCCAGCCGATCGGTATAGGGGACGAACTGGTTATACTGCATGTTCTCCGCGATCTTCTCGTCGCCGCGGTGAAGGTAGCCGATCTCCGGGGTCGCTTTTGTGACCACCTCGCCGTCGAGTTCCAAAATCAGCCGCAGGACGCCATGCGTGGAAGGATGAGAGGGGCCCATGTTGAGGACCAGCCTCTCGTCAACCAGCTCGCCGATGTCCTGCAAAGCCTGGGCGCTGCGCCCCGGGGCATCTCTGTGTTCCAATATCGTCGCCATTGCGTGTTGTGTGCTTCTGATCGGTCAATTCTAACTTTTCCAGCCGGCCGGATTTGATACCGGAGCTCGGGTCGGACATTAAGATCACTGCCAGCAGCAAAAATTGCAAGCACGCCCTGAGCCCCCCAAGCACCCCCCAGATTCCAGACGCAGCGGAATGCAAACCCGAGCGAATCGGATTCTCCACCCCACTCGCGCCGACCCGTAGAGGCAGTCTCCAGAATTTGGGCCTTGATTTGGAGCGATAGCAGGAGGAAAATAGAAACCATGATTGAATTGGAGGTCTATGCAGCCGGAGTCCGCCGCCCGGACAAGATGATGGGCTTGGCGCTCGAACTCGATGTGCTTCCCGGACTTCGCTATAAAGTCGACACGAACCACGATATCATTTACTTGGAATTCAGTGCGGTTGTGCCCGCGCAGCACGACATCGAGTCCATCTTTCGAAAGCTCGGCCTCAATGCAAAATTCGTGGGAGAACTTCCGCCGGAGGTGAGTTCCAAGAAGAAAACCGAACGGATCGCTTGAGTTCCGGTCCTCACCCGCCGCTCCGGCCGCCGCTCCCCATGCAGTTGCTGACGATATTCTACGGCCTGCTGGCGCCCCTCCTCGGCACCTTGGGCGACTTGGCGGTGCTGGCTTGGGAAACGATCTGTTCGATTGCCCGTGGACGAGTGAGGGCATGGCTGACGCTCAGGCAGATCGCCGAAATCGGATTCGGCTCCCAGCTGGTAGTCGTGGTCACCGGAGCCTTCACGGGAGCCGTCCTCACCGCGCAGGCGTATTTTCAGTTTGCCAGCCTCAACATGGAGACCGCGGTCGGCCCGGTGGTCGCGCTCTCGATGTTTCGCGAGCTGGGGCCATCGCTGACAGGCCTGATGGTTGCCGGACGGGTCGGCGCGGCGATGACAGCGGAAATCGGCACCATGAAAGTGACCCATCAAATCGATGCCCTGCGTGCGCTGGCGGTGAATCCGGTCGATTATCTGGTCGTCCCGCGGGCGCTGGCCATGTTCCTGTCGATGCCCCTGCTGGTCGTCGAATGCGTCGGGCTCGGGGTTCTGGCGAGCTATTATGTCGGCGTCCATGTGCTCAACATCAACGGCGTTTACTTCTTTGCGAACGTCCAGAAATTCACCGAGGGCAGCGACATCATGATGTCATTGATCAAAGGGTTTGTTTTCGGCGGGCTCATCGTCCTCATCAGTTGCCGTGAGGGACTCTGTGCGAAGGACGGCGCAGTGGGGGTCGGACGTGCGACGACCGCCACCGTGGTCAACTCGTCGCTGGCCATCCTGATCGCCAATTTCTTCCTGACGATGGCGCTCAACATCATCTTCCCGGCCGGACAGCGATGATCGAACCCCTCATCCATGTGCAAAATCTGGTCCAGAAGATCGGATCGCAGGAGATCCTGCGGGGGCTCACACTGGATCTATTTCCGGGCGAGACGCTGGTCCTTCTTGGCAAGAGCGGCGGGGGAAAAAGCGTGTTCCTGCGGCATCTCATCGGTCTCATGCGGCCGGTCTCGGGCAGCATTGTCTTCGAGGGACAAGAAATCACCACGCTCAAGGAGCGGGAGCTCGAGCCCGTCAGGCTCAAGATCGGCATGCTGTTCCAGGACGGCGCGCTCTTCGACTCCATGAACGTCTTTGACAACGTCGCCTTTCCGCTGCGCGAACGCGGGGAAAAGTCCCCGGCCGTGATCCGCGAAAAAGTCGCAAACGCCCTCGCCATGGTGAACATGACCGGGCACGACCACAAAATGCCGGTGAACCTCAGCGGCGGAATGCGCAAGCGGGTCGCCCTCGCCCGCGCGATCATATCCCCGCCGGATGTCATCCTTTACGACGAGCCGACCGCCGGCCTCGACCCGATCGTCTCCGACAGTATCAACCGCCTCATCCGCCGGCTCCAGCGTCAGCTGAATGCGACCTCCCTCGTCGTCACCCACGATCTCGTGAGCTGCAACCATATCGCGGATCGCGTCGCTCTCCTCGATGGCGGCCGCATCCACTTTCTGGGCACGCCCGCCCAACTCCGGGAGACCAAGGATCCGGTTGTCCGGGATTTTGTGGATGGACGCTCGGGCGAAACCGTTTATTGAGAACTAGCACATGACCAGCGAAGACCGCATTACCAACACGAAAGTCGGCACATTCATTTTGATCGGACTGATCACGATCGCAATGATGGTCGTGTATTTCGGGCGTCTCGGCGAGGGTGTCCACAGCTACTACACACTTCGTGCGGAATTCCCGAATGCCAGCGGGTTGCTGCGCGGGGCGGAGGTTCTGCTGGCTGGTGCCAAAGTCGGGCGGGTGGTTGACAACCCGGTGATCCTGCCGGACATGAATGGCGTCTATGTGGATCTGCGGATCTTTGACGATGTCAAAATCCCGGTCGCGAGCGAGTTTTCCATCGGCAGCTCCGGGCTGCTCGGCGACAAATATGTGGTGATCGGCCTGAAGGATAATGCGAAGGGGTCCCCCACAATCGCCCCCGGAAGCACGATCAAAGGCGGGAGCGGCGGCGGCGGGATGGCCGGGATGGCTGAAAATGCCGGCGCCCTTGTCTCCGAACTCCGCGCGACCGTCGCCAATGTCAATTCGGTGGTAAAAAAACTCGACGATGGAATACTGAACGAGGCGGGCGTCGCATCGATGCGCGAGACCCTGAAAAATCTCCAAACCACGAGCACCTCTCTCGCCGCTGCCTCTGCAAAAGTGGACAAGGTGGTCGCGCAGGCGGATTCTGCGATCCAGAGCGGCCAGGGCACGATGGATTCCGCGAAAAAGGCGGCTGATGAGCTCCAGCGCGCGCTGGCGGACATCCGGCTACTGGTGCACGAAGTCCGGCAGGGCCAGGGGGCGCTGGGAACATTGATCACGAACCGCGAGACCGCAGACAACCTGAAGGCCCTCGTCACGAATCTCCGCCGCTACGGCATCCTCTGGTATCGCGATGGAGAGAAGGCCAAGCCACCCGCACCGCAGAGGTGACGGAACTCCCTGCTGAGTCAGTGCTCCTTTCGTGGGCATTCGAGCCAGTTCCCGTTGTGGGGCTCCTCGTTACGGGAATCGTGTATTTTCGAGGCTGGCGGAGCCTTCATTCGCAGGTTCCGTGGCGGTTCCCCGTCGAGCGGCTTTTTTCCTTCCTCGCCGGACTCGCGGTCATTTTTTTCGCGCTGGCGTCGCCGCTTGACGCCTTCGCCAGCTGGCTGCTTGTCGTCCACATGATGCAGCATTTACTGCTCACGATGGTGGCCCCCCCTCTGCTCCTGCTGGGATGGCCCATGCTTCCGCTGCTGTCCGGCCTGCCTCGCGGCTTCACCAAAGACGGGCTCGCGCCATTTTTGACATCCCCCACCCTCCAGCGCATTGGACGGTTTCTCGTGCACCCGTTATTCGCCGGGCCCTTGTTCATCTTCTCCAATCTGTTCTGGCACGCACCCGCGCTCTATGAACTTGCGCTTCGCTCACCCGGTTGGCACCAGGTCGAGCATCTTTGCTTCCTCGTCACGGCAATCCTTTTCTGGTGGCCGGTGATCCAACCCTGGCCGTCCCGTCCCGCGCTACCTCGCTGGGTGATGATTCCCTACCTCCTCGCCGCAGATCTTCAAAACACCGCGCTGGCGGGGTTCCTTTCGTTTTACGGAAACGTTTTGTATCCGACGTATGCCGCCGCTCCCCGGATCTCAGGCCTGTCCGCGCTCGAGGATCAGGCGGCGGCCGGAGCAGTCATGTGGGTGCCGGGGTCGATCGTGTTTTTAATCCCCGTGGCAATCATTGCCATCCACTACCTCTCTCCACGACGCAAGCGCGCGCTCATCGAAGACCAGCCTCCGCGCAAGCAGGCACCCCGGCGGGGCAAATTTGATCTACTTGAGGCACCGGCGATCGGGGCTGTGCTGCGCTGGAAATATTTCCGCCCGGTCCTGCAATCAGCAATGTTTGCTCTTGCGGCAGTGGTCGTCCTGGACGGGCTGTTCGGGCCGCAGGTGAGCTCAGTGAACCTGGCGGGAGTTCTGCCGTGGCTTCACTGGAGCGGGATCAGCGCCATCGTCCTGCTTTCGGCGGGCAACGTGTTTTGCATGGTCTGTCCGCTAACATTCGCCCGCGACCTCGGACGGAAGATCTTTCCATCCACCCTCGAATGGCCGCGTGCCCTGCGCTCGAAATGGCTCGCCGTCGCCCTGCTCGCCGGATTCTTCTGGGCCTATGAATTTCTGAACCTCTGGGACAGCCCGTGGTGGACGGCGTGGATTATCATTTTCTATTTCGCCGGGGCTGTCCTGGTGGACGGAATTTTCAAGAATGCCAGCTACTGCAAATACATCTGTCCGATCGGGCAGTTCAATTTCGTCGCATCGCTCGTATCACCTCTGGAGGTTCGAGTCCGGGAAGCGGACGTCTGCTCGTCCTGCAAGACGCACGATTGCATCAAGGGCAACAGCTCGCAACGCGGATGCGAGCTCCTGCTTTTTCAACCGCGGAAATCCGGCAATATGGATTGCACGTTTTGCCTCGACTGCGTAAAGGCCTGCCCGCACGACAATGTCGGGATTCTTGCTGCCACCCGGGGCCGCGACATCATCGCCGACCCACGCCGGTCATCCGTAGGCCAGTTTGCCCACCGCCCGGACGTCGCTGCGCTTGTGCTGGTCTTCGTATTCTCCGCCTTCGCCAACGTCGCAGCCATGGTAGCTCCTGTGCGGGAGCTGGAGGAATCCGTCCGGCGGATCCTTGGTCCACATGCCTCCGCGGCTGTTTGGTTTGTGGTCTTTCTCCTGTCCGTTGTTGCTCTCCCGCTGGCTCTCGCGTGGATCTGCGGCCTCCTTTCATCCGTATCCGCCACACGCAGCCCCTCGAATATCGCCAACGGCTTTGCGGTCGCACTGGCCCCGCTCGGATTCGCAATGTGGGCCGCGCACATTTCCTTCCACCTGTTCTCCGGAGCGCTCACGCCCTGGCCGATCCTGGTGAGGATCGCCCGCGACATCGGGTTGTCATCCGCTGCACCGTCATGGAACGTTGCCACACCGGTCTTTGAGGGCCTCCCCGGACTGCAAATCCTGCTTCTCAATGCCGGACTGCTCTTCACTCTCTGGATTCTTTGGCGGAAATCTCTCGCTGTGCGTGAGCGGGCCATGCCGATATTTTTCCCCTGGGCCGTGCTGGCCACATCCCTTTACGCCGCCGGCATTTGGCTCATCTTCCAGCCGATCGACATGCCCGTCGCAATCATGCCGCCATGAGAAATGTGCTCTCAGCGCTGCTTCTCACCTCCTCCCTGCTGCGCGCGGACGGAGGAATCACGCTCGGGCAGATCGAACGGGACGGATTGCGTGTCACGGTTTTTGCGGCACCAGTTCCGGTTCTGGCTGGCCCATTGGACGTCACGTTTCTGGTGCAGGAGCTTCCATCCAACCAGCCGGTGACCGACGCCAGCATTGCCTGTTTGGTGCAGAGGCTCAGTCCCCCATCCCTGAACGTTGCGCGTCTCCCCGCATGGTGTTCCACGATTGCCGCCGGTGCGCGCATCCAGGCGACCTTAACGCATTCCAGAAACAAGCTGCTCCTGGGAGCATACCTCCCTCTCACTGAGGCTGGACGCTGGGAACTGCGCTTCGACATCTCACGCGCGCAGACCCGCTTCACAGCGGGCATTCCGTTTGATGTGGCCCCCCCGCGAGCCCCAGTCTCAACATGGTGGCCGCTCATCGCGCTGGTGCCGGCAGCGATCCTCCTCTACGTCTGGCGATCAGTTCTGGTCCGCTCAAAACGGCGCATCGGAAGATCGCCTCGGAGGTCGAGCGCGCTCAGTGTCCGTCGCTGAAGATGAAGTTCGTCCAGGATTTCATGCGGAGCAGGATCTTGCGCAGGAGCGAGAGGTGCTTCATGTGGTCGGTGTAGATGGCCACGTTGCCCGTGCTGCCCGGAACGATCTGGTATTTTGAAAGATCCTCCTCGAAATGGATGGAGACGATGACACGGCCATCGCCCTTGATCTGACCGGGATCGATGAGCGTGCCGCTCGGCAGGAGCTGCCCCTGCGGGATGTAGGCTCCGGTCATGGCGACTTTGGCTTTGAAAAACCGGCCGGGCACGGCGGGCAGGATGACCTCCGCGTCCGCACCCTCGATGATTCTCTGCGAGCTGTTCTGCAGAAAAGCCCCCGCGAACATGGGAGCCTCGCTGTGCATGAAGACCATCACGGGACGCATCGGCATGGGGACCGCATACATGCCGGGCCGCAGGAAAAGCTGGACCACGACTCCGTCGGTCGGGGCGCGCACGACGGTCTGTTCCAGGTCGAAGCGGGCGCTGTCGAGTTCGGCCTGAATGCGCGCGACATCGGTGTTGACCCCCTGGATGGCGGCGGCGGCGTCCAGCGCGGCCCGCTCGGCCTCAGCTTGCGCTGCCTGCGCCTGGCTTTGCGCGGCGAAATATTTTTCTTCGGTCTGCTTGAACTGGGCCTGCGAGATGACCCCCTTTTCGACCAGCTGCTTCGAGCGGTCGTAGAGGTCCTTGGCCCCGTCGCGGGAGGACGCGGCGGCATCAGAATTTTTCTTAGCCGTTTCGGCAGCGGACTTCAGCTGCTTTTCGGCCTGGGTCGCGTCCGCGAGCTCGGCCTCCTTGGATTTCACAGCGTTTTGATATTTCTCGGGCTCGATCCGGAAAAGCACATCGCCAACTTTGAGCGGGGTGTTCGGCACAACTGGGACGTCTATGACCCGCCCGCCAACCGTCGGCGTGATCGGGGTCGTCACAAAGTAGAACCGTCCCTCCGAACTGAAGGGGTGGTTGTAGTTCATCGCCAACACGAGCAGCGCGATCATAGAAACCCCTCCTAGCGTCGCCGTGAGGAGGCTGAATGCGTTGACCGGAATTTTAAACAGCTTGAAGATCCCGATTGCGAATGCCGCGTAAGTCAGAAGAAGAAGGAGCTCCATAGTTCAGGAGTTTTGTTGTTTGCCCGATTTTTCCATTTCGTCCAGGCGGGCTTCGAGAAGGGCGATCCGTTCGTCCGGGGTTCCGGCCTTGCCGCCAGGCTTCGACGGCCTCGAATCGGGACGTCCCGCGTAGCCGCCCTGTGGGTGATAGGATGTCGCCCAGATCCACAGAAACGGCCAGATTGCGTGCAGGGTGAAAAGGCTGACCCAGCCAGCGGTGTGGATGGCATCCTGGTGCGGATGGTTCCGCTTTTGGGCGATATGGTAAGGGATGTCGTGAATCGCGATCATCCCGTAGACGAGGATCAGGCCGACAAGAATAATCAGGCCGAGGGCGAAGTAGCTGAGGAAGTCCATGGTGGTGGGATTGCAGGACAGATCAGCGCTCGAAACCCATGTGCGGATCTGCTTGTAATTTAATGGGGGTCGGCGCTGGAAAAGTCCATAGGATTCAGAGATCCCTGCCAAAGTGGTCCTCCCCGTCCAAGCCACGGGATGCCGGCTGCCTGGTCAGCCAAACTTCTCAGGCTGGCCGGTCGCAGCGAGGACCGAACGCCACAAGCCGCTGGCGGGGTCAACGCGCTTGATGTGACCCGGCCAAGAGCTCGGTCGGGACATGGAGGAATCGTTCGTGGAGGAAGCCGATGACCAGTGCGGTCTTGCCCGCCAGGGCGGCGTGGACGGCCTTGCGGGCAAAGAGGTCGAGATCGAATTTTCATGCTTTCGAACATATGAAACTGGTCCGCTTTCTCCCGGCGGTATGGCGGTCCAATCCCATCCAACCTGATCAGATCCACAAACCTGCGCCGCATTCCATTGCAGTTGGCCTGGGATCCGCGTAGAAAATGGGAAGCTGACTGAAAATACTCCCGGATGCTCGCGAAACTTCTCCTCGCCTGGTCGCTCATGGCGGTCTGCGTGGCGATCCATGCCTTCGGGGTAACCCTCGCCCTTCGCTGGCTGCAAGCGAGGCATGCCCGGATGGAGGGAAAGTTCCTGCTGGCCACCTGGATGCTGATCCGCGTGGCCGGTTGGGTCCTTATCCTGCACCTTCTCGAAATCTCGCTGTGGGCGTTTGTTTATTATTGGAATCAATCCCTGCCTGATCTCGATTCCGCCTTCTACTTCAGCGCAGTCACCTATACGACGACGGGCTACGGCGACGTCGTCCTGCCGCAGCCTTGGCGGATGGTCGGCGCGGTTGAGGCACTCACCGGGATCCTCATGTGCGGATGGTCCACCGCCTTCTTTTTCGCCGTCGTGAGCCGCAGGAAACAGACGGCTGATAATGGCCTCACATCATGAAACCACTTCTCAAAGAAATTCGAAACAATCCGCTGCTCTGGCTACTGGCCTTTGTTCCCGTGGTGCTGGTCGCCAACAAGCTGTTGTCCGGATCGCACACGCTGCTGTTCGTGCTGTCGGTGTTGGCCATTGTTCCGCTGGCAGCGCTGTTAAGCCATGCCACCGAATCCGTAGCGGTCAAGACGGGCGATGCGGTCGGGGGACTGCTCAACGCCACCCTGGGCAACCTGACAGAGCTGATCATCGCGCTCGCCGCCTTGCGCGCCGGCGAATACCTGCTCGTGAAGGCGTCCATCGCGGGGGCGATCGTCACCAACACGCTGTTCATGCTGGGCGCATCGTTTCTGCTCGGCGGACTCAAGCACCATGTGCAGGAATTCAACCGGTCAGGCGCACGGCTGCAGGCGGGCCTGCTCTTTTTGGCCACGGTCGCATTGCTGGTTCCGTCGGCGATTGCCGCGGCCGATTCCACGCCGAACGCGGCGTTCACTGGAAAGTTGAGCGCGGGGCTGGCAGTGATGCTCATCGTCGCTTACGCTCTGGGACTGCTGTTTTCGCTCAAGACCCATCGGGAAGTTTTCGCCAGCGCGGAACACAAGGAGTCCGGGGAGGAGACGTGGCCCATCTCCCTGGCTTTGGCCACTCTGGCCGGCGTCACGGTGCTTGTGGCCCTGGTGAGCGAGGTGTTTGTGGAATCGGTGCAGGAGGCAGCTGTGACATTCGGGATGACACAGGCGTTTGTGGGCTTCATTGTCGTGGCGCTGGTCGGAGCGGCTGCGGAAATGGCGTCGGCGTTTTCTGCCGCGCGCAAAAACCGCCTCGACCTCAGCGTCGGAATCGCCTTGGGGAGCGCATCGCAAATCGCGCTTTTCGTGGCGCCGGTGCTAGTGTTGCTGAGTTATGTTCTCGGTCCGTCGCCGATGGATCTCAGCTTCTGGCCTGGTGCTGTGGTAATGATGCTCATCGCCGCACTGACGGCCTCGCTGGTCACGAGCAGCGGTCGCTCGGCCTGGTTTGTCGGGGTGCTGGTGCTCATGATCTATCTGGTTTTTGCTATGACACTCTACCTGCTGCCGCCTCGTTCGTAGGCTCGGAGACAACGATGTATTGTCTCCGGCACCAGTTCACCGCCTGACTCTATTTGCCGTGCTTACCGCTGTGGATCTTTGAGGATCCGCGACACATCAAAGCCAAGGCTTTTTGCTCTGGCCAGAAGGGCCGCGTAGCGTGTGTCGGAAATCGTGGACGCACGGGCGAGGAGCCAGAGATATTTCCGGTCCGGCGTCCCGACGATGGCTTCCTGATAGGAGTCATCCACATAAAGAACCCAATAATTCCCTTCCTTCGGCACGGGAATCAGCGGTCCGAACCAGGTATTAAATCGCACCGCGAGCTTCGTGTTTGCAGGTGGGTTCAATACCTTGGCAAAGCCGCGAATGTCATGCTGAGAGCCATCGGGACGAACCGCGATGTTATGCACCGAGACCGTGCCATCGGCATTGAGCCCATACTCGGCAATAGCCGATTCCCCAGCCTTCTGAAAAGGCATGGGCAGACGCGCGATCTCAAACCAACGCCCCGCGTATCGGTTGATGTCGACTGTTTTTGGGGTGGCCGGAGGATCAACGCGAGGTGCTGTCGAAGAGCAGGCCCCCAGACCGAGTCCAAGGAAAGCAAGAGCAGTGAGTCTGGCAATATCCACGGGCTGTCTAAACTCTGATCCCCTTGGGAAGTCAACGCCAAAAGCCCGCACGAAAGGCGTGACAAACGGCCGGGATCGGAGTTCGCTGAAATCTCGAACACGCACCCCCGATGCGAACCTTCATCGCGAAGACCGTCGTCAAGATGGTCTCTGCACTTCCCACCAAGCGCTCCTTATGAAAACCAAGCAAGTCATCGCTGCCGCCCACAAGCTCTCCAAGCCCTATCGCATCACAGACGGAAAGGGTTTCCGCCTCAAGGATGTGGACCCCGGCGATACGCGGGATTTTAAATCCGAAGACAAGCCTCGCCTGAAGGAGGCGCTTCAGACCGGGGTTGCGGCGCTCGCGGAATTACAGGGGAAACTCTACGCGCAGGATCGCTGGTCGGTGTTGCTGGTTTTCCAGGCGATGGATGCGGCGGGGAAGGACGGCACGATCAAGCACGTGATGTCGGGGATCAACCCTCAGGGCTGCCAGGTGACTTCGTTCAAAGGGCCGAGCAGCGAGGAGCTCGACCACGATTATCTCTGGCGCTGCCAGAAGCATCTCCCCGAGCGCGGACGGATCGGGATCTTCAACCGCAGCTACTACGAGGAAACGCTGGTCGTGCGCGTGCACCCGGAATTTCTCGCCTCGCAGAAGCTGCCGGAGAAGTGCGTGACGAAACACATCTGGGACGAACGCTTCCAAGACATCCGATCCTTCGAGCGCTACCTCAAGCGGAATGGAACCATCGTGCTGAAGTTTTTCCTCCACCTCTCGAAGAAAGAGCAGCAGAAGCGGTTCCTCGAACGCATTGAGCTGCCGGAGAAGAATTGGAAATTCTCGTCTGCAGACATGAAGGAACGCGGCTTTTGGGACGACTATCAGACCGCCTACGAGGAGACGATCCGCGAGACGGCGACGAAGGACGCGCCGTGGTTTGTCGTGCCGGCGGACAACAAGTGGTTCACGCGCCTGGTCGTGGCCGGGGCGGTCATCGACGCGCTCGCGTCGCTCGACCTGCACTACCCGAAAGTCAGCGACGCGAAGCTCGCGGATCTCGCTGCGGCAAAGAAGGCACTGCTCGCGGGTAAATGAGCCGTTCTGCGGGCTGCGGTATTACTGCGGCGCTTGAAAAAAGCCTATGCGCCAACGCGTGCGATGTCCGGCGAGTATCTGGACAATGCACAGCCAATCAAAATCTAACACCGCTCACCTGCCCGCTCCCAGAATGGCTCGTTCGCAGTCTGCAAAGCACGATCTGGATCTCTAAGCATTGTCCCACCCCACGCCTACCCATACGGGATGAATTTCCGGCGGTAGGCCGCTGCGGTGAGGCCGCAGTGCTTTTTAAACGCGCGGCAAAAGTTTTCCGGATTTGCATAGCCGACATCCCGCGCGATCGATTTGATCGGGGCGCCGGTGGTCGCCAGCTTGTGTCGGGCGGACCTCATCCGCTGGAGAACCAGATGCTGGTGGGGAGTCATTCCGACGTGCTCGCGGAACCGCGCATGCAGATGCGACGAGCTGAGGCCGAAGCGCGCGGCTAGATCCTCCACGCCGAGCGGCTCGGCGTAGTGGCGGTCCATGTGGCTCATCACGTTTGCCACGAGCGGAGGAATCGAATGGTGTTTTGCGGTCCGGCGGAACTCTTCGAGACGGAAACGGAGCTGGCTCCAGATCAGGTCGCCCAGCACGGTATGATCAAGATCGGTGTGGTGAAAAGCGAAGAGCACCTCCTCCGAAAACCGCAGCGCCTCGCTCACGACGGCCCATTGGAAAACGCGGGGCCAAGCAAACCGCTGCGGCAGCCGGTCCAGCCGGTAGCGCGCGGTCATGCAAGCGTAGCGCCCATCTCCTGGCGTCCTGCTGACGGTGGATTGGCCGGGGTTGTGCGCGAACACCGCCCCTGCTCCGTGGAGATCGTTTCCGCCGGGCGAATAGACCGCCCCTTCGGTGATCAGCTCGAACAGCAGGACATTCGGCGGGATCACCGCAGGCCTTTCCGCTCCGCCGGGGCCGCTGGTGTAGTGGCCGACACTTTCCAAGGCGGCCTTCATTCTCGCACCATGAATCATAGGTTTTATCAATTTTCCAACTGGCGGAATCTTGATAACATGCATGACTTCTGACAGGGAATCCCTGTTTTCATCAACTGACAAAAATACAATCCGCCATGATCCCACAAATTACCGTCCAACTTTACAGCGTCCGCGAACAAGCCTCCGCCGACTACGAGGGAACGATCCGAGCCATCGCCGCCATGGGTTTCGCTCTGGTCGAGCCGGCGGGGTATCCGGGCTCAACCGCGGCCAAGGCCGCCAAACTTTTTCAGGAGCTCGGCCTCAAGGCGCCCACCTGTCACGGCCCGCTGCCGGTCGGAGACAAAAAGAATGCGGTGATCGAGGAGGCCCTGCTTCTCGGGCACGAGGCGATCATCACCGGCTGCCCGCCGGAGTTTAAGGCGAATTTCGCATCGGCCGACGCGGTCAAAGCCACTGCCGAGCTTTACTGCGAAGCGGCCGCGAACGCCGCCGAGCACGGCCTGCAGGTCGGCTATCACAACCACGACTGGGACCTTAAAGAAATCGGCGGGACTCCCGGTTACCGGATCTTTCTCGAGAACACGCCGGAGACCGTGCTGTGGGAGGCGGACGTATTTTGGGTGGCGAAAGCCGGCATCGACCCCGTTGCCTTTCTGAAAGAAATCGGTCCGCGTGGCAAGGCGCTCCACTTCAAGGACGGAGTCATCAGCGCTTCCGATACTTTCACAGAAGCGGAGACGGAGAGCGGAAAGATCATGGTCAGCAATTCATCGCCATTCCTTCCGGCGGGCACCGGGCAGGTGGACCTCAAGGCTGCCTCGAAAGCCGCGACCTTCGCGAAATACATCGCTGTCGAACTCGACAGCTATACGGGCAACATGATGAAAGCCGTGCAGGAAAGCTACAATTACCTCACCGGCAACGGCATCGCACGCGGCAGCAAATAAGCGCCCCGCAATGCCGAGCAAAAGGCGGGCCGAGGACGTCCGCCCTACCGCGCATTGCGTCCAGCCGAACCCGGTTTTGATCACTACCTCCCCCGAGGTCTGCCACAAAAACCTTTGCGGGAGATTTCTCCGGGAGGTATGATTTTCCCGTATGTCGGATATCACGGAATTGCTTCAAGGACGAAAACTCAAAAAGTTTGCAGCCGGGAAGGAGGTCATCCGTCAGGGCGACCAAACCGGCTGCCTTTACTTCCTCGTAGAGGGAACGGTCGAGATCCTTCGGGATGGGATGCCCGTTGCCACGGCCTCGGAGTCTGGAGTCGTTTTCGGTGAAATGTCCGCTCTGCTGGAAACCCCGCACACGGCGACCGTTCGCACGATCGGTCCATGCACGTTCTGCATCGTTCCGGATTCCCGCGCCTTTCTCGAATCGTCGCCGAGCCTGAGCCACTCGGTCAGCAGGCTCCTCGCCCAACGGCTGGACGAGGTAAACAGATATCTTGTGAAGGTTAAGCATAAGTTCAAAGGGGACGACCGCCTCGATGTCGTGATCAATTCCCTGGAAGGCCTTCTCCACCACCACCCGCTGCGATTCCACGCACCACCCCTCTCCAATGCCGCGGGCAGCTCCGCGCAACGATCTGCCGTCCCGCCAACAAGAGGGCAGCGATGAGCCGGTTATCGAAAAGACGCCCTCAAGCGGTTCAGCTCACTTCCTGAGCACGACCACGTCATCGGACAGGGCGACGGCAAAAAGATCCCGGTCTGAAGTCCGGGCCGCAAGCCGCGGGTTCAATTCGAGAATTTTCAGTTTGTTTCCGTCGGTGAAGAACTGGTACTGGGCGACCTCGCCGAGATAGATTGACTCCCCGATACGGCCGCGCAGGCAGTTCGTCGGCTCGGCGTGATCGGAGAGTGTCCAGCTTTCCGGGCGGATCGATACCGTCACATCCTCGCCAGCCTCCGGCAGCCAGTTCGGATCGCCCACGAGGCCCTGGAAAAGCCCGCCAGCGGTCTCCACAACTGCGTGGCCGGGGGAAGTGGAGTGGACTTTTCCGGGGAGAAAATTGGTTTCTCCGATGAAGTCCGCGACAATTTTTGTCCGAGGTTTCCGGTAAACCTCTTCAGATGTTCCAATCTGAGCGATGCGTCCGCCCTCGAGGATCGCCATCCTGTCTGAAATCGAGAGCGCCTCCTTCTGATCGTGGGTCACATAAATCGCCGTGAGTCCGAATTCCTTGCAGACCCGCCGGATCTCTGTGCGCATCTCAAGGCGGAGCTTGGCATCAAGGTTCGATAGTGGTTCGTCCAGGAGCAGGCAGCGCGGACGGATCACTAGCGCTCGGGCCAGCGCAACCCGCTGCTGCTGGCCGCCGGAGAGCTGGGCGATCTTGCGGTCCGCATACGGTGACATCTGGACCGACTCCAGCGCCTCCCCCACGCGTTCTTTGATTTCGGCCGGGCGGATTTTACGCTCCTCCAGGCCGAACGCGACATTCTTCGCTACCGTCAGGTGCGGCCACAGGGCATAGCTCTGGAACATCATTCCCGTGTTCCGCTTGTGGGGTGGAAGCTTGGTCACATCATCCCGGTCGAACAGAATCCGGCCGGAATCCGGAATGTAAAATCCGGCAACATTCCGCAAGAGAGTCGTCTTTCCGCACCCGCTCGGGCCCAAAAGAAAAAATAACTCCCCCGGATTAATGCGAAAACTGACACCGTCGAGCGCGACGGCGTCCCCGAATTTCTTGACGAGATTCTCGATGGTGATGGCAATCATTTGAGCGGAGGGCAGAAGAAACAGCCTCTCCCTTGTAGTGGAGCGCAGGGCATCAACGCAATCTTTGAGGGAATTCCATTCGACTCCTGCCTCCGGGTGCATCAGTTTGAATCCCATGTCCCGTCCATCGCTAACCCGATTCGCCTGGCTCTCCATCGCGGCCGCACTCGTCACGATTCTGCTCAAAACCTGGGCCTGGTATGTGACGGGATCGGTTGGCCTGCTCTCGGACGCGCTGGAGTCGGTCGTCAACCTGATCGGCGGGGTCATGGCCCTGGCCATGCTGACCATTGCGCAGCGGCCCGCAGATGAGGACCATGCCTTCGGCCACGGCAAAGCGGAGTATTTTTCCAGCGGGGTCGAGGGCTCGCTGATTCTTGTGGCGGCCGCCAGCATCGGCTTTGCTTCGTTTGAAAGGCTCATGAATCCCCAGCCGCTCGAGCAGCCCGGTCTCGGGTTGGCGGTGGCGCTTGTCGCCTCGGTTATCAACCTCGCTGTCGCCCTCGTGCTGCGACGCGTCGGGCGGGAGCGGCGCTCCATAACCCTCGAGGCCAATGCCCAACACCTCCTCACCGATGTCTGGACCTCTGTCGGCGTATTGGTCGGCGTCGGCCTCGTGGTGATTACCGGCTGGAACCGCCTGGATCCGATTGTCGGTCTTCTGGTCGCAGCCAATATCGTCTGGACTGGCGCAGTCATCGTGCGCCGATCGGTCGCCGGGCTCATGGATGCAGCACTTCCAGCAGCTGATCTCGTCGAGGTGAAGAAGGTTCTCGAAGGTTACCGCACTGACAAAGTCGAGTTCCATGCGCTGTGGACCCGCCAGTCGGGCTCGAGGAAATTTATTTCCTTCCATGTCCTGGTGCCTGGCAAATGGACGGTCCATCGCGGACACCAACTGCTGGAAAAAATTGAGCGGGACATTTCCAATGTTCTCCCCGACACCTCGGTGTTCACGCACCTCGAAGCCCTTGAAGATCCGGCTTCGTGGGATGACGACCGGCTCGACCGGAGCGAGGCGGTGCCGCCCAACCGCCCACCTGCGGAAAATCCCAAGCGGCGGATCTCTTGATGTTTTACTGCCATTCTGGCTTTGGGATTTCCACGGCCTGCGGCGCGAACCTGTCACTGTGCGGGATCACTTTTTGTTGATCTTTTCAAATTTACCTTCGTTTTTCTTCAAAGCCTCCCGGAAAGCGTTTCCCAAAGCGGGGGTGTCCTGCACACGCATCGTCGTGTTGTGGGCCGGATTATCGTCATTTTCCCAGCGTTCATTCCACCATGAGAAGCCGCATACATTGGGCCATCGTCCTGACAGGATATCGCCCAAAGCAGCCTTCGCCCAATCCCCCGCCAGCACTCGAGGGTAACCAGCCGTGCAGCCAAACTCGGCTACCACGATCGGCTTCTCCGGTGCAATCTTCACGATACGGGGATAAACCGGATCAAACTTGTCGCGGAAGGCAACGTTCTCTTCTTCGTCATCCGTCGGCTTCTGCGGGCCGTAGCAACTGACCGCGATCCAATCCGCGTAATCGGGGCCGGGATAGTAATTTTCAAACCGGTTCCATGCCGCCTCTGGCGATTGTGAGGCATCGAGATGGAACACCCATGTGATATTCCTCGCGCCGGATGCGCGCACGGTGTCAAAGATATGGCGATAAGCCGCGACGAATCGCTCGGGACCATCGGCCGTTTTGGGATCGCCGAATCCGTCCTTCTGTCCGCCGCCGTGGAATTTTCCGTTCCAGCCAAACCACTCGCCGTTTACCTCGGTCCCATACTCGACGATCAGCGGCGAACCAAACGTTGCCGCAGCCTTCCCCCACGCTTTCAGATCCTCGTCGAATTTTCCGTCAATGATCGATTGCAGGGAGAACTGCTTTTCCGGTTTTCCCGGCGAGTGATCGATGCTGCGAAGCATCAGCCGGATGTAGGGAACGGCGCCATGGTCGCGGATCCATCCTGCGGTTTTCGCGGGAAACCTGCGGCTGGCATACCAGTTGTTGGAAAAGTATACCCACTCCACATTCCTGCCAACAACCTGCTCGTAGTTCTGAACATCGCGCACCGTGATGTCATCTTCCTCCCCCGTCACCCCTCCTGGATAGCACCCGTGATAAAACCTGCCTGCGCCGGGAGACGGGACGGGCTGACTGAATGCCAAGGTTCCGACAGAAAGAAGCAATGCCATCGCCCTTCTCAGGATATTTTTCAAATCATGCCGGCTTCTGCGGTTTATAGATGAGGAGGCGGAGTCCGTTGAGACAGACGAGGACGGTGCTTCCTTCGTGGCCGACGACGCCCAGCGTGATCGGGAGGTTGATGCCGAATGCCGCGATGAGTAGAAATAGGATAACCCCCGAAGCAAAGATGAGGTTCTGCCAGAGGACGCGTCTGGCGTGCCGGGCAATTCCAATGAGAAGGGGGATGTTTTCCAGCTTGTCACCCATGAGGACGACGTCGGCTGTCTCCATAGCGATGTCGGTTCCGGCCGCGCCCATGGCCACGCCTAAATCCGCAGTCGCGAGAGCTGGCGCATCGTTCACTCCATCCCCGATCATCATCACGCGTCCCTGCTTCTTGAGCGCCCGGATCGCCTCGACCTTGCCCTCCGGGAGCAGCTCGGCGAGAACTTCATCGACACCGGCCTCCCCGGCGATCGCATGAGCGACTGCGGTTTGATCACCGGTCAACATCACCACCTTTTTGATCCCAAGCCGGTGGAGGCTGGCCGCAATGTCCCGGGCCTCTGGCCGAATCGTATCCGCAAGAGCCAGGACGGCCAAGGCGGTGACCGCATCCCCGACGCGCGACCCGACCCAGACGCAGGTTTTCCCGTGCTGGGACAATGGAGCGGAGTGTGCAGCGATCCCTTCCATTCCGGACGCGCCGAGTTCGTGGAAGAGCCGTTCGCTTCCGATGACGAGACGCACGCCATTGATCGTGGCCTCAGCACCTTTGCCGGCCGTGGATTGGAAATCCGTAGCCTCGGCAGTGGAAAGATCCAGCGAATTGGCACTCTTGATAATCGCCGTGGCAAGGGGATGCTCGGACTTTGCTTCGAGCGCCGCAGCAGAGGCCAGGAGCTCGGCAAGTCCGCCTGGAAGCGGGGCGTCGAGCTTGTGGGCACCGGCGGCGTTCACCATTTCGGTCACGGTCGGCCGCCCAACAGTGAGTGTTCCGGTCTTGTCGAACGCCACGATGTCGATCTGGGCGGTGCGTTCGAGGTGCGAGCCGCCTTTGATCAGGATGCCCCGGCGTGCAGCGCCGCCGATAGCGGAGAGCACGGTGGCCGGCGTGCTGATCACGAGCGCGCACGGAGAGGCGACCACCATCACTGTCATCGCGCGAAGGAATGCGACGTCAAATTTCTCGTGGAACAGCAACCACGAGGCAAGCCAGACAATTGCAGTGAAGGCGATCACACCGGTTGCGTAGTATTGCTCAGCCTGCTCGAGGAACCGCTGGGTCCCGGACTTCTCCGCCTGGGCCTCCTCAACGAGCTTGACCATGCGGGCGAGCGTCGAATCCTCTGCGCGTTTCGACACCGCGATCTCGAGTCCGCCGCTCTGGTTGAGCGTGCCCGCGAAGAGCTGGGCTCCGACGGTTTTCGCGACCGGCATGGATTCCCCTGTGAGGCTGGACTCATCCACCGAGCTGCTGCCCTCGGTGATCGTGCCGTCCACCGGGATGTGTTCGCCGGGACGCACGACGACGATGTCGCCAACTTGAAGAGACTCCACACGCACGAGTTCGGTAACGCCGTTGCGCTTGAGCAGGGCCTTGTCGGGCCGCAGCTTGAGCAGCGAGTGGATCGCCTTCTGCGTGCGCTGCATCGCATAACTTTGGAGCACATTGGAGAAGGAAAAGAGAAACAGCAGCAAGGCCCCCTCGAATGGCTGCCCGACGATCCCGGCCCCGATCGCCGCAAGCACCATCAGCACGTCCACATCGAGAACCTTTTCCCGCAGCGACGCAAACGCCGAACGCACGCCCTGCTGCCCGCAGAAAATATACGCGCCGCCGTAAAGCACGTAAGTCAGTGTCGTATCCAAACCGAACGTGCGGTGCACGATCAGCGAGGCGATCAAAAACACAAAACCGAGGGCGCAGGAAATCTCCTCGTTCAGCTCCCCGGCCCGAACCTTCTGCCAAAACGTCGCGTCCTCATCGGGTTTGGGTGCCTCGTAAGGACGGACGTCCGCGCCGGTCGCCCGCACGCCCTGCAAGACAGCCGATTCGTCGGAAACCGAATCGTCAAATGTCAGGCACAGGATTTTCCCGAGATATGTGGCGGTCGCCCTGCGGACGCCGGGGATCTTTTCCACTTTCCGTTCGAGCCGGATCGCGCAGGCTTCGCAGGCCGCTCCGTCCAGGCGCAACGTGCGTTTCTGGAGCGAGGGAGCGGGCACATGTTTCTCCGCAATCCGCCGTAGGTCGTCATCCGAAAGCTTCGAGGGATCGTATTCGATTTCAAACGCCGTCCGTCCCGGCAGAGGTAACACGCCCACCACTCCGGCATGTCCGGCGATGGACTCGGTGGCCTGCTTCAGATCTTCGTCTGGTTTCATATTTATTCATCCTGCCCGAACGCAACAATCCATCAAGACATGGACACACGACCGCGAAACAATCCTTGCGGAACAACCGGCCCTCAGAACAAGGTCGGCTGCGCAGTCGGCTTATTTTCCGGAGCCGGCTTGGGTTCCGGTTTCAGAGTTTCGGGCTTCGCAGCAACCGGCTGCGCAACCACGGGGGCCTCGAGCGGCGGAACAGGGATCGGTGCGGGAACTGGTCCGGAAACCTCCGGCTTGCGCAGGACTCTCAAAACCAATTCCTCCGCATCCATCTTCTTCGCCGCTTCGATCACCTTCAAAAATGCTCCAACCATCTCCGGCTTCCTCGCGAACAATGCCTTCGCGGCCTCAATCGGTCCGCGCGTGTCATGAGATTCCAAATCGGCAAGCGTCACCCCGAGCGCCTTCGCAAACTTCGGCAAAGTCTCCTTCGCCGGATTCCTCTTCCCACTCTCGATGTCGCTCAAATGCGCCAAACTCCTGAACCCAACTGACTGCGAAAGAGCACGCTGTGTCATTCCCCTTCCCTCGCGTAAGGAGCGAACATATTGGCCGAAAGTCTCACTCATGCAGGACACCCTATGCTTCGCAGACTTCGCGATCAAGAATAACTTTCAGCATGAAACTATGGAGCAAACTCCGTGGTTTTTGGAGGGATCAGCGCTGGCCGGTCAACGCTGTCCACCGACGACAGAGCGCTTGTTCCTAAAGTAATCAATCAAGCCCCGCGGTGTCAGACCCAAGAGGGATCAATCCTTTCCCGGCGTTTTGAGGACTGGGGCGGGGACCTCCATGGTGTGGCGTTTCCGGCGGAGTTGGGCATCGGCTAGAAACTCGGCCTGAGCATCGAAGGGTGATTCGTCCTCCGCGATTTGCCGGGGCGCATATGTGCCATCCGGCTGCATGACCTTGGCCTTGATGTTGTCCTTCCAGAACCATTCGAGAATTTCCTCCACGTGCTCGATCATCCGTTCTTGGACGATGGGAAAAACCGTCTCCACCCGGCGGAAGAGATTCCGGGGCATCCAGTCCGCGCTGCCGAGATAAATTTTCGGTGTGCCGCCGTTTTCGAATCGGAAGATCCGGCTGTGTTCGAGGAAGCGCCCGACAATGCTGCGGACCTCGATATTTTCGCTGACGCCCGGGACGCCGACGCGGATCGAGCACATGCCGCGGACGAGGAGCTTGATCGGGACGCCGGCTGCGGAAGCGCGGTAAAGAGCCTCGATGATCCCTTCCTCGACAAGCGAGTTGACCTTGGCATAGATGCCCGAGGGACGGCCCGCGTTGGCGTGCGCGATTTCGTTTTCAATCATTTCGAGGAAGGAGGGGAAGAGCGACCAGGGTGCAACGAGGAGCTGGTGCAGGCCGGGAAATTTGGAGACTCCGGTGAGACAATTGAAGGCCTCGGCGAGGTCGGTCGTGATATCCTCGCGGCAGGTAAGCAGGCTGAGGTCGGTGTAAATTTTTGCCGTTGAGGGATGGTAGTTGCCGGTGCCAAGGTGGGCGTAGCGCCGGATGCCGTCGCCTTCGCTGCGGATAATGAGCATTGCCTTGGCATGGGTTTTGAGGCCGGAGACTCCATAGACGACATCAACCCCGGCCTCGCGCATCATGCGCGCCCACTTGATGTTGGCGGCTTCGTCGAAGCGGGCTTTGAGTTCGATGACCGCCGTGACCTGCTTCCCGTTGCGGGCCGCCTCGATGAGGGATTGGACGATCGGGGAATCCGAGCTCGTGCGGTAGAGCGTCTGCTTGATGGCGAGGACCGCAGGATCCTCCGCGGCCTGCGCGAGCAGGTCCACCACGGTCTGGAAATTATCGTAGGGGTGGTGAAGGAGGATATCGCCCCTGCGGATGTGAAAAAAGATGTCGCTCTCGGTGTCAAGCGAGACAACCGTGCATGGAGAAAACCGCTTGTATCGCAGTTCCGGGCGGTCGAGCTGCATCGCCAGCGGCATGAGCCGGGCAAAATTCAGCGGGCCGTTGACCCGGAAGACATCCTCCTCCTCCAAATTAAAGATTTCGAGCAGGCGGTCGACGACGCGGTCCGGGCAATCGTCCTGGACTTCGAGGCGCACGGCGGCACCGCGCTTCACTTTACGGAGTTCCTCTTCGATCGCGTGCAGGAGGTTACGGGCCTCCTCCTCATCGACGTAGAGGTTGCTGTTGCGCGTGATCCGAAAGAGGTGCGCCCCCTTGACGGTCACCCCCTTGAATAGCGCCCCGACATGTTCCTGGATGATGTTTCCCAAAAACACATAGTCGTCGCCATTTTTATTTTCGGAAAACGGGACGACGCGGGGGAGAATTCTCGGGGCCTGGACGACCGCAATGTCCGTCTCCAGCCCCTCGCCCTCCAGCTCAACGATGACGTTCAGGCTCTTGTTCAGGAGCTGGGGGAACGGATGCGAGGGATCCACCGCGATTGGAGTGAGAACCGGGTAGATCGTCTTGTCAAAGAATTGAGCAAAGTGCTTTTGCTCGCGTTCCGCGACATCCGGATACGCGTGGAATCGGATGCGCTGGGCATCGAGTTCGGGCATGATCCGCTCCCTCCAGCAACGATACTGGTCCTCGACCATCTTGCGCGTGCGCTCGCTCACCAGCGCGAGCGTCTCGCTGGCAGAGAGCCCGTCCGGCCCGGCCTCGGACGAATGCGTCTGCCGCTGCTGCTTCAAGCCCGCCACGCGGACCTCAAAAAACTCATCCAGATTCGAGCTGACGATACAAAGGAACTTCAGGCGTTCCAGGACCGGGTTGGACTCGTCAAACGCTTGGTCCAACACCCGCTGGTTGAACTCCAGCCAGCTTAATTCCCGGTTGATGAAAAGCGACCTGTCAGAAAACTCCATCTCCCTATCGTCGGATTTGCACGGCTTTGGTCAAGGGGAGAATTGGGAAGTTTCTGTGACGGATATTCCTCTGCGCGCCGTTTCGCTTGCGGCGATCCCCGGTTGCCCGTATGGAGGGGCATGCTAAATGAGGAAAACGTGCGCGAGGCGCTTCGCGCGGTCAAGTATCCGGGATTTTCCCGTGACATCGTGTCGTTTGGTCTCGTGCGCGAGGTGCGGATCTCGGGAGGGGACGTGCAAATTCAACTCGCCGTGTCCACGAATGAGCCGAAGGTGGCTGTCCAGATACGGGACGACGCCCTCCGGGCAGTTCAGGCCACCAGGGGTGTCGCCACAGTGAACGTCAAGGTGGATGTCCAGGCCCCCGCAGCTCCCGCCGGTGATGTTGGCCCGGCAATAATCGAAGGGGTCCGGCACGTGATCGCCGTC
Organism: uncultured Chthoniobacter sp.; assembly: GCA_964605515.1. Classification (GTDB taxonomy): domain Bacteria; phylum Verrucomicrobiota; class Verrucomicrobiia; order Chthoniobacterales; family Terrimicrobiaceae; genus QYQL01. The sequence goes on from CAZSDC010000006.1 coordinate 24,694, forward strand.
GCCAGCGGCAAGGGGGGGGTCGGAAAGTCCACCGTCGCAGCCAATCTGGCACTCGCCCTGGCGCAGGCCGGACACCGGACCGGGCTCTGCGATTGCGACATTTACGGGCCCAGCGTTGCCCTGATGTTCGGCGGCAGCGAGCGCCCCACAGCCGACGAGGAGAACCGCATTATCCCAATCCAGCGCTATGGTGTCTCGCTCATGTCGATGGGATTTCTTCTCGATGATGGCTCGCCGGCTGTCCTTCGTGGCCCGATGGTCACCCGCTACACACAACAGTTCCTCCGGCAGGTCGCCTGGGGGAGCCTCGATTTTCTCATCCTCGATCTCCCGCCAGGAACCGGTGACATTCAGCTCACGATTGTCCAGACCGTGGCCCTCAGCGGTGCGATCATCGTCACGACCCCGCAGGAGGTCGCGCTCATAGATGCCCGCAAGGCCATCGCCATGTTTGAAAAAACGAATGTCCCCGTGCTCGGCATCGTCGAAAATATGAGCCACTTCCTCTGCCCGGGAGACGGAAAACGCTACGACATTTTCGGGACCGGTGGCGGTCGCCGGGAAGCCGAACGCCTCCGCGTTCCTCTGCTGGGAGAAATCCCGATCGAACCGCTCGTGCGGCAATCCGGTGACACCGGACGCCCGGCTGTCGCCTCGCATCCGAAAAGCGCGGCCGCCGGGGTTTTTCGCTCCATCGCGGAGCAAGTTGCCGCGTTGGCAAAAGCGTAATCGCTGCGGCCCTTGGACCCCTGCATTTTTCTTTATCCGCCGCATCTGTCCGAATACGATGCCGACAGGTGCAAGCGCAGGACCCATCGAAAATCATCGGGCCTTTGGATGTGATCATCCGGGCGATGGCCGAATCGCATGGCCTCGACATTTCGTGTTTCGATGACGCATTTCTGCGGACGACGATTTCCAGACGACTCGCGGCGTCTGGAATCACAACCGTCGCCGCCTACGGCGAACGCCTGGAAAAATCCGCTTCGGAGGCGGGAATGCTTATGCAGTCGCTGCGCATCGATCACAGCGATTTTTTTCGCAATCCGCTCACGTTCGCCGTGCTCGAGCAGTTGGTTCTGCCGGGCATTGCTGAACAGAAAACGAAATCCGGCGGCGAGATCCGGGTCTGGTCGGCCGGCTGCGCGAGCGGGCAGGAGAGTTGGTCGCTCGCGATGCTGCTCGAGGAATTGACCGGGCCGGTTCCGTATCGAATTTTCGCCACCGATCTGTCCGACCCCGACAAGGCGAGGGCGGGAGTTTACAGCGCCGAAGCAGTGGCCAATGTTCGCGCCCGCCACCTGACCAAATATTTTTCCGCACAGAGCGGCGCCTTTTCCATCGTCCCCCGCCTGCGGGATCGGGTGGATTTTTCCGCGCACGACCTGCTCGACAGTTCGTCCGCGAGCCCGGCAGCCAGCATATACGGAGGCTTTGACCTGATCCTCTGCTGCAACGTTCTTTTCTATTACCGGCCTGAAGCCCGGCAGCGCATTTTGGACAAGGTCGCCCGCTCGCTGTCGCCCGGCGGTTATTTCGTGACGGGCGAAGTGGAAAGGGCGATGGTGTCGGCACATAGAGTATTCCGCGCCGTGTTGCCACCGGCGGCGGTTTTTCGAATGACAAATGTTTCCCCATGAAACTTAGCGACCTGAAAATCGGCACGCAGTTGCGGATCGGCCTAGGAGTCATCCTGCTGCTTGTCATCGCCCTCGGAGTCATGGCATGGAAGCAGACCGATCAGCTTCTGCTCCAGACCGAAAGCATCTATGAGCATCCCTTTCCGGTTCGCCGTGCAATTGGGGAACTCAAAGCCGACGTCCTTGCCATGCGCATGGAGTTCGGAAATTTGCTCCTGGCCGATAATGAGGCGGACCGGCAGGCCGCCATCCAAGCCAGCGCAATCCACGAGGCCGACGCCCGACGACAGTTCCAAATTCTGTTTGAAAAGTATTTGGGGCCGGCCGCTGACGTCGAGGCTGCTCACGCCGCTTTCGTGCGCTGGGTGTCGGTGCGAAACGGGAATCTGGACCTCGCACGGGCGGGGAAGATTGCTGAGGCCAACGACCGTTCCCGTGCGACGGGAGATATCGGCCGCCAGAGGGAAGAACTGCTCGGCCATATCGCCAGAATTGACGACTTCGCCCTCAACAAGGCCGGCCAGCTTTTCCGCAATGTAAAAGAGCAACACCACATCCTCGTTGCCCAAGTGGTCGCCGTGACCGCCGCCATCCTGTTCCTGTCCGCCCTCATTGTCTGGCACCTACTGAAAACGATCAACGGCCCGCTCCGGCACCTGACTCTCACAGCGGCGCAGTTGCGGCAGGGGAAAATGGATGCCCGTAGCCAGCTTGTTTCCGCCAACGAGTTTGGCGCGCTTTCCGCCTCGTTCAACGCGATGGCGGATTCGATACAGAGAGAAATGATGATCAGGCAGAACGCCGCCGAGCTATCTCACATCATGCTTCGCGAGGACGATGTGCATGCGTTTTGCCGAGAGATGCTCAAGGCGCTGCTCCTGCACACCGGCTCGCAGGTAGGCGCGGTGTATTTCCTGAATGAAGCCGGGACGGATTTCGAGCATTTCGAGTCGATCGGGCTCGGGGCCGGCGGCAGGACCGCCTTCTCCGCCACGGAGCTGGAAGGCGAGCTCGGCGCGGCCCTTGCGACGCGCCAGATCCAGAGGATCACCGACATCCCAGCGGATTCGCGCTTCGCTTTCGGCGCGGTGAGCGGGCACTTTCTGCCCCGCGAAATCCTGACTATCCCGGTGCTTGCCGACAACACGATCGCGGCGGTGATCTCGCTGGCGAGCGTCCGTCCCTACGACGCGCCTTCTATCCGCTTGGTCAACGACATCTGGAGCGTGCTGACCGCCCGCGTCAACGGCGTGCTCGCCTTCCAGAAAATCCAGAATCTCGCGCAGCGGCTCGAAAACAAGAACCGGGAGCTCGACACGCAGAAGCAGGAACTGTCGGTGCAGGCCGGTGAGCTGACCCGGCAGAACGACGAGCTGGAAATGCAGAAGCGGGAACTCGACGAGGCCAACCGGCTGAAGAGCGCCTTCCTTTCGAGCATGAGCCACGAGCTGCGCACACCGCTGAACTCCGTGATCGCCCTGACGGGTGTCCTGAGCCGCCGGCTCTCGAAAAGCATTCCCGAGGAGGAGCACGGCTACCTGGAGGTTATCGAGCGCAATGGGAGAAGCCTCCTTACGCTGATCAATAATCTTCTCGACCTTTCCCGCATCGAGGCCGGTCGCGAGGAGATCACAGCCAGCAGCTTTTCTATTCGTGAGCTGGTCGGTGAACTGGTCGCCATGATCGAACCTCAGGCGATGGAAAAGCATGTTGAGCTTCTCAACGAGGTGCCCGCCGATCTGCCGCTACTCACCAGCGATCACGACAAGTGCCGGCACATCCTCCAGAACCTCGTTGGCAATGCCGTCAAGTTCACCGAGCGCGGCCGGGTCACGATCACCGCGGAGTTCACGCCCGTCCCCGCATCTCCCATTCCGCATCTCCCATTCCGCCTTTCGGTAACAGATACGGGCATCGGCATCGCCGCAGACCAGCTTCCCCATATCTTCGACGAGTTCCGCCAGGCCGATGGCAGCAACACCCGCAAATACGGCGGCACCGGACTCGGGCTGGCGATCGCACGGAAATACGCGCTGCTGATCGGAGGCGAAATCGGCGTGGAGAGTGTCCCTGGCGAAGGATCTGTGTTCACGCTCGCTTTGCCATTGGAGAGTTGTGGGGGTCCGCCTGCTGTTCTTCCCGCGGCAAACAGGCGGCCGGGACGGTTGCCCCGCGTTCCCAACGGCAGGAACGTCCTCATCGTCGAGGATAACGAGCCAGCCATTATCCAGTTGACCGAGATTCTCCAAGCCGATGGCTAC